>NZ_JAKEUP010000040.1:0-1590 GCF_022397895.1 Vibrio sp. Isolate33
CAATCGGCCAGATTAAGAACCTGACACAAAAAATAGCAATCAATGCTTTGGGCTTTTTAAGGATAATCTGGCGCGGATATCATCGTGGAGCTGGGAAGCTAGTGCTCCCAACAAGGACTCCGAATACATTAGCGCAAACCAACTCCGTTGTTACTTAATTGTAGTTGCAATAACGGGGCGGACCATACATTTTGTGTGTGGAAGGTTTTGTTCGGTACATTCATTACCAATTTGCGAGTCGTGACGGAATCTTTCACCCATTAATCGCCTAAAACGGCTGTCTCATAGCTATACAAAAGATTTATCAATCACCGACTAGATGGGTAATCAGCAGCATTCTTATTGGTAAGAGAGCTGAGCGAGCCTAGAGGGTGTTTGTTATTGAAAATAATAACTTTAACTATGTAATTTAGGACATCCTGCTATGGCTAAGAGAATCATATTCATTCATGGTCACGCTCAAAAGCCCGATAAAGATTCCCTTCAATCACTTTGGTACGAGGCTATAGAACATGGCTTGCAGCGCGATTGTGGAGACTCAAGTTCATTACAAGCTTTTAAAGATGTCGATAAACGCTTTGTTTATTACGGTGAACTATCAAACACATTGTTAGACAAACCAACGGAAGACCTAGCAAGTCGACAGCAAGCGCTATCTGAACTCAAAAAGTACAAGACAAGCCAGTTCAATAAAACAACGTATAACAAGGTATCTAAAATTGGTTTTCTAAAAGAGGCGTTAGCAGATACCTTTTCATCGCTATTTGGAAAGCTGGGTGTGGCTGAGACACTTATAACGAAGGTCGCGTCGGATATGGCACATTATTGGAATGAAGATACCTATTTTGGCAGTGATGTTAGGCATAGGCTAATGGTTGAACTGAAGGAAGCGCTTGATAATCAGAATGATGTGATGATCGTATCTCACAGTCTTGGGTCGATGATTAGCTATGACGTGTTATGGAAGTTGTCTCATTACGGAGAGTATAGACACGACTATGGCGCGGATAAGAAGGTCAACTTATTGCTTACGCTCGGGTCACCGTTAGGAGATGAAAACGTAAAAGATAGGCTAAAAGGGAGTCGCTTGAAAGATGAGAAGAAGTACCCTTTAAACATTCATCAATGGATAAACATATCGGCAGAAGATGATTTTATCTCTCATGACAGCAAAATTAGAAATGACTTTAAGGATATGCTCAAACTGGATCTGATACCCGGTGGAATGAAAGACATCTACCCGATTTATAACCTCAATATTCGCAACGGAAAAAGCAATCCCCATGCTTCTATCGGTTATCTCATTAATCCTAAATTCATCAAAGTATTGGACGAATGGCTCTCGACTTGACTTGGTTTACCAACGTAAATTGCGTGCTGGTCGTTCGTTGAAACATAGATAAAACAAGGCCTCGCTTGTGCGAGGCCTTTTTGTTCTGTATGTACCGTCCTAACTATGGTTGACACATTTCCAACATGAAATTGGAGAGTGTCATGAAAACAACAAGTAGACGTACTCAACGAGATTATTCTCTTGCCTTTAAATTGTCAGGCGTAACCCAAGTTGAAAAAGGCGAAATGACTTATAAG
>NZ_JAKEUP010000041.1:0-983 GCF_022397895.1 Vibrio sp. Isolate33
ACCGCCCTTTCACGGCGGTAACAGGGGKTCGACTCCCCTACGGGATACCATTGGGTCGTTAGCTCAGTTGGTAGAGCAGTTGACTTTTAATCAATTGGTCGCAGGTTCGAATCCTGCACGACCCACCATTTCCTCCCAAGGAAATAAAATTTGGGGCGATTAGCTCAGTTGGGAGAGCACCTGCCTTACAAGCAGGGGGTCACTGGTTCGAGCCCGGTATCGCCCACCATTTCCTCCCAAGGAAATAAAAATATGGGGCTATAGCTCAGCTGGGAGAGCGCCTGCCTTGCACGCAGGAGGTCTGCGGTTCGATCCCGCATAGCTCCACCATTCCTTCCATAAGAATGGCTTTTATTTTCACTTTTTAAAAAGTGAAGACAAAAGAAAACTTTATGGGCGATTAGCTCAGTTGGGAGAGCACCTGCCTTACAAGCAGGGGGTCACTGGTTCGAGCCCGGTATCGCCCACCATCTTTAAGCATTCTCCTCGGAGAGTTTTTAAAAATGGTTTTGAAAGTTTAAAACTTGAAAAACTCTTGCTCTTTAACAATTTGGAAAGCTGACTGATTACTTAATTGGTTTCCACTTTAAAAAGTGAAATCAAACAGCTCAAGGCTGTGATTAAGTTAATCAAATTTAAAAGTTCTCAATGTTTACCTTTAAGGTAAACACAACAAACACATTCAAGTGTCTTGTATTCGAATCAAACTTAGTTTGATTCACATTGAGTCCGGCAAACAGTCATTAAGAATTAACCCTTCTTAATGACAACCAAAAACCTTGGTTAGTTGCCATACTAGTTTGTTTTCACTTTTCAAAAGTGAAAGTAAAACAGAGACCCTTTCGGGTTGTATGGTTAAGTGACTAAGCGTACACGGTGGATGCCTTGGCAGTCAGAGGCGATGAAAGGCGTAATAACTTGCGATAAGCCCAGATTAGGTAGTAATAACCTTTGAGTCTGGGATTCCTGAATGGGGAAACCCA
>NZ_JAKEUP010000042.1:0-715 GCF_022397895.1 Vibrio sp. Isolate33
GGTTTCCCCATTCAGGAATCCCAGACTCAAAGGTTATTACTACCTAATCTGGGCTTATCGCAAGTTATTACGCCTTTCATCGCCTCTGACTGCCAAGGCATCCACCGTGTACGCTTAGTCACTTAACCATACAACCCGAAAGGGTCTTARTGTATGGCAACTAACCAAGGTTTTTGGTTGTCATTAAGAATGGGTTAATTCTCAATGACTGTTTGCCGGACTCAATGTGATTCAAACRARTTTGAATCGAATACAAGACACTTGAATGTGTTTGTTGTGTTTATCTAAAAGATAAACATTGAGAACTTTTAAATTTGATTGAATTACTCGTAAGTAATCAATCAGTCAGCTTTCCAAATTGTTAAAGAGCTAGATATTTCAAAAGAAATAACCATTTTTAAAGATTCTTAAGGAAGAACACTTAAAGATGGTGGAGCTATGCGGGATCGAACCGCAGACCTCCTCGCTGCCAGCGAGGCGCTCTCCCAGCTGAGCTATAGCCCCATCTGGAAAAGTATTTCCTACTCTTAACTTATTAAACCATCAATCTGTGTGGACACTTATCRTGAATATCTTCGTATAAGGAGGTGATCCAGCCCCAGGTTCCCCTAGGGCTACCTTGTTACGACTTCACCCCAGTCATGAACCACAAAGTGGTGAGCGTCCTCCCCGAAAGGTTAAACTACCCACTTCTTTTGCAGCCCACTCCCATGGT
>NZ_JAKEUP010000043.1:0-635 GCF_022397895.1 Vibrio sp. Isolate33
ACCGCCCTTTCACGGCGGTAACAGGGGTTCGACTCCCCTACGGGATACCATTGGGTCGTTAGCTCAGTTGGTAGAGCAGTTGACTTTTAATCAATTGGTCGCAGGTTCGAATCCTGCACGACCCACCATTTCCTCCCAAGGAAATAAAAATATGGGGCTATAGCTCAGCTGGGAGAGCGCCTGCCTTGCACGCAGGAGGTCTGCGGTTCGATCCCGCATAGCTCCACCATTCCTTCCATAAGGAATTAAAACTTTTATGGGCGATTAGCTCAGTTGGGAGAGCACCTGCCTTACAAGCAGGGGGTCACTGGTTCGAGCCCGGTATCGCCCACCATCTTTAAGCATTCTTTTCGGAGAGTTTTTAAAAATGGGTTAAAAGTTTAATACTTTGAAACTCTTGCTCTTTAACAATTTGGAAAGCTGACTGATTGATTACTTACGAGTAATTCAATCAAATTTAAAAGTTCTCAATGTTTATCTTTTAGGTAAACACAACAAACACATTCAAGTGTCTTGTATTCGATTCAAATTCGTTTGAATCACATTGAGTCCGGCAAACAGTCATTGAGAATTAACCCTTCTTAATGACAACCAAAAACCTTGGTTAGTTGCCATACACTAAGACCCTTTCGGGT
>NZ_JAKEUP010000044.1:0-633 GCF_022397895.1 Vibrio sp. Isolate33
CCCGAAAGGGTCTTAGTGTATGGCAACTAACCAAGGTTTTTGGTTGTCATTAAGAAGGGTTAATTCTCAATGACTGTTTGCCGGACTCAATGTGATTCAAACGAATTTGAATCGAATACAAGACACTTGAATGTGTTTGTTGTGTTTATCTAAAGATAAACATTGAGAACTTTTAAATTTGATTGAATTACTCGTAAGTAATCAATCAGTCAGCTTTCCAAATTGTTAAAGAGCTTGATTCAATCAATGAACCATTTTTAAAGACTCTCTTAAGAGAATACTTAAAGATGGTGGAGCTATGCGGGATCGAACCGCAGACCTCCTGCGTGCAAGGCAGGCGCTCTCCCAGCTGAGCTATAGCCCCATCTAGGTCGATATTGGTGGGTCTGAGTGGACTTGAACCACCGACCTCCCGCTTATCAGGCGAGCGCTCTAACCAGCTGAGCTACAGACCCAATATCGTCTCTTAACTTTTCTAAACCTAATCAATCTGTGTGGACACTTATCGTGAATATCTTCGTATAAGGAGGTGATCCAGCCCCAGGTTCCCCTAGGGCTACCTTGTTACGACTTCACCCCAGTCATGAACCACAAAGTGGTGAGCGTCCTCCCCGAAAGGTTAAACTACCCACT
>NZ_JAKEUP010000045.1:0-523 GCF_022397895.1 Vibrio sp. Isolate33
TCGTCTAGAGGCCTAGGACACCGCCCTTTCACGGCGGTAACAGGGGTTCGACTCCCCTACGGGATACCATTGGGTCGTTAGCTCAGTTGGTAGAGCAGTTGACTTTTAATCAATTGGTCGCAGGTTCGAATCCTGCACGACCCACCATTCTTTCTCCGCGAAGGAATTAAAACTATCGTGGGCGATTAGCTCAGTTGGGAGAGCACCTGCCTTACAAGCAGGGGGTCACTGGTTCGAGCCCGGTATCGCCCACCATTCTCTAAATATTCTTGGAAGTTAAAACTCCAAACCACT
Organism: Vibrio sp. Isolate33; assembly: GCF_022397895.1. Classification (NCBI taxonomy): domain Bacteria; kingdom Pseudomonadati; phylum Pseudomonadota; class Gammaproteobacteria; order Vibrionales; family Vibrionaceae; genus Vibrio; species Vibrio sp. Isolate33. Next base: position 295 of record NZ_JAKEUP010000045.1, read on the forward strand.
TCTTATGTCGCTGGTTGGTTTTTTCGACTGTGAGAGTCTTTAGAAAATGTGAATTTTAGAACACTGGTTCTTAAAGTCTCATGCTCTTTAACAATTTGGAAAGCTGACTGATTGATTACTTACGAGTAATTCAATCAAATTTAAAAGTTCTCAATGTTTATCTGCTCTTATTTAATAAGAACGGTATAAACACAACAAACACATTCAAGTGTCTTGTATTCGATTCAAA
>NZ_JAKEUP010000046.1:0-413 GCF_022397895.1 Vibrio sp. Isolate33
ACAGTTTTCCGAATTTTAAAATTTGCTTGGCGACCATAGCATTGTGGACCCACCTGATTCCATGCCGAACTCAGAAGTGAAACACAATAGCGCCGATGGTAGTGTGGGGCTTCCCCATGTGAGAGTAGGACATCGCCAGGCTTTAATTTCGACTTTGTCTAWTWARTAGACAAGTCACCATAGRGTTCTAAGTTTTCTTAGTATTTTATGTTGACTTTCAAAGTAGAAAGCGTATTATACGCGTCCTGCTTAAGTGCTAAGGCACTGAAAGCAAAGCTCTTTAACAATTTAAACCTATCAATCTGTGTGGGCACTCGTTGATGAATATCAAAACGTTTTATCGTTAGATAAAACAGATTCTTCGGAATCAAAATGATTTCAATGAACTGAGTGACCAATACAAATAACCTCGG
>NZ_JAKEUP010000047.1:0-386 GCF_022397895.1 Vibrio sp. Isolate33
CCGAGGTTATTTGTATTATTTGTATTGGTCACTCAGTTCATTGAAATCATTTTGATTCCGAAGAATCTGTTTTATCTAACGATAAAACGTTTTGATATTCATCAACGAGTGCCCACACAGATTGATAGGTTTAAATTGTTAAAGAGCTTTGCTTTCAGCGCCTTAGCACTTAAGCAGGACGCGTATAATACGCTTTCTACTTTGAAAGTCAACATAAAATACTAAGAAAACTTAGAACTCTATGGTGACTTGTCTAGAAACTAGACAAAGTCGAAATTAAAGCCTGGCGATGTCCTACTCTCACATGGGGAAGCCCCACACTACCATCGGCGCTATTGTGTTTCACTTCTGAGTTCGGCATGGAATCAGGTGGGTCCACAATGCTA
>NZ_JAKEUP010000048.1:0-366 GCF_022397895.1 Vibrio sp. Isolate33
TTTGAATCGAATACAAGACACTTGAATGTGTTTGTTGTGTTTATACCGTTCTTATTAAATAAGAGCAGATAAACATTGAGAACTTTTAAATTTGATTGAATTACTCGTAAGTAATCAATCAGTCAGCTTTCCAAATTGTTAAAGAGCATAAAGCAAAAAGCTTTAATCAATAACTTGCGTTATTAATTAAAGCTCTGGCTTTAACTAAATCTAAACCATCAATCTGTGTGGACACTTATCGTGAATATCTTCGTATAAGGAGGTGATCCAGCCCCAGGTTCCCCTAGGGCTACCTTGTTACGACTTCACCCCAGTCATGAACCACAAAGTGGTGAGCGTCCTCCCCGAAAGGTTAAACTACCCACT
>NZ_JAKEUP010000005.1:0-278191 GCF_022397895.1 Vibrio sp. Isolate33
GAAGTCATTCGACGATATGTACGGCACCAAGACAAGCAGGACATAGAGTATGAACAACAACTGCAGTTATTGAAGAACTGATAGCGCGGACGCCCCCTTCTAGGGGGTTATAAAGCAAAACCGCCTTCTAAGAAGGCGGATATTTTTTTCGATTAGAAAATCTGAAACTTTACTATTCGCGCTCGTGTAGAGCTTGGAAATCACGCTGCTCTTGACCAGTGTACAACTGACGAGGACGACCGATACGGTTTGTCGGATCGCTGTGCATTTCGTTCCAGTGTGCAATCCAACCGATAGTACGAGACATCGCGAAGATTACAGTAAACATTGATACTGGAATACCGATTGCTTTCAGAATGATACCTGAGTAGAAATCTACGTTTGGGTATAGTTTCTTAGAAACAAAGTACTCATCAGACAGAGCGATACGCTCAAGTTCCATTGCTACGTCAAGTAGTGGATCTTGGATGTTTAGCTCTTTCAGTACTTCGTGACACGCTTCGCGCATTACCGTTGCACGTGGATCGTAGTTCTTGTAAACACGGTGACCGAAGCCCATCAAACGGAATGGGTCATCTTTGTCTTTTGCTTTCGCAACGTATTCTTCAATGTTATCTACGCTACCGATCTCTTCAAGCATACGTAGACAAGCTTCGTTTGCACCGCCGTGAGCTGGCCCCCAAAGTGATGCGATACCTGCTGCGATACACGCAAACGGGTTAGCACCAGATGAACCAGATAGACGTACAGTAGACGTTGAAGCATTCTGTTCGTGATCAGCGTGTAGTGTGAAGATTTTATCCATTGCACGAGCAACAATAGGGTTCACTTCGTACTCTTCACATGGGTTTGCAAACATCATGTGTAAGAAGTTTTCTGCGTAGCCTAGGTCGTTACGTGGGTAGATAAACGGCTGACCGATTGAATATTTGTAACACATTGCTGCCAGTGTCGGCATTTTTGAAATTAGGCGGTAAGCCGCAATTTCACGGTGTGTATCGTTGTTGATATCAAGTGAGTCGTGGTAGAACGCTGCTAGAGCGCCTACAACACCACACATTACAGCCATAGGGTGAGCATCACGACGGAAGCCGTGGAAGAAACTAGCAATCTGCTCATGCACCATAGTGTGACGTGTCACGGTAGTCTTGAACTTTTCGTATTCAGCTCGAGATGGGGCTTCACCGTAAAGAAGTATGTAACATACCTCTAAGTAATCAGCGTTATTGGCAAGTTGGTCAATTGGATAACCACGGTGTAGAAGAATACCTTTTCCACCGTCAATAAAAGTGATTTGAGACTCACAAGATGCAGTGGCAAGAAAACCAGGGTCAAAAGTGAAAAAACCATTAGAACCTAGTGTACGAACATCGATCACTGGAGTACCAAGTACACCTTCCGTAATCGGCAGCTCGATTGGCGCTTGACCTTCAATGTGAAGGGTAGCTTTCTTATCCGCCATAACAATCTCCTTTGTTTATTATTAATCCGTCCAGGATGTTTATGTGCCATTTTTTTACTGGTCTTACGTGGGAAAGTCAATTTTTCTACAGCTTTGTGTGCACTTGTTAGTGTTTTTTACATTAAATTCGTTAAAAATCTGGTCTGTGTAGCATTATTTGTTACATCAATTGTATTAGAATGTTGCCAGCCGTATAGTGGCGCTGAAAAGTTTGGTTAAAACCTTATAAATGCAAGGCTAAGAAGAAATGTGAGGTGTCTTTCTTAATCTGGCAGTTAACAATTATTTTACAATTATCTAAGGCTCAACTTCAGTTATTTGTTAAGTTAATGTTAAATTTTGAAGGTTTGCGATCAAATTTTGTCCATAACAATATCATAAGGTTATTTAATGACCATAATGCTCAATGGAGCTGAGTGAGCAAGCCCGTGAAAGAAAGAAAGACAAGACCTGTTAATTTAGATTTACAGACCATCCACTTTCCTATCACTGCAATAGCTTCCATCCTACACCGTGTGTCTGGGGTGATAACTTTTGTCGCGATTGGAATTCTGCTTTGGTTACTATCCACTTCCCTCTCATCCCCAGTAGGCTTTATGGAAGCTAGCGACATTGTCGACGGTTTCTTCGTGAAGTTTATTCTGTGGGGCATTCTAACCGCTTTGGCTTACCACATTGCTGGTGGTATTCGTCACCTTCTTATGGACCTAGGTCACTTTGAAGAGCTGGAATCTGGCGCTAAGAGCGCTAAGGTTGCATTCGCAGCAACAGCGGTATTGTCTCTACTAGCGGGGATCTTAGTATGGTAAACAACGTTTCTACTTTTGGTCGTAATGGTGTTCATGATTATTTACTGATTCGTGCAACTGCCATCATTATGACTCTTTATACTATCTACCTAGTGAGCTTCTGTGCTTTCTCTGGTGATATCTCTTACGCATCTTGGACGCAATTCTTTGGTGGAACCTTCACTAAAGTCTTCACCATGTTAGCGCTTACTTCTGTTTTGGTTCACGCGTGGATCGGCCTATGGCAAGTACTAACTGACTACATCAAATGCGCAAAACTGCGTGTTGGTCTTCAAGTCGGTGTTGTTGCAGTTCTTCTTGGATATTTCTTCTCTGGTCTGTTTATTTTGTGGGGTGCGTAAGTGACTATTCCTGTTCGTGAGTTTGATGCCGTAGTTATCGGCGCTGGTGGTGCAGGTATGCGTGCCGCACTGCAAATTTCTGAGCAAGGCCTATCTTGTGCATTGCTTTCTAAAGTTTTTCCTACTCGTTCTCATACGGTTTCAGCACAAGGCGGCATCACTGTTGCTCTTGGTAACGCGCACGAAGACCATTGGGAACAACACATGTACGACACCGTTAAAGGTTCTGATTACATCGGTGACCAAGACGCTATCGAATACATGTGTAAAAACGGTCCTGAGTCGGTAATCGAACTTGAAAAAATGGGCCTGCCTTTCTCTCGCTTCGAGAATGGCACTATTTACCAACGTCCTTTCGGTGGTCAATCTAAAAACTTTGGTGGTGAGCAAGCGGCTCGTACCGCAGCTGCAGCCGACCGTACTGGTCACGCACTGCTTCACACGCTTTACCAACAAAACATTAAGCACAAAACGACGGTTTTCTCTGAGTGGTATGCACTGGATCTTGTTAAGAACGAAGACGGTGCAATCTTAGGTACAACCGCGCTTTGTATGGAAACGGGCGAAGTTTGTTACTTCAAAGCGAAGGCAACAATCCTTGCTACTGGTGGTGCTGGTCGTATCTACGCTTCGACAACTAACGCACACATCAATACTGGTGACGGTGTTGGTATGGCGATTCGTGCTGGCGTTCCAATGCAAGACATCGAAATGTGGCAGTTCCACCCAACGGGTATTGCTGGCGCAGGTGTATTGGTAACGGAAGGTTGTCGTGGTGAAGGTGGTTACCTTCTTAATAAAGATGGCGAACGCTTCATGGAACGTTACGCACCAAACGCTAAAGACTTAGCGGGTCGTGATGTTGTTGCTCGTTCAATGATGGTTGAAATCCGTGAGGGTCGCGGTTGCGATGGCCCTTGGGGTCCACACATCAAGCTTAAGCTTGATCACCTAGGTAAAGAGACACTTGAATCTCGTCTTCCTGGTGTATGTGAACTGTCTCGTACCTTTGCTCACGTTGATCCTGTAAAAGAGCCAATCCCAGTAATCCCAACATGTCACTACATGATGGGTGGTGTTCCAACACAAGTTTCTGGTCAAGCTATTAAGCAAACTGAAGATGGCACTGATGTTGAAATCCAAGGCCTATTTGCTTGTGGTGAAATCGCATCAGTATCAGTACACGGTGCAAACCGTCTAGGTGGTAACTCACTACTTGATTTGGTGGTATTTGGTCGTGCAACAGGTCTACACCTAGGTGAGACTCTGAAGAAGCAAGACGAAGCGAAACCAGCAACTGAAGCAGACATTGAGCGTTCTCTAGAGCGTTACAACCGTTGGGAAAACAGTACTGACGGTGAAGATCCAGCGCAAATCCGTAAAGATCTTCAACAATGTATGCAGAACAACTTCTCAGTATTCCGTGAAGGCAAAGCAATGGCTGAAGGCCTAGAAGAGCTTAAAGCGATTCGCGAGCGTCTGAAGAATGCACACTTATCTGACAAGTCGACAGAGTTCAACACTCAACGTATCGAGTGTCTAGAGCTTGAAAACCTGATGGAAACTGCATTCGCAACAGCGGTTGCTGCAAACTTCCGTACAGAGAGCCGTGGCGCACACGCTCGATTCGATTTCCCTGACCGTGATGATGAGCAATGGCTATGCCACTCTCTTTACAACCCAGAGTCAGAGAGCATGACTAAGCGTGGTGTAAACATGGAGCCTATCCATCGTGAAGCGTTCCCACCAAAAGCACGTACGTACTAAGGAGATATGACCATGAAACTGAATTTCTCTTTATACCGTTACAATCCAGATGTCGACCAGAAGCCTTATATGAAGGAATACACCCTAGAGGTGGATGAAGGTTCAGACATGATGCTTTTGGACGCGCTTATTCTGTTGAAAGAGCAAGATCCAACTATCTCATTCCGTCGCTCATGCCGTGAAGGTGTATGTGGTTCGGATGGTTTGAACATGAATGGTAAAAACGGTCTGGCGTGTATCACTCCATTATCTGCGCTTTCTGGCCAAGACAAGATTGTGATTCGTCCGCTGCCTGGTCTACCTGTTGTTCGTGACCTGATTGTAGACATGACTCAGTTCTACGATAACTACGAGAAAGTGAAGCCATTCTTAGTGTCTGATGGCAATGTACCACCGGCACGTGAAAACTTACAAAGCCCTGATGAGCGCGCGCACTTAGATGGATTGTACGAATGTATCATGTGTGCATGTTGTACTACATCTTGCCCATCGTTCTGGTGGAACCCTGACAAATTCATCGGACCAGCAGGCCTACTTGCAGCGTACCGTTGGCTAATTGATAGCCGAGATACAGCGACAGACGAACGTTTGTCCGATCTTGATGATGCATTTAGCGTTTTTCGTTGCCATGGCATCATGAATTGTGTAAGTGTTTGTCCTAAGGGATTAAATCCGACGAAAGCTATTGGTCACATCAAGACCATGTTGGTGAATCGTTCGGTTTAAGTTATATAAAAATTGCCGCCCTAGAAGTTTTGGGGCGGCCTTTTAATAGCTCGGCATAGACCGCAGCAAACGTGAAAACTACTGGTTAAGGGAAAATATGCACAACGGCGTGATGAAGGCATGGCTCGAGTCTTCACACTTGGCTGGCGCCAATGCAACGTACGTAGAAGAACTCTATGAACTGTATCTAAGTGACCCAGATTCGGTAAGTGACGAATGGAGAAGTGTTTTTGAAGAACTGCCTGTGCAAGCTTCAGAGACAGTGGAACAACCACACTCTCGTGTTCGTGAATACTTCCGTCGACTCGCTCAAGAAACAAAGCATTACAGTGTCCAAGTTAGTGATCCAGATGTCGATGCGAAACAAGTAAAGGTTCTGCAACTAATTAATGCTTATCGATTCCGAGGGCATCAATCAGCAAATCTAGACCCCCTAGGTTTATGGAAAAGAGATACAGTTGAAGAGCTGGATCCTTCTTTCCACACTCTTACCGAAGATGACCTCAATGAGACGTTTAACGTCGGTTCTTACGCGATTGGCCAAGAGACGATGGTGCTTAAAGATTTATACAAATCTCTAAAGCAGACTTATTGTGGTTCTATTGGTGCTGAATACATGCACATGACGAATACAGAGCAAAAGCGTTGGATTCAACAACGTTTAGAGTCTGTATCTGGTCAACCCTCTTTCAATAAAGAAGAAAAGCAAGCTTTCCTAGAAGAGCTAACTGCAGCTGAAGGTCTTGAGCGCTATCTTGGTGCTAAATTCCCAGGCGCAAAACGCTTCTCGTTGGAAGGTGGTGATGCGCTTATCCCAATGACGAAAGAAATTATTCGTCATGCTGGCGGACAAGGCATGCGTGAAGTTGTTGTTGGTATGGCTCACCGTGGTCGTCTAAACATGTTGGTCAACGTGCTTGGTAAAAAGCCACAAGACCTGTTTGACGAATTTGCGGGCAAGCACGATGACACGTGGGGTACTGGTGATGTGAAATACCACCAAGGCTTCTCTGCGGACTTCGCAACGCCAGGCGGCAACGTTCACTTAGCACTTGCATTTAACCCATCTCACTTAGAAATCGTAAACCCGGTAGTTATCGGTTCAGTACGTGCACGTCAAGATCGCCTTGGTGATAGTGACGGCAGCCGTGTACTTCCAATTACTATCCACGGTGACTCAGCTATCGCTGGTCAGGGTGTAGTACAAGAGACGTTTAACATGTCTCAAGCTCGTGGTTTCTGTGTAGGTGGTACGGTTCGTATCGTTGTAAACAACCAAGTTGGTTTTACAACGTCTAACCCACGCGATACTCGTTCTACGATGTACTGTACTGATATCGCGAAGATGGTTCAGGCTCCGATTTTCCACGTTAACTCTGATGATCCAGAAGCGGTTGCGTTCGTTGCGCGTCTTGCATTGGATTACCGTAATACGTTTAAGCGTGATGTTGTTATTGATTTGGTTTGTTACCGTCGCCACGGTCACAACGAAGCCGATGAGCCGAATGCAACACAGCCTTTGATGTACCAAAAAATCAAGAAGCATCCAACGCCACGTAAGCTTTACGCTGACGTGCTAATGGAGCGTGGTGAGTTTGGTATTGATACAGCAACTCAACTAGTTAACGAATATCGTGATGCACTTGATCACGGTGAAGTTGTGGTTAAAGAGTGGCGCCCAATGGCACTTCACTCTGTGGACTGGTCTCCTTACCTAGGTCACGACTGGAACATCGAATGGGATAACAAGATTGATATCGAGCGCCTGAAAGAGCTTGGTACCAAACTTTGCCAATACCCAGACAGCCATAAGCTGCAAAGCCGAGTTAATAAACTGTACAACGATCGTACTGCCATGGTGAATGGTGAGAAACAAGTCGATTGGGGTATGGCTGAAACTCTGGCTTACGCAACACTGGTAGATGACGGTAAGCGTATTCGTATCTCTGGCCAAGATTCTGGTCGTGGTACGTTCTTCCACCGTCACTCAGTACTGCACAACCAATCAGATGCAAGCACGTATGTTCCTCTTGCGAACATTCATGACAAGCAAGGGCCATTCCAAGTGTTTGACTCGGTATTGTCTGAAGAAGCGGTACTGGCATTTGAGTATGGTTACGCAACAGCAGAGCCAAGCGGTCTAACCCTTTGGGAAGCACAATTTGGTGACTTCGCAAACGGTGCACAAGTTGTTATCGACCAATTTATTTCGTCAGGTGAGCAAAAGTGGGCACGTCTATGTGGTTTAACTATGCTGCTTCCTCACGGTTATGAAGGTCAAGGCCCAGAGCACTCTTCTGCACGTCTTGAGCGTTACCTTCAGTTATGTGCTGAACAAAACATGCAGGTTGTTGTTCCTTCAACACCGGCTCAGGTTTACCACATGATTCGCCGTCAGGTTGTTCGACCAATGCGTCGTCCTCTGATCGTAATGTCACCTAAGTCATTGCTTCGTCACCCTCTGTGTACTTCTTCTTTGGAAGATTTGGCAGAAGGTACGTTCCAACCAGCTATCGCAGAAATCGATGATCTGGCTCCTGAGAACGTAAAACGCGTCGTGTTCTGTTCAGGTAAGGTTTACTTCGACCTACTTGACCAAAGACGTAAGAACGAGCAAGACGATGTCGCTATTGTGCGTATTGAGCAACTTTACCCGTTCCCTTACGAGGACGTGAGAGCTGCAATTGCACAGTACACGAATGTAGTCGATTACGTTTGGTGTCAAGAAGAGCCACAAAACCAAGGTGCTTGGTACAGTAGCCAACATAATTTCCGAGCTGCTATCCCAGTGGGTGCTGATATTCAATACGCAGGTCGTCCTGCATCAGCATCACCAGCTGTTGGCTATATGTCGGTACACTTGAAACAACAAAAAGCGTTAGTTGACGACGCTTTGACCCTACTTAAGAACTAGAAGTAAAAGGAAAATACGCACATGACAATTGAAATTCTGGTTCCAGATTTACCTGAATCTGTGGCTGATGCAACAGTTGCTACTTGGCACAAAAAACCGGGCGAAGCGGTTGCACGTGATGAAGTCATTGTAGATATCGAAACAGATAAAGTAGTTCTAGAAGTACCGGCTCCTGAAGCGGGTGTTCTGGAAGCTATCATCGAAGAAGAAGGTGCTACGGTACTTTCTAAACAGCTTCTGGCTAAAATCAAGCCGGGTGCTGTCGCTGGTGAACCAACGAAAGATACAACGGAAGATACGGAAGCTTCTCCTGACAAGCGCCACAAAGCGGCTCTTACAGAAGAGAACAACGACGCACTAAGCCCAGCTGTTCGTCGCTTGCTTGCAGAGCACAACCTACAACCAGCTGACGTTAAAGGCACTGGTGTTGGTGGTCGTATTACTCGTGAAGACATCGACGCACATCTAGCAGCAGCGAAAGCGGCTCCGGCAGCAGCATCTGCACCAGCAGTTGAAGCGCCAGCAGCAGCTCGTAGCCAAAAACGCGTACCTATGACTCGCCTACGTAAGACAGTTGCAAACCGTCTTCTAGAAGCGAAGAACAGCACAGCAATGCTGACTACTTTCAACGAAGTGAACATGAAGCCAATCATGGACCTTCGTAAGCAGTACAAAGACCAATTCGAGAAGCGTCACGACACGCGTCTTGGTTTCATGTCTTTCTATGTGAAAGCAGTAACAGAAGCGCTAAAACGTTTCCCAGAAGTGAACGCATCTATCGACGGTACAGATATCGTTTACCACAACTACTTCGACATCAGCATGGCAGTATCAACGCCACGTGGTCTAGTAACTCCAGTACTGAAAGACTGTGACACACTAGGTTTCGCTGACATCGAAAAAGGCATCAAAGAGCTAGCAATCAAAGGCCGTGACGGCAAGCTAACTGTGGATGAGCTGATGGGCGGTAACTTCACTATCACAAACGGTGGTGTATTTGGTTCTCTAATGTCTACGCCAATCATCAACCCGCCTCAAGCGGCAATCCTGGGTATGCACAAAATCCAAGATCGTCCAATGGCTGTTGATGGCAAGGTAGAGATTCTACCAATGATGTACCTAGCGCTTTCTTACGACCACCGTCTAATCGATGGCCGTGAATCAGTTGGCTTCCTAGTGACCATCAAAGAGCTATTAGAAGATCCTGCACGTCTGCTATTAGACGTTTAGTATCGCTAAAACGTCTAGTTAGCCCAGTTAGCTAGACGTAAAAAGTTTCAAAGGCTAGGCTGCTCAACGTCTGGCCTTCACTTGAACTGTAAAGCCATTAGAAAATGGACAGCAGTTTATTTGAGAAGACCCTACAGACGTAACACAGGAAACTGTGTCGTTATGGAAATAATAATCCCTTAAGGGAAAATAAACGGAATATCAAAATGAATTTGCATGAATACCAAGCCAAACAGCTGTTTGCAGAATTCGGTTTGCCTGTACCAGAAGGTTTCGCATGTGATACTGCACAAGAAGCTTTCGAAGCTGCAGGTCGTATCAGTACAGCCAAGAAAGTCGTTAAGTGTCAAGTACACGCTGGTGGCCGCGGTAAAGCGGGCGGCGTAGAGCTACATGACACGAAAGAAGGCGTTAAAGAGTTTGCACAAAAGTGGCTAGGCAAAAACCTAGTAACTTACCAAACAGACGCTAATGGTCAGCCTGTAACAAAGATCCTAGTTGAAGAAGCATCGAACATTGCTAACGAGCTTTACCTAGGTGCTGTTGTTGACCGTGCAACGCGCAAAATTGTATTCATGGCGTCAACTGAAGGCGGTGTGGACATTGAGAAAATCGCTGAAGAAACTCCAGAGTTGATTCACCAATCAGCGATCGATCCTCTAGTGGGCCCTCAAGCTTACCAAGGCCGTGAACTTGCGTTCAAACTTGGTCTAGTTGGCGATCAAATTAAACAGTTCGTTAAGATCTTCATGGGTCTTGGCCAAATGTTCTCTCAGTACGACCTAGCTCTACTAGAAATCAACCCGCTTGTAATTACTGGTGAAGGCAACCTGCTTTGTCTAGACGGCAAGATCAACATCGACTCAAACGCGATGTACCGTCAGCCTAAACTACGTGAAATGCACGATCCATCTCAAGAAGATGAGCGCGAAGCACACGCAGCACAGTGGGAACTGAACTACGTAGCACTAGATGGCAACGTTGGCTGTATGGTTAACGGTGCAGGCCTTGCGATGGGTACGATGGATATCGTAAACCTACACGGCGGCAAGCCAGCAAACTTCCTTGATGTAGGCGGCGGCGCGACAAAAGAACGTGTAGCTGAAGCATTCAAGATCATCCTTTCTGATGACAATGTTAAAGCAGTACTAGTAAACATCTTCGGTGGTATCGTTCGTTGTGACATGATCGCTGAAGGTATTATCGGTGCGGTTAAAGAAGTTGGCGTAACAGTTCCTGTAGTTGTTCGTCTAGAAGGTACTAACGCAGACCTAGGTCGCGAAGTACTTGCTAATTCTGATGTTGATATCATTGCAGCTGAATCTCTAACAGATGCTGCTCAGAAAGTTGTTGCTGCTGCGGAGGCTAAATAATGTCTGTATTAATTAACAAAGACACTAAAGTAATCTGTCAGGGTTTCACTGGCGGTCAAGGTACATTCCACTCAGATCAAGCTATCGCATACGGTACGCAAATGGTTGGTGGTGTTTCACCTGGTAAAGGTGGTCAAACTCACCTAGGCCTTCCAGTATTCAACACAGTACGTGAAGCTGTAGAAGTAACTGGCGCAACAGCAACAGTTATCTATGTACCAGCTCCTTTCTGTAAAGATGCAATCCTAGAAGCGATTGATGCAGGTATCGAACTGATCGTAACGATCACTGAAGGTATCCCTACAACAGATATGATCGACGTTAAAGTGAAGCTAGAAGAAACTGGCGTTCGCATGATCGGCCCTAACTGTCCAGGTCTTATCACTCCAGATGAGTGTAAGATCGGTATTATGCCTGGTCATATCCACAAGAAGGGTAAAGTAGGTATCGTATCTCGTTCAGGTACTCTGACGTACGAAGCAGTTAAGCAAACAACAGATGAAGGCTTTGGTCAGTCTACATGTGTTGGTATCGGTGGTGACCCAATCCCAGGTTCAAACTTCATTGATATCCTAAAACTTTTCCAAGAAGACCCAGAGACTGAAGCAATCGTAATGATTGGTGAAATCGGTGGTACTGCGGAAGAAGAAGCGGCTGAGTTCATCAAAGCGAACGTAACTAAGCCAGTTGTTTCTTACATCGCTGGTGTTACTGCTCCTCCGGGTAAACGTATGGGCCACGCAGGCGCAATCATCTCTGGCGGTAAAGGCACTGCTGAAGATAAATTCGCAGCACTAGAAGCAGCAGGCGTTAAGACAGTTAAGTCTCTTGCTGACATCGGTAAAGGCCTACGTGAAATCACAGGTTGGTAATCAGCTAACTTTTATCGATTGAGATAGAAGCTAACTAACTGAATGATATTAAAAAGGCTTGGTCACTGACCAAGCCTTTTTTGTATGTCTTCAATGATACGAGATACGAGATACGAGATACGAATCGTATGATTACGCTCGGGTCTTCACCATTTGAGATAGCATAAACATCGCAGCTGCACTGATAACCACAGAAGGGCCTGCAGGCGTGTCATAGAACCAAGACAAGCTTAATCCACCGAATACAGAGATAGAGCCAATAATCGATGCTAGAAACGCCATCTGCTCAGGGGTCTTGGAGAACTTCCTTGCCGTTGCTGCAGGAATAATCAGTAGCGATGTCATGATTAATGCACCCACAAACTTCATACCAACAGCGATCACGATACCAACAAGCAGCATCAAAATCAGACGCATTAAATCAATGTTTATACCGTCAACAGCCGCGAGATCTTCGTTAACCGTCGTTGATAATAGTGGTCGCCAAAAGATAGCCAGTACCAGTCCAATTACAGCGGCACCCGCATATATGAACACTAAATCCATCGGAGATACCGCCAGCAAGTCACCAAATAGGTAGCTCATCAGATCAACACGAACATTATCTAAGAAGCTGACAGCAACCAAACCAAGTGATAGTGCACTGTGCGCCAAAATACCGAGTAGGGTATCGGTCGCGACCAGCTTTTGTTTTTGCAATGTCACGAGCAAGACAGCCAACATCAAACAACAGATCAGTAAGGCGAAGTACAAGTTAATGTTGAACAGGAAGCCTAGCGCTAAGCCCATTAGAGAGGCGTGTGCAAGGGTGTCACCAAAGTAAGCCATCTTGCGCCACACCACGAACGAACCCAGCGGGCCAGCAATAAGAGCAATGCCTAAGCCTGCAAGAATAGAAGGTAGAAGAAACTCAAGCATTAGTGGTGATGTCCGTGTTTATGGTTGGAGCAGTCGTGCACATCCCCAGAAACTGGCTGGCCTGCCAAGTCATGGTGATGGTGGTCATGTTGGTGGTGGTAGAAAGCCAAGCTTTCTTGAACCGCAGTACCGAACAGCGCGATATAAGAAGGGTGATGTTTAATATCAGCCGGTGCACCCGAACAGCAGATATGGTGATGCAAACAGATCACATCGTCTGTTTTTGCCATCACTAAATGCAAGTCGTGTGAAACCATAAACACAGCGCAACCAAAGCGGTGACGAATGGAATCGATCAGATCGTAAAGATCGATTTGGCCTTGTACATCAACACCTTGTGCGGGTTCATCAAGAACGAGCAGGTCGGGTCTTTTCAATAGAGATCGAGCGATCAGCACTCGTTGGTTTTCGCCACCAGACAGTTGATGCATATTACTTTTCATCAGGTGTTCAGCGCCCACTAGCATCAAAGATTCTAGAATTTCTTGTTTACTGAATTTTCCGGTGAGCTTAAGAAAACGTTCTACATTGAGAGGCAGAGAGTCGTTCAGCTTTAGCTTTTGTGGAACATAACCAATTTTTAGTTTTTTTGATTTGGTGATCTTTCCGGAATATTTGTTCTGGAGCCCAAGTAGTACCTTAACTAAGGTTGATTTCCCCGCTCCATTTGGCCCAATTAGGGTAGTGATTCTGCCACGCTCTAAATTTAGAGAGATGTTGTCTAAAACTTTTCGACCGTCAAATTCGACGCTCACAGAATCTAGTTGGATTAAGTTATCCATGAATAGAACTCATTTGCAATTCGCTAATGTTATAATGTAACATTTACCTCAAGCCTAAGCTACTTTTCTATTATCGAGGGATTATGTCACGTTCATCTTTTATACTTGCTACTTTGCTTTTAGCGCCAAGTGTTGCAAGTGCCAATACTATTTTAACAAGTTTTAAACCAATTCAAATGATTGTGACGGAATTAACGCAAGGCGTTAGTGAACCGGGCGTGCTGATGAACAGCAACGCTTCGCCGCACGATTATGCGCTTAAGCCATCTGATGTGAAAAAAGTTCACAGTGCAGACATGGTGGTTTGGTTCGGTCCTGACCTAGAAGCCTTCTTGACGAAAGTGATTGGTTCAAAAGAGAACGTTATCCAGATCAGTGAGATCCCTGGTATTAATTTGAGAGAGTTCGGACATGAAGAGCATGATCACGATGCTCATGAAGGCCATAACCACGGCAGCCATGATCCTCACTTCTGGTTAGGCATAGATCAAGTTGAGGTAGCAGCAAAATACATCTCAGCTAAGTTGATTGAATCTGATCCTGACAACGCAATGGCGTATCAAGAGAACTTAGATTCATTCTTGATTACTCTGAAAGAAAAACAGCAGTCAATTCGCGAACAACTTGCGCCAGTAAAAGACAAAGGTTATTACGTGTTCCATGATGCGTATGGTTACTTTGAGCAAGAGTTTGAGTTGAATAACCTAGGTCACTTCACGGTAAGCCCTGAACGTAAACCGGGTGCAAAAAGCCTAATTGCTATCAAGAAAACCTTAGTACGTGAGAATGTTCAGTGTGTGTTCTCTGAGCCTCAGTTTACGCCTGCTGTCATCGAATCAGTGACTCGCGGAAGCAATGCGAAGCAAGGTCAACTTGATCCAATCGGTTCAACGGTTGAAGTGAAGAGCGGAAGTTATTTCGATTTTCTTCAACAAGTTACAGATAGCTACACGAGCTGCCTAAGTGCTAAGTAATCGCTAGAGAGTATTCCTTACTCTACTTTGCTCTCGTTAATTTATGAATCATGCCGCTTTTTGCGGCATTTTCGTGACCGCTAAGATAAAACCTTCCAACAAATCGCAAACCTCCTTTCTCCTTTGTTAATTTCCGCTAAAATAGAAAGATAATAATAAGCACAAAAAAACTCAGTTTTTGTTGAAGCAACGATAAGCCGTTGCGGTTAGCGAAACTTCACGTGTTGTTGCTGTTCAGGATTAAAAGTTGTATCAGATTATCTTCAAAATGTTCATGTTAATGAGCATTTCATTTAGCGTTCTTGCGGTAAATACATCACCTTCAGTTTTCTACCCTTTGCCCGTTCAAGCGCAAGGGAACTTTCTTGCGGCCAAAAATCTATATCTCGGTGCCGGCGGTGGGCTTTGGGTTCATGATGTTCATGGAAAAGTACTTTTTTATGATGGTCGAACACTGCTTCCGAGAAAGGGCAGTTTGCTGCAGTTTTCCTCTGAAAACGTGGCGTTCCTTAATGATGAATTTTGGACTTTTTTCGATAATGAAGTGTACCGACACAGTCCGGGCATTGGCAACGAACTGGCGTTTAGCTTAAGCCCTGGCGCTGAAATCTCAAACATAGGTGCATCCGGCGATTATATTTGGGTGACCGATGGCAGTAATTTTTATACTTACAACACTCAGACCTTAGAATTTAATACCTACTCATTACTCAAGTTGTATCGCTACAACAACAGCAGTGACATTTCGATCAATGACGCTGAGTGGGTGCTATCAAAATGGGTACTAGCGACCAGTTCAGGCGTTTACCTTTCTGAAAATCAAGAATTTACCCATGTCACTGCCTCAGAGAAGAATCACATAGAGACGGTCTATTTTTCGAATGCGAGACGTGAGCTAGTGATTGGTACTCTGAAGGGGGCGGTGATCGTCGATCTCGCGAATCCAGATAGAGAGGTAAAAGTCAGTGGCTCTCATGTTCTTTCACTGGCTGAAACCTCAGACCAATATTGGATTGGTACCGAGCACGGCCTGATTAGCTACAACTTTATTACGGGTCACATTAAGCGATTCGATCAAGCGACTAACCAAGACTTCTCGTTACCGGGTGAGAAAATATACTCACTGATCAACGACCACGCTGGTGGTATGTGGGTAGCTACCAATAATGGTATACGCTACTTCTCACTGTTCAGTAAGACATTCTCAAGAACACCATTAACCGGAATGGGGATGCACTCGAGCAGTGTAGTGATCAACAAAGTGCAACCTATTAGTGACCACTTATCTTGGGTTGCTTCCTCAATGGGGCTCTATTTTGTCGACTCTCAAAGCGACGAGCGCCCGGTCCGTGTCTATTCGAATTCAGTACAGGATTTTGTCACCTTTGGATCTTCAATTTGGTTGGCGACCGAAGAGGGCATTATTAGCTTTAATACCGATACACTAGAACCTGAAGCACTCGATTTACCGAGAGCGATTGATGGGGTGCACGTTGAGAACTTTGCGCTTCAATCTAACAACCTACTTTGGATGACCTCTGGGCAGAACCTTTATTCCCTTTCCGTTGATACGATGAATTTAACGGGCTATGGCATTGATTGGTTAGTCGATAAGTTTTTGCCAGCCAAAATCACCGATCTCAATATAGGGTTACAAGGTCGAGTCTATATAGGCACAGACCACGGTTTCTACTCTTTTATTAATAAGCGAATCAGCTTTAGTCGCTCAAGTGAACGATTTGGCAAAGTCGTCGATATTGAAAAAGCCAAAGATGGGGCTCAATGGTTCGCAGGCAGTTACGGCGTGTATCGAATTCCTTATGACAGTTCAGCGATTCAAGAAATCACCCTCGTTGAAGATAATATCAGCCCTAACTGTTTGATCAGCGATGACAATGGCGTGTGGTTAGGGTCTTCGAAAGGCATCAGTTACTACGGTTTAGATGGTCAACTGCATAAACACATTGGCTCTCCTTTTGGATTGATTACCAACGAACTGGCGGAAGGTGCATGTGCGTTGTTTTACAGTGAAGAGAGTCAATCTTCACGACTCGTTTTAGGCTCAAAGTATGGTGTGGTGAGTGCATTATCGAATGAGTTATTGGTATCCACGACACCTCATAGTCGTGCGTTGCTGAGTAAGATTAGCGTCGACCAACAAACGGTATCATTGGGTGGCAAGACTGCCGACTTAGCTGAGATCCCTTATGGTTCATCGATTGGCTTCAAGTTGGGCATTTTGCCTGCGACTTTTGCTCCTGCTATGGAGTATCGACTGAGTGATGATGAACCTTGGAGTGAGTTTGAAGGGGGCTTGTTAACACTCGATCATCTTCTCCCTGGGGACTACACACTTGAAGTAAAGCCAGTGAAGGACTCCCATTACCGCTTCATCTCAACCAATCAAAGCTTCTCGATTGCAGAACCTTGGTATCTGAGTAACTGGGCGGCAGCGAGTTCTCTTATCTTGCTCATCTGTGTCGTGACCATCTTGGTATTTTGGCGTTCCCGTTATGTTACTTTTGCCAACAGGCACTTAAAGGCGCAAGTTGCACTAAAAACGGATCAGCTGAGACATCAAAGCCGTATCTTACTAACGACCAATCAACAGCTGAAAAAGCAGCTATCGGTTAAAAATGCGCTTGTGTCTCACACCGCAAAAGAGCTCTCTTCTGAAGTGAATAATATCGCGGCTATGCTCCCGAATTGGAATGATGACCAAGGGAAGTCACCTATCTTGACCTTGAAGAATGGTTTAGCTCAGTTGAGTAATAGCCAACAAGGAGAGGGAGCGGTTTGTTATGACATGATTTTAATCTTGGAGTCGGTGCTCAAGGCTTGGCAGGACGATTTAGTGAAAGCCGGCATTGAACTGGACATTAAAGTTGAGACCAAGCAGCGACATGTCTCCTTGTTGTATTTTAATCTCGATATAATCTTCAATAGCCTAGTGGCGAGCATCATTAAGCGAAACTTTAAGTCGCAGAGTATGGTTGTGCTAGTCGAAGAGGTAAAAGGGCACCTTGTTGTTACGATTCGAGATCATGGGATGCCTTTCCCTAAATTAGCGTCAAGCATCAGTGATAACAACGGTAAATCAACTGACCTTAATATTGAGAAGCTTCCTTTATTGATGAATCAGAGCGGTGGTGAGTTGAACGCCTTTGTATCTGATTCTCAGAACAAGGTTCAGCTTTCTTGGCCTATTGAATATCAGATGTTGGATGATCTTGAAGCAAGTACCATAGAACAGATTGAAACCATTAAGCTTGCTGCTTCAACACCAGAACAACAAAAGCTGACCGCTGAACAAGAATGGAAGAATAAAGTGTCGCAGCTTGTTAGTGCGCACTACGCTGATGCGGAGTTCGGTACTGCAACTGCTGCTAAGTATCTGTTCATGTCGGAGAGAAGTTTACAGAGGCGCTTTAAGTTGGCTTATAACAAGACCTTTAAAGAACACTTGAATGAAGTGCGCCTCGAACATGCGTGTGAGCGACTTCTTGCAGGAGAGAAGATCTCAGACGTTGCGTTTGACTCGGGCTTCAATGACCCTTCTTACTTTAGCCAAAGGTTTAAGCATCACTTCGGTATGTCACCGTCTAAGTTTGCTGAAAACAACGAGGAGTAGTTCACTGCGGATTCACTCTACTTTCACATAGATAAAGATACTCTAAGCCTCGACATTCGTGTCGGGGCTTTTTTATGCTACTACGAGATACGAGATACGAGATACGAGATACGAGATACGAGATACGAGATACGAGATACGAGATACGAGATACGAGATACGAGATACGAGATACGAGATACGAGATACGAGATACGAGATACGAGATACGAGATACGAGAATATGTTTGGATAAACAAGAGGAAGAAAAAAAATATCGTGGTATAGCCGGGGGGACTATACCACGGGTGCCAAAGACACCTTCGCTTGCTGCCGGAGTGATATGGCAAGCCACATCACCTCTGSAATAAAATTAAAGAGAAGGAGTTTCTCTTCGATGGAGTAACTATACGTCCAGGCACTTATTTTACTTATAAAATTAACGACAGATGGTCATGAGAAAACCGACATTATTTTAAGTTATTGATAATAAATAACTTTGTTCTTCTTTGAGTGATTCGTACTAGTGAGGTAGTTCTCGTTGCTTGTTGAAAGTAACGTTTTTGACGTAAACGTTTTTAACGAAATTTACGAGTATGTATTTTCGAAAACATTGATTTCACACAATGGAATTGTGGTCATGTATGTGTATCATGCTCGTAATAACAATCTTTCTCATTATCAGTCACGAATTGGGTACTTATGAAACTCTCACAACTAGAGCAAGGCAAAGCGGCTTCTATTGTTGCACTAACAGGTTTAACACCAGAAGTTAGAAAGAAACTTATGGTCATGGGCATGTTGCCAAAAACCGAGGTGACGTTGATTCGCCGTGCACCTATGGGTGATCCGCTTCAAGTTGAAGTGAGAGGGGTTTCAATCGCCATTCGTGAAAGCATCGCAGAACAAATCGAGGTTATCTAAATGGATTATCAAGTTCTAACCGTTGGTAACCCGAATAGTGGTAAAACAACATTATTTAATGCATTGACTGGTGCTAAACAGCACGTTGGTAACTGGGTTGGTGTAACCGTAGAAAAGAAGACGGGCGTATATTCGCACGCTGGTGATCAGTTCCAGCTTACCGACTTACCAGGTATCTACGCACTAGACAGTGGTAATGACGCGAACAGCATCGATGAGTCGATAGCATCTCGCGCGGTTCTTACTCATCCAGCAGACGTGATCATCAATGTGGTAGACGCAAGCTGTCTGGAACGAAGCTTATACATGACATTACAACTGCGAGAGTTGGGTCGCCCAATGATCGTTGTATTGAACAAAATGGATGTGCTAAAGCGTGAGCGTCAGGTGATTAACCTTAAAGCGCTTGAGAAAGAGCTTGGTTGTCCAGTATTAAGCTTGTCTGCAAACGACAAAGGCCAAGTGGTTCGCTTTAAAGAACGCCTACATAAATTGCTTGTTCAAGGTGTGAGCCTTGATCCTATCTCTATTGATTACGACGCAGCATTAGAAGCTCTTATCCCTTCTGTTGAATCACAATTTGATGATGCTGACGTTTCTCACCGAGCTCTGGCAATTCGTGCTTTAGAAAATGATTACTTGGTATTGAATGGACTGGCTCCGCAGACTCGTACTCAAATTGACGGCGTACGTCTTGGTGCTGACTTTGATATCGACCTTGCAGTCGCTGACGCGAAGTACACTTTCTTACATGACCTTTGTAAACGTGTTCGTCGCAGCGAAGGCAAGCTAAGCCGCAACTTCACAGAGAAAGCAGACCAATTCATTCTGAATAAATGGGTCGGTATTCCTTTCTTCTTTGTGATCATGTACCTGATGTTCATGTTCTCTATCAATATCGGTAGTGCGTTTATCGACTTCTTTGATATCGGTGTTGGGGCAATCTTGGTTGATGGTGGACATCACTTATTAGATGGTCACTTGCCTGTTTGGCTAGTCACTATATTGGCCGATGGTATCGGCGGCGGTATTCAAACCGTTGCGACCTTCATTCCGGTGATTGCAGCTCTTTACTTGTTCTTAGCTGTGCTTGAAAGCTCAGGCTACATGGCGCGTGCGGCATTTGTACTTGATAAAGTCATGCAGAAAATTGGTTTGCCGGGCAAAGCGTTTGTACCACTAGTGCTTGGTTTTGGCTGTAACGTACCTTCAATCATGGCAACTCGTACTCTTGACCAAGAACGCGAACGTAAACTGGCTGCATCAATGGCGCCGTTTATGTCATGTGGTGCTCGTCTTCCGGTATACGCACTGTTCGCGGCTGCCTTCTTCCCGGGTGCTGGACAAAACGTAGTATTCGCTCTGTACATTATGGGTATTGTTGCTTCTGTGTTTACGGGCCTGTTCCTTAAGAACACCATTTACCCAGGTAGCAGCGATAGCTTAGTCATGGAAATGCCAGATTACGAATTGCCGACAGTGCAAAACGTAATGCTTAAAACGTGGCAAAAACTGAAGCGTTTCGTACTTGGCGCGGGTAAAACAATCGTGATGGTTGTGGCAATCCTGAGCTTCTTGAACTCGCTAGGTATGGATGGCAGCTTCGGTAATGAAGACAGCGAAAACTCTGTGTTGTCTAAAGCGGCACAAGTCGTGACTCCTGTGTTCCAACCAATTGGTATTACTGAAGAAAACTGGCCTGCGACGGTTGGTATCATTACAGGTATCTTCGCAAAAGAAGCCGTTGTAGGTACATTAAACAGCCTATACACAACGCCTTCTGATGAAGAAGCGGCTGAATTTGATTTAGCAGCAAGCTTGCAAGAAGCGGTGATGACGATTCCTGAAAACTTGTCTGGTCTGAGCTACTCAGATCCACTAGGTATTGAAGTAGGTGACTTATCAGACTCTGGCTCAGTGGCTGAAGATCAAGAAGTCGATTCATCTATCTTTGGTAACCTGAAAGACAAGTTTGTTTCCGGCCATGCGGCATTCGCTTACTTGATTCTTATCCTGCTTTACACACCTTGTGTTGCTGCAATGGGTGCTTATGTACGTGAGTTCGGCCAGACGTTTGCACGCTTCATTGCAGTTTGGACAATGGCGCTTGGTTACTTCGGTGCGACCTTCTATTACCAAGCAGCAAACTTTGCAGCGCACCCAGTGACAAGTGCTGTGTGGATGGTGGTGATTGCTGGTGGCTTTGTGGTGACATATCGCGTGTTCAAGAAAATTGGTAACAAGCAGAAAGCGCTAGAGGTGCAAGTCGTATGATCTTAACTGAACTTCACCAATACATAGACAACCACGGTGTCGCGGCTCGTAAAGAACTCGCTGCAAAGTTTGGTATGAGTGAAGATGGCGTCGATGCGATGCTGGGTGTGTGGGTCAAGAAAGGAAAGATTTCTCGCTTGGTCGATACTAACAAGCATGGCCATACAACGCGCATTCGTTACACCATTAGCAAACAAGATGGTTTGTCGCTTAACGTGATGATGTAGTTCAGAGCTGCATACACTCGTTGAGAACGGCGAGGTTAGAAAGTTAAAAAGCCGCTTATCTATTATAGATAAGCGGCTTTTTGTTATGTGTCTTTTCTGAACTCTCTGGTTTGAAGCTTAACGAGAGACTCGAATTACGCTTTCTTGAAGATAGAGCTCAGTGACAGCACGTTTTGAATACGAGTAAGGATAGCGGCTTGATCTTCTTCACTGCGTTGCTCGCCTTTGGTGTTACCCCACACCGGGCCTGGCCACGCGATGTCATCTTTGAAGCGTGCGATATGGTGGATGTGCAGTTGAGGCACCATATTACCTAGCGCGCCTAGGTTTAGTTTATCTGGTTGGAACGTTGCTTCTAGTGCTTGGCTTACTGCTTGAGACTCATGTAAGAACTGCTGCTGTTCTTTCATTGGTAAGTGGTGAAGCTCTTTTAGGTTAGCGCGTTTTGGTACCAGAATAACCCAAGGCACAGCGTTGTCTTTGTGCAGTAGTGCAAGGCTTAGAGGGAATTCACCAATAATGGTGGTGTCTTTTGCCAATTGAGGATGAAGTTCGAAGCTCATGATCTTTCCAATTAATTGTTTTAGTTGAGTATAAGGTTGGAACAGAGATGTGGCTAGCGCTTCGCTCTCAATAAGCAGATTCCCTATCACGTTCGTCCCTCACTGTAGGGAATGACGGGTGGAGGAGAAGAGTAGCGAATAGGTTTTCGGTGGTTGCATGCTTTAGGAGATTCCCTATCGCGTTCGTGTCTCACTGTCGGGAATGACGGTTGTGGAGAGTGATAACGATTTGGTTTGCTGTTGTTGTGTGCTTTTGGCAGATTTCCTATTGCGTTCGTTCCTCATTTTAGGGAATGACGATGGAGGAGAGAGATAGATAATTGGTTTACGGTTGCTACGCGCTTTTAGGAGATTCCCTATAATGTTCGTCTCTCACAGTAGGGAGTGACCGGTTGAGGAAAGTAATGGCGATTTGGTGTGGCTTGATTGCGCATCCTTGATGCTGTCTTGGATTCACGACACCTATTCCCGTCATCTCCTAGAGCTACGAAGGAGCGTAATAGGAGATCTCTTGCTGAGGAAGTTGGTGGGTATCAGATTTTGCTAAATAAATGTAACCTCCAAATAAAACAAAAGGTTGACGCTTTCACGTCAACCTTTCTAATTATCTCGAATCGCTTACATGCGCTCTAGAGTATCGATACCTAGAAGCGATAGACCTTGCTTGATTGTCTTCGCTGTTAGTGCAGCAAGCTTCAGACGACTCTGTTTAACAGTTTCATCTTCAGCAACTAGGATAGGGCATGCTTCGTAGAAGCTAGAGAATTGACCAGCAAGTTCGAACAGGTAGCTACACATGATGTGTGGTTGACCTTCACGAGCAACAGACTGTACCGCTTCTTCGAATTGTAGAAGTTTTGCGATAAGTGCTTTCTCTTTTTCTTCAGTGATTTTGATTTCACCTTCAAGAGAGTCCATAGAAACGCCAGCTTTAGCGAATACAGAAGCAACACGAGTGTACGCGTACTGCATGTATGGTGCTGTGTTACCTTCGAACGCAAGCATGTTGTCCCAATCAAACACGTAGTCAGTAGTACGGTGCTTAGAAAGGTCTGCGTACTTAACCGCTGCCATTGCAACTGTGTTCGCGATCGCTTTCTTCTCGTCTTCTGCTAGTTCTGGGTTCTTAGATTCGATTAGCTGTGCTGCACGAACTTCTGCTTCATCAAGAAGGTCAGCAAGACGAACAGTACCACCTGCACGAGTCTTGAATGGCTTCCCGTCTTTACCTAGCATCATGCCGAACGCGTGGTGCTCAAGAGAAACAGATTCTGGGATGTAACCTGCTTTACGAACGATAGTCCAAGCTTGCATTAGGTGCTGATGTTGACGTGAGTCGATGAAGTAAAGAACGCGGTCTGCGCCTAGTTCTTCAAAACGGTATTTTGCACAAGCAATGTCGGTTGTTGTGTAAAGGAAACCGCCGTCGCGCTTCTGGATGATAACGCCCATTGGGTCACCATCTTTGTTTTTGTATTCGTCTAGGAATACAACCTGTGCGCCGTCATCTTCTTTAGCAAGACCTTGCTCTTTCAGATCTGCAACGATAGTTGGCAGCATGTGGTTGTACATGCTCTCGCCCATTACGTCATCACGCGTTAGAGACACATTTAGACGATCGTAGTTGCGTTGGTTTTGAATCATTGTTACGTCAACAAGCTTCTTCCACATCTCTGCGCAGAACTCGTCGCCGCTTTGCAGTTTAACAACGTAGCCACGTGCTTTAACTGCGAATTCTTCGTCTTCGTCGTAAAGCTTTTTAGATTCACGGTAGAAGCCTTCAAGGTCAGCAAGTTCCATCGAAACTTCACCAGACTCAGCCTGAACACGCTCAAGGTTTGCGATAAGCATACCGAATTGAGTGCCCCAGTCACCGATGTGGTTAGCACGGATAACGTTGTGGCCTAGGAATTCTAGAGTACGAACAACCGCATCACCGATGATAGTTGAACGTAGGTGACCAACGTGCATTTCTTTAGCAACGTTTGGCGCAGAGTAATCCGCAACAATAGTTTGCGTTTCAGCAACTGCAACACCAAGGCGAGAGTCAGCTAATGCTGCGTCTGCTTGTTTTGCTAGGAAAGCTTCATCTAGGAAGATGTTTAGGAAACCCGGACCTGCGATTTCAACTTTAGACGCGATGCCGTCTAGGTTTAGAACGTCCAATACTTTTTGAGCAAATTCTCGTGGGTTAGTGCCTAGTCGTTTAGCAACGCCCATAACGCCGTTTGCTTGGTAGTCACCAAACTGTGGTTTTGCAGATTGACGAACAGCAGCAGGAGAGCCTGCAGGTGCGCCAGCGGCTTCTAGAGCCTGAGATACTTTGTCATTAATAAGTGCTTGGATATTCACACGCGTTTCCTTCAATTCAAGGATGATAAGAGTGGCCGTTAATTCTTGGTCATTAAATTGGTTAATTATGCTTCTAGTTAACGATTTAATGCCAAAATCAGCAGCAGACTCTGTTTAAGTTCACAGAAATGGCGGTAATCATACCAATTTTGTGCGGTTTCTTATAGGTCGAATTGATAGAAAATTAACATTTCCTCAGGGGTTTTTGACAAACAACTTTTGCCAAGCCACGTTTGAATGTTTAAGGAGTCGAATGAGCATACTTATTGAGTCTATTTTGCCAAAGCAACGCTTGTTGAAGAAAGCAAAACTGATAACATGCTGCCATTAATTGGAGAACACAGACAATGACGATGAGCCTCAAGCAAGCCGAACTCGAACCACAACAAATGATTGCCCGCCTTGATACGTTTATGGCGAAAATTGAGAACCTAGGAAATACACTGGGTTTGGATTTGAGCTTTGCTCAAGCGGATCATATTGCGCTTAGAATCAATGAAACCGAGATGGCGAAATCTGCGCACCAAGCATGGTCTGAGTACGGTTCTACGATTTCAGAGGCGATGATCAACGGTCGCCCAATTGTGGTGTTGGCTTTTGATGAACCACTGCAAAGCCTTGGTTGGAAGATTGAATGCTTAGAGTTGCCATACCCGGCAGAAGGCAAGATTTACCCGAGCCAAGATTGGGAACATGTTGAGTTCGTGATTCCTTCTCACGCACAAACGGCTGATGAGTACTTAGCGGATCTTAAAGAGACTTACCCACAGTTCGCTGCTAAGTTCGACTCTTTGGCTGAGCAAGGTATTAAGATCAAACTCTCTAGCCCGAAAGGCGAGGGTGAACGTCTGAATAACCCAACGGTTGCATTCAAGCATCAAGGTATTTGTATCAAGCTGCACCCACATTCGTTGAAGAAGATTGTGGAGTCAGAGCAGGCATAACCTAAGGCTGTTCAAAGAAGAGATTCCTGATCTCGCTTAGGCTCGTCGGAATGACGAGGTTGTCGGTTATGAATGTGTTGGTCTACTAACTATTGCGAGCGCTTGTTGAATATATAAGTTTCTAGATAGAGAGCCGATGATTGGACACCGTCATTCCCGATAGCGACGAAGAAGCATAGTCGGGAATCTCTTAAAGCTAGTTTGATCATCAGATACAAAAAACGCGCAATGGCTTAACCCTATTGCGCGTTTTTTATTGAGTTCTAACTGGAAGTCGACCTTAAATTAGCGACTTACAGAATCACAGTCTTGTTGCCGTAAACAAACACGTGATCGTTGATCACCTTGTTTAGCGCCTTACTCAGAACATTCTTCTCTACGTCACGACCCGCTTGCGCCATGTCTTTTGCGCTGAAGTTGTGATCTACTGGAATAACATCTTGCTTAATGATTGGACCTTCATCCAAATCGTTTGTCACGAAGTGTGCCGTTGCACCGATGATTTTCACGCCGCGCTCATACGCTTGTTGGTATGGCTTCGCGCCGATAAACGCTGGCAAGAAACTGTGGTGGATGTTGATGATCTTGTGGTTGTACTTTTCAACAAACCCCGGAGTCAGTACTCGCATGTACTTAGCCAAAACAAGGTAATCAGCCTCGTATTGGTCAATCACTTCTAGCATTTTCTGCTCATGTTCTTCACGGTTTAGTCCTTCGTGTGAAACATGGTGGTAAGGAATGTCAAAACGCTCGGTTAGACTTTGTAGAATGTCATAGTTGCCAACAACGGCTGCGATTTCCACGTCTAAACTGCCATCGAAATTCTTCATTAGAATGTCGCCAAGGCAGTGCGCTTCTTTGGTTACAAGAATCACAACACGCTTGCGAGAAGAGCTCATTAGCTTACGTTTCGCATTCTCTGGCAGCGCTTGGTCTAAATCGGCTAGCAAGGTTTCGTCATTGAAGTAACCCTCTAGCTCGGTGCGCATAAAGAAGTGGCCGCTGGTGTTATCTACGAACTCATTGTTGTGCACAATATTGAGTTGGTGTTTGTAACAAATGTTGGTGATCTTCGAGATGAGGCCTGGGGCATCAGTACAATGTGTTAGTAAAGTTTTTCTTTCCATTTGCATCTTACTTCCATGAAATGTTGCACTTATTATATGAAATCGGGATTCTTCAAATTTAATGCAGGCCGTCGAACGGTGAACTGAGCCGCAATATCACCGTTATAATTAATCTATTATCAAGTTGGTTTCAACAAATTCTGCTGCTCATTTATCGCTTTGATAAATTGTTTGATGTGGAAATATCAGTTTTTAGATAGGAAAACAGGCAGAAGCTTCATTTTTTAAGTTTTGACCGTAGTACGCATTTGAACTTCAACCGAGGCATTTACGCCTTGGCCAAAAATAGAGGTGATACTTATGGATAAAGAGTTACTAGCAAAAAAACTGTACTGCAAGCGAGTGAACTCATTGGCGGGTGGTACGGAATTAGATGGTAATGTTTTAGATGAAATGTGGGAAAGCAAAACCTCACCAACCGATGCTGCGAAAGCCATGCAGCCTTGCGAGAACCAATTTGAAGGTGCCCCTTGGTTGTCGCGTTACCTCAGCCGTAAATAAAACCCTTTCTTTGATTTCTGTTCCTTTCTCTTTTCAGGACGCTCAGACCAAATCAAACTAAACCAAACACCTCCGGTGCGAAGTCATTCTTGATTCGCGCCGGCTCACTAAACCTGCCATAATTCGCCTTCACTTTTTCTAAACTTCGTACTCTATGATATCTAAAACGTTTTCTGCTGATGGCGCTCTGGGCAAAGCAATCCCTGGGTTTCAACCAAGACAAGCTCAGTTAGACATGGCTGAAGCGGTTTCACAAGCTATTGAAAAACAAAGCCAATTGGTTGTTGAAGCGGGTACAGGTACCGGTAAGACGTTTGCTTACTTAGTGCCTGCGCTGCTTAGTGGCAAGAAAACCATCATTAGTACGGGGTCTAAAAACCTTCAAGAACAGCTGTTTCATCGCGATTTACCGCTAATGGTCGATGCGCTTGGCTTTTATGGTCAGGTTGCGTTACTCAAAGGACGTTCTAACTATTTGTGTTTGGATAGGCTGAGCCGTCAAATGATCGAGAGTCATGGCACTCACACCGATCCAACACTGTTAGCGCAACTGGTGAAAGTTCGCAGTTGGTCGTCTGCGACCCAAACGGGTGACTTAGGCGATTGTGATGATATTGCAGAAGATAGCCCAATCATTCCAACAATTACTTCTACTAACGACAACTGTTTAGGCAAAGAGTGTCCAAGCTATACCGATTGCTTTGTGCTTAAAGCGCGTAAGAAAGCGATGGATTCCGATGTGGTCGTCGTAAACCACCACCTGTTTCTAGCCGATTTAGCGATCAAAGAAACCGGATTCGGTGAGCTAATCCCAGAAGCCGACGTGTTTATCTTCGATGAGGCGCATCAGCTTCCCGATATTGCTAGCCAATACTTTGGTCAGTCTGTGTCTAGCCGCCAGATTAATGAACTCGCTAAAGACATCGAAATCGCCTACCGAACTGAAGCAAAAGATATGCGTCAGTTACAAAAAGTAGGGGATAGGCTCGTTCAGTCTGCTGCCGATCTACGCATTGTATTGGGCGACACCGGCTTTCGTGGTAACTGGCGTGAAGCACTAAAGTCTGAGTCGATTGCACGAGAACTTGTTCGTCTACAAGATGCGCTGCAACTGGCCGTTGATGTATTGAAATTAGCATTGGGTCGAAGCCAACTGTTAGACACCGCTTTCGAACGTGCAAACATGATTAAGTCACGCATTGAGCGTGTGTGCGATGTGTCGATTACGGGTTACTCCTATTGGTATGACACAACACCAAGGCAATTCGCTTTGCACATCACACCACTGTCGGTTGCGGATAAATTCCACGAACAAATCGAACTTAAACCGGGCGCTTGGGTGTTTACCTCAGCAACCTTGGCGGTGTCGGATGATTTCGACCACTTTACCTCGCGACTTGGCTTAAAGCCGTCGGCTCAGTTTTCACTGCCGAGCCCATTTGATTATCCGAATCAGGCACGTTTATGTGTGCCTCGCTATCTTCCAGAACCCAATAGCCCGGGTTTGGCCGATAAGCTGGTTCGAATGCTGACTCCTGTGATCGAGCAAAACCAAGGTCGCTGTTTCTTCTTGTGTACCTCGCACAGCATGATGAAAGAGTTGGGCGAGCGATTCCGAGAAACCCTCACGGTTCCCGTTCTATTGCAAGGTGAGACAAGTAAGCAAAAAACCTTAGCCGAGTTCATGGAATTGGGTAACGCATTGCTTGTGGCGACAGGCGCTTTCTGGGAAGGGATAGATGTTAGGGGCGATGCATTAAGCTGTGTTATCATCGATAAATTGCCCTTTACGGCCCCTGATGACCCTTTACTTAAGGCTCGAATCGAGGACTGTAAACTAAAAGGGGGTGATCCTTTTGCACAAGTACAGTTGCCAGACGCTGTGATTACCTTGAAACAAGGTGTCGGCCGATTGATACGTGACAAGCGCGATAATGGCGCTTTGATTATTTGCGATAACCGATTGGTGACTCGCGATTACGGTGGCATATTTTTGGCGAGCTTACCGCCTATCCCTCGTACACGTGACTTAGGGGTCATTAAAGAATTCTTAGCTAAAGACCATTCAACCACTGCTGAGTAATTGGCATTGTTGAGCTTAGCCATTATTTTTAGATTAGATAACGAATATTTGAGACACAAATGAGCGCGAAAATTCTTGCAGTAGATACCGCAACTGAAAACTGTTCAGTTGCATTAGTAATGGGTGACCAGGTGTTCGCACGTAGCGAAGAGGCTCCTCGAGACCATACGAAAAAAATTCTACCTATGGTTGATGAAGTACTGAAAGAAGCGAATGTCGCTTTAACCGATATCGATGCTATCGCGTTTGGCCAAGGCCCAGGCAGTTTCACAGGTGTGCGTATTGGTATTGGTATTGCTCAGGGCTTGGCTTTTGGTGCGGATTTACCAATGATTGGTGTCTCTACACTGGCAGCGATGGCGCAAGGCAGCTACCGTAAATTTGGTGAAACTCATGTAGCAACAGCGATTGATGCGCGTATGAGTGAAGTATACTGGGCTCGTTATAGCCGTGAAGAAGACGGTCGTTGGACTGCGGTTGATGCTGAGTGTGTTATACCACCAAGCGAATTGGCCGCGCAGCTTGAAGCGGACTCTGAAACATGGGCAAAAGTCGGTACAGGTTGGGAAGCGTACGCAGAACATATGGATACACTAGCGATCAACACCAAAGCGTGTGAAGTGCTATTCCCAGAAGCGCAAGATATGGCGTTCCTTGCTCAATTTGCTTACGCAGAAGGCAAAGCGGTTGCTGCTGAAGAGTCTGAGCCAGTTTATCTTCGTGATAAAGTGACTTGGAAGAAACTGCCAGGTCGCGAATAATTTTTACAAGGTTCTGATGCAAATTAGATCTAAATGCGTATTATTTAGATTTGAGAGGGCAGATATTTAGTCATGGTATCAATTAACAACTTACCTCCTTCTTCGATAGGTAGCACGTCTAAGCCTAATCGAATCAAAAAGAAGGAGCAGGCAAAAAAATCTGATGCTAGCACTGCGGTTGGACAACCAACTAAGGTGGCTAATGCTGTTTCCCACTCTATTCGTCAAGTTAAAGAGTCTGAACTCCATAAGGCTCAAATCCAGTATGATCTTCCAGAAGGCCGAGGACGTAAGGCTATGGAAGAGTATATGGATGTAATGAATCAGGCGAAGAAAGAAGAACTTGCAAAGCTTATCGGTGTCGATATCTACATCTAGAGCTTGTTATTAATGCCTGTTTAAGGACCAGAACCATGTCAAATTACTTATCTAAAATTCGCTTAATTGCCCTTTCTCTTGGTATTTTGGTGCTTGCAGGGTGTTCATCACTACCTAGCGAACTCGAAGCAAAATCAGAGCCTGTTATTAGCGATTACCAACAATGGGTCGACCAACTACCGGATGCCAAAAGTGTTCGATTAGGTGGCGTAATATCTAAAGTAACTAACTTGAAAGATAAGACTCGAATCGAAGTCGCTAATATGCCGATTTCTAGTAACGGTAAGCCAGATCTAGACGCAGAACCAAGCGGACGTTTTGTCGGTTATATTGAAGGCTATGTTGAGCCTCTAAGCTTTGCAGAAGGTCGCCTGATTACTTTGGTTGGTCAATCAAGCGGCAGTGAAGATGGGAAAATAGGGGAGTACCCTTATACCTTCCCTGTGATGCAAGTAGACAACCAACGACTTTGGAACATTACGGAGCGCGTTGTTGTTAACGATTTTGCACCAACCTACTACTCGTGCAGAAGTCTACATTGCCGCAGCTTCCAAACGATGCCAAGACAAGGTCGAGTGATACAGGACGTAGAGTAGCTCACTTTGCCGGCTCTTGATTACTAAAGGTTGATTACTAGAGCTTGATTACGCAACCAGATGGAATTAGATGCTTGATGATTGAAAAGTCATACTCCCTTGCGAGCGGGAAGCTTGCAACACAGCAGATAGGCAACCCAGAAACGACCGCTACGACGGTCGTTTTTATTCATGGGTGGTTAGATAACTCCGCGAGTTTCTCTTCTGTTCTCTCTAATCTCGAAACACTTTCCCCCAACTCTCACTTGGTTGCGATTGATCTCTTTGGTCATGGCTTTTCGTCGCATAAGTCGGGCAGTTACTACCCGTTTCACGACTATATTGATGATTTGCACCAGTTGGTGACTAAATTATCGCCAAACAGACTGGTACTGGTAGGACATTCACTTGGTGCATTGATCGCAAGTTGCTATAGTGCCGCCTTTCCTGAAAAGGTGTCAGGATTAATTCAAATTGAAGGTCACGGACCTCTTTCAGAAGCTCCCCAAGAAACGGTTTCTCGCTTGAGAGATGGGGTACTCAGTCGTCTTCGACAGCGAAGAAAGCCTTCACGTCCTCTGGCAAGCCTTGAGGATGCTATTAAGCTGAGAGCTCACGCCAATCAAATCAATGCTGAATTAATTGCTCCTATAGTAGAGCGAGGAATTGTCGAGTTAGATAACTCTTGGCAATGGCGATGCGACCCTAACCTAAAATGTGACTCGTTATATCGAATGTCACAGGCGCACGCTGAAGCGATTATGGCGGCTATTGAATGCCCTCAATTAATAGTTTTAGGGAATGATGGATTCCGACATTTGCAGCATAATCGCTACAAATCAGCCCATAGTCCTCTAAATATAGAGACTGTTCCTGGCGGACATCATTGCCATTTAGAGAGTCCAGAGTTAGTTTCAGAGCTAATTCTTGGTGTAGTTAACAAAATTTAAACAAGTGTTTGAGCCTTTTAGTGCTCATGCACTAAAGCTGTGCTGTAATACCGCAATGATAAAAAGCGGCGAAACAGTCGTCAGCTGATAAACGAGGAGTAACATAGTGGATAAACCTTGGCTTTCACGTTATCCAAGTGACGTACCAGAGACGATCAACCCAGATCAGTACCCATCTCTTGTTGAAATGTTTGAACAGTCGGTACAGAAGTACGCAGACCAACCAGCATTCGAGAACATGGGCTCAATAATGACGTTCCGTAAGCTTGAAGAGCGCAGCCGTGCTTTTGCCGCTTACCTGCAGAATGATTTGAAACTGAAGAAAGGCGATCGCGTTGCACTGATGATGCCAAACCTGCTGCAATACCCAATTGCACTTTTTGGTGTATTGCGTGCTGGTATGATTGCAGTGAACGTCAACCCACTGTACACACCTCGTGAGCTTGAACATCAACTGAACGATTCTGGTGCAAAGGCGATTGTTATCGTTTCAAACTTTGCGAGCACGCTAGAGAAAGTCGTTGATAACACGCCAGTTAAACACGTTGTACTCACCAGCTTAGGGCAAATGCTGCCACGCGCGAAAGGTACAATTGTCGATTTCGTAGTGAAATACGTAAAAGGCATGGTGCCTAAGTATGATCTACCGGGCGCTATCTCTTTCAGAAAAGCACTGCATAAAGGTCGCCGTCTTCAGTATGTGAAGCCGTTTATGGCGGGTGATGACATTGCTTTCCTACAGTACACGGGCGGTACTACGGGTGTGGCTAAGGGCGCAATCCTAACGCACCGCAATATGATCGCGAACGTACTTCAAGCGAAAGGGGCATACGGTCCTGTTCTGCAAGAAGGCCGTGAGCTGGTGGTAACGGCACTGCCGCTTTACCACGTGTTCGCACTGACCGTAAACTGCTTGCTGTTTGTTGAGATGGGTGGTCGAAACCTTCTTATCACCAACCCTCGTGATATTCCTGGCTTCATTAAAGAGCTACAAAAGGTGCCGTTTACCGCGATTACCGGCGTAAACACTCTATTCAATGCACTTGTGAATAACGAAGATTTCCACGAGTTGGATTTCAGTAACCTACGCCTATCTGTTGGCGGTGGCATGGCGGTTCAACGCTCTGTTGCTGAGCAATGGAAGAAAGCGACAGGCATTCACTTGCTGGAAGGCTACGGCTTAACCGAGTGTTCACCACTGGTAACGGGTAACCCATACGATCTTAAAGATTACACTGGCGCTATTGGCCTGCCTGTACCATCAACAGAAGTTCGTATTGTTGATGATGAAGGCAAAGTGGTTGCTAATGATCAAGTGGGTGAGCTGCAAGTTCGTGGTCCTCAAGTGATGCAAGGCTACTGGCAGCGTCCAGAAGCGACCAAAGAAGTGATCGACCAAGACGGTTGGCTATCTACGGGTGACATCGTTAAGTTTGATGACGAAGGCTTGCTGCACATTGTTGACCGTAAGAAAGACATGATTCTTGTGTCTGGCTTTAACGTTTACCCGAATGAGATTGAAGATGTAGTGGCACTACATGGCAAAGTGCTCGAAGTAGCGGCTATCGGTCAACCTCATGAAGTGTCAGGTGAATTGGTTAAGATCTACGTTGTGAAGCGTGATCCTAGTCTAACCAAAGAAGACATCATCGCGCACTGTCGTGAACACCTAACGGGTTACAAGATCCCTAAACTGGTTGAATTCAGAGAAGATCTTCCAAAGACCAACGTAGGTAAGATTTTGCGTCGTGTGCTTCGTGAAGAGAACGATGCTGAATTGGCTAAACGCGCGAGCGAATAATCAGCCAGTTTATGGGTAACCACTACTCTAGAAACCATAGCACGAAAAACCATTGAGGCGCTTAATCTAAGCGAGCGCTGTAAAATGGTGTTAGAATGCCGACAGTTAATGTCGGCATTTTTGTATCCGGCGATCAAATAGAAACCAGTGAGAGTTTTTGTGGATTATCAAATCATTACCCAATTGAAAGACCTTGAGCGAGTTTGCCAACAAGCACGTGAAGCCGATGTCGTTATGCTTGATACGGAGTTCGTTCGTACAAGAACCTATTACCCTCAATTAGGCTTGATTCAGTTATTTGATGGTGAAACGCTGTCACTGATTGACCCTATTGCTCTTGGCGAAATGACACCATTTGTTGGATTGTTGAAAGACGCTTCAGTATTGAAAGTGCTGCACGCTTGCGGCGAAGATTTGGAAGTGTTCCAGAACGCCTTTGGCTGCACACCAACACCAATGGTGGATACGCAAATCATGGCGGCTTTCTTAGGCCATGGCTTATCAACGGGCTTTGCAGCTCTGGTTTCAGAGTTTGTTGGTGTTGACCTCGATAAGAGTGAATCTCGCACCGATTGGTTAGCTCGTCCGCTTTCTCAAAAGCAGTTAGACTATGCTGCGGCAGACGTTCATTACCTCATGCCAATGTACAACAAGCTTCTTGAAAAAGTGATGGAAGCAGGCTGGTGGGAAGCGGCTCAACAAGAGTCTGACCTACAAGTTGCTAAACGTATTCGTAAAGCAAATCCAGACAATGCTTACCTTGATATCAAAGGTGCATGGCAGTTAAAACCTAAACAGTTAGCTATCTTAAGACCGCTAGCGACTTGGCGTTTAAAAGAAGCAATTAAGCGTGATTTAGCGCTGAACTTTGTTTTCAAAGAACAAGACTTATGGGCTGTGGCTCGATTCGCGATGAAAGATCCTAAGCACATGGAACAGGAAGGTTTTGATTACCGTTCTGTACGTCGCCATGGTGCGAAGATCAGCTCAATCGTGAAGTTGGCTGAGCATACGCCAGAAGAAGAGTACCCAGCACCAGTAGAACGTCTAATGGATTACCCTGGCTACAAGCAAATCTTCAAAGTGTTGAAAGATGAAGTGAAAACAGCATCACAACACAGTGGTCTAGCGACCGAATTTTTGGCATCGAAGAAGCAACTTAACCAAGTGTTAAGTTGGGTTTGGAAACACCAACGTAACCCTGAAAAGCTACCTGATGTAATGCAAGGTTGGCGTTTAGATGTGGTTGGCGAAAAGCTGAATAAAGCGATTAAGTAATCTGTTCTTATTATAAGAGTTAGCCACTCACAGATATCAAATGCAGACACAAAAAAGAGAGCCTAGGCTCTCTTTTTTATTTAATCTGCTTACTACTTACAAGATAGCGAAGGTTACTTATCGTCTTCTGGTAGCTTAACGTTCAGCTCCAATACTGAGATGTCGTCATCTTTGTGTTCGAAAGTAAGATCAACCATTGATGGATCTACTTCAACGTACTTCGCAATACACTTCAAGATATCTTCTTTCAGCTGCGGTAAGTACGATGGAGCAGGGTCGTCATGACTGCGGCGCTCAGCAACAATGATCTGCAAACGCTCCTTGGCTAGGTTTGCGGTCGTCTTTTTCTGTGGTCTGAAAAACTCTAGTAATGACATTGCGTATTAGCCCCCGAACAGTCTTTTGAAGATGCCTTTCTTCTGTTCCGTTAAGAAACGGAAGTCCACTTGGCTACCTAGTAGTCGCTCTACAGTATCATTGTAAGCCATACCTGCGTCGGTTGCTTCGTCAAAGATAACTGGAACACCTTTGTTCGATGCGTTCAGTACCGCTTGGCTCTCTGGAATCACGCCCAGTAGAGAGATGTGTAGGATCTCTTCAACGTCTTCAACACTTAGCATCTCACCTTGAGTTACACGTGCTGGGTTGTAGCGAGTCAGTAGAAGGTGAGTTTTCACAGGCTCCAAGCCGTCTTCAGAACGACGAGATTTAGAGTCAAGAATACCTAGAATACGGTCTGAGTCGCGAACAGAAGAGACTTCAGGGTTGGTCGTTACAATCGCTTCATCAGCAAAGTACAACGCCATTAGAGCGCCTTGCTCGATACCTGCAGGAGAATCACAGATGATGAAATCAAAGCCCATTTCATCCAGTTCATCAAATACGCGACGAACACCATCTTTAGTTAGTGCATCTTTATCACGAGTTTGAGACGCAGGAAGAATGAACAGGTTTTCTGTGCGCTTGTCTTTGATCATCGCTTGGTTCAGCGTTGCTTCACCATTGATAACGTTAACGAAGTCGTACACAACACGACGCTCACAACCCATGATTAAATCTAGGTTACGCAGACCGATATCAAAGTCGATAACTGCGGTTTTCTTCCCTTTTAAAGCCAGACCTGAGGCAATAGCTGCACTAGAGGTCGTTTTGCCTACCCCGCCTTTACCTGACGTTACAACGATAATGCGTGCCATTATTTTTTCCTTTTATTTCTCTTATATTGCGAGGACGTCAACGTGTAATACATCGTTTGCCATACTGAACATGGTTTTCTTCTGCCAGTACTCGCTTTCAATTTGATCGCTGAGCCAGTAATTTCCAGCAATGGAAACCAGCTCGGCTTGTAAATCATTACAAATTATTTTTGCTTCAGTTTGACCACTTGCACCTGCAATCGCGCGGCCGCGTAACGTGCCATGAATATGGATGCTGCCATCGGCAATCACTTCTGCGCCTGCACTCACGTGACTTAGTATGAGTAGATCGCTATCTTTCGCGTAAACCTGCTGACCCGAACGAATTGGGGTTCGAACCACTTTAATTGGTGCCATCTTAGCCGGTGCTTGCGATGGAGATTTACTTGCCGTCATGACAGCAAAACCGGCTTCTTTCGCTAGATTCTGCATACGTTTATCAGAACAGCCAGCCACGCCAACCGGGATCATGCCCGCTTGAGATATACCATTTTTCAGTTGCACAAAATCGATATCACCTGCGACTTTACTGATGTTGATAACAACAGGCGCAGCGGCGAAAAACGTGGGTGCTTGGTCTACCTTCTCTTGAAGAAAAGACACTGCATTTTCGACTTGATCATCGGATAAGTGCAAAACAGATAGCGTAAAGCTGCTACCTTTTAGATCTGGGTTACTAGACATCGAAAAACTACAGGACCTCAATAGCGAATTGGTACAATTTCTTTATCAATAAAATAAAGGGCATTGCCTGAAACTAGGTTTATCATGTTATATTCCCAAACCAAGCACAGCAAGTAATCTTGTTGTCAAATGGACGTTTTGTTCCCAATATTTCCCTAACATAAACTATTGATCTCGCAAGTGAGAGTTTTGTAGTCATAATCAATTAAAAGGTTTGTCATGCTGTGTTCTATATATAAAAGCTCAAAGAAAGAAGGAACATACCTTTATATCCCTAAGAAGGATGATTTTTCACAAGTTCCTGACGCATTGATGCAAATGTTTGGTAAACCTAGTTTTGTAATGGTAATTAAAATGGATGGCCGTAAACTGGCTCAAGTGAACATCGAAAAAGTGAAAGAATCACTGAATACCGATGGTTTCTTTTTGCAGGTTCCGCCACCACCAGTTAACGAACTTGAGCTTCATAAAGAGCGTAAAGCTCAACAGAAATCTCAAGACGAAGAGTGATAGCCACCTCAATTCAAGGAGGAGTGATCGTTGAGTAAATTTTCGAAAACCATATTGGCTGTATCAGCATTACTATTGGGTAATAGCCTGACCATTAGCTCAGTACACGCTGAAGAATTGAGCTTCGAACAATATGTAGAAAAACTAAAGCAACAAGGCCGTGAAGAAGGCGTTTCTGAAGCGATCATTGATGAAGCCTTTGATGGTGTAACGTTTAAGCCAAGAGCGGTGAAAGCCGACAAAAACCAACCTGAGAAAAAGCTGACTCTGGATGAATACATTCCACGAGCGGTACCAGATTGGAAAGTGAAGCAAGCTCGCTCTCTTTATAAGAAGCATTACACAGCGCTAAAGCGTATTGGTGATGAATATGGTGTTCAACCAAGATTCATTGTCGCGCTATGGGGCGTTGAGAGTAACTTTGGTAAGTTCACCGGTAACTACAGTGTTATCGATGCGCTAACGACTATGGCTTACGAAGGGCGCAGAGAAGCGTTTTTCCGTAGCGAAGCGATGGCGGCGTTGAAGATACTTGATCAAGGCCATATTGCACCAAAAGAGATGAAAGGCTCTTGGGCTGGTGCTATGGGTCAACCTCAGTTTATGCCAAGCTCATTCTTAGCGTTTGCCGCTGATGGTAATGGCGACGGTAAGAAAGACATTTGGGGCACTGAAGAAGATGTGTTTGCTTCGGCGGCCAATTACCTTAGCCAATCAGGTTGGGATGATAAGTACACTTGGGGCCGTCAGGTTCACGTACCGTCAACCGTGTCTATTGATTTGCAAGGCCGAACTGAAGACAAAGCGAAGTACCTAAAAGAGTGGTCTGAACTTGGTATTAAGCGCTACGACGATCGCCCACTGCCAAGGCTTGATGAAGACATTAAAGCTTGGTTGATTATGCCGGATGATGAAGCAGGTCGTTCGTACCTCATTTACAACAACTACAATGTGTTAATGAAGTGGAATCGTTCTTACTACTTTGCTTTGGCAGTTAGCCACCTAGCAGACAGAATTAAGTTTGATTAGTAGACTTAATTTTATTAGTTGGTATGGCTTACTTTGATAGCAATTGCCCTACCATAGGCAGAACGAACTAAAGGACTCTTCGGAGTCCTTTTTGATTTTATATTTCAGAGATTTAAGAAGGTGGTCTTGTGCTAACAGATAGAGCTGCACAGATGGTGATATTCCATGCGTTGATCAAGCATGAAGGCTTTACCAGTGCTGCAAAAAGCTTGAACGTGTCGGTGTCTCACATCAGTAAGCAAGTTGCGTTGCTTGAAGACTCCATTGGCATCAAGTTGGTACAACGAACCACACGTAGCCTAACGCTAACTGAAGCGGGCGAGGTGTTCTATCAGCACTGTGAACAGCTGTTCAACACAGTAAAAGCGGCTCAAATGGATATGGACAGCCAGAGGGATGACATCTCTGGAATATTGCGTGTTGGGTTGTCGCAGTCATTTGGCACTTTACATATCATCCCTGCGATTGATCAGCTCAGACAGCTTTATCCTCAGCTGAGAATCGAGGTCCACTTGTTCGACTACAAGGTGGATATGATTGAAGAGCGATTGGATCTCTGGATCACCAATAATGAAGATCTGCCAGAAGGTTATATTGCTCAGCGATTAGCGGACAGCCAGTTTGTGGTGGCAGCATCGCCGAATTATCTAATTAAAGCGGGGACTCCACATGTACCTTCTGATCTGATAGACCATAACTGTCTTATCTATCGTAGCCGAGAGCGAGATTACACATCGTGGGCGTTTGATAATGGCCAAGAGAACCTTAGCGTTAAAGTAGCGGGTGATTACTCGGTGGATTTAGCTGAGGCAGTGCGCGATGCAGCGGTGTCAGGGTGGGGCGTGGCTTACTTAGCAACTTACTTAGTCAAAGAAGAGTTTAGAACGGGCAAATTAATCCAAGTATTGCCTGAATGGCGAGCTAGCCAATTAATGCCATTTTATGCCGTGTATCCGAGTCGAAAGAACATGCCGAAGAAGCTTTCTGCAGTGATTGAGTTCATCAAAGATCATATCGGATCGCCGACGTACTGGGATGAAAATCTAAAAACTTGCGTTGAACTGCATCGTTAACTGTTTCCAAATCTATAAATATAATTTCCATATGGAAAAAGTATGGTTTTTAATCAAACTTAATTATTAAAATTCAATAACTTAATTTATATCATTACTCACAGGTGATTACCCCAACATCACGTTAACAACCGCCACTTGCCGCAAACGATTTCCTCTATAGAATGCGTCGCCTTTCCTATCTACAACTTTTAGGTTGACGCACATGGCTTCGCTACTTGGAATTATCACTATTTTAGTTGCCGCTTGGTTACTATCTACGGACAGAAAAAATATTCCACTAAGAACAGTCTCTTTGGCTTTCTTATTACAAATCTCATTCGCGCTATTGGTTCTGTATGTACCAATGGGTAAAGAAGCGTTGAATGCAGCCACAGGTGCGGTATCTAGCTTGATCAACTACGGTCAAGAAGGGATTAACTTCCTATTTGGTGGCCTAACGAATAACGGTTTCGTTTTCGCGATTAACGTTCTAGGCATCATTATCTTTTTCTCTGCACTGATCTCTGGTTTGTACCACATCGGCTTTATGCCAAAGGTGATCAACCTTATCGGTGGTGCGCTGCAGAAGTTCTTGGGCACAGGTCGTGCCGAGTCACTGTCTGCAACAGCGAACATCTTCGTTGGCATGATTGAAGCACCACTAGTAGTTAAGCCTTACTTGAAGCACATGACGGATTCACAACTGTTTGCTGTGATGGTGTGTGGTTTGGCTTCTGTTGCTGGTGGCACGCTAGTGGGTTATGCATCGCTTGGTGTTGACCTAAACTACCTGATCGCTGCTGCATTCATGTCGGCACCTGCTGGTCTATTGATGGCTAAGATCTTAGTACCAGGTAGCGCAGATGACGCTCAAGAAAATATTGAGTCTGATGTTGAGATTCCAAGAGCAACAAACGTAGTTGAGGCAATGGCAGATGGGGCTATGTCTGGACTTCGTATTGCCGTTGCGGTGGGTGCGACACTACTCGCCTTTATCAGTGTGATTGCAATGCTGAATGGCTTATTAGGGATTGTTGGTGGCTGGTTTGGCGTAAACCTAAGCTTCGAACTTATCCTAGGTTATGTGTTCGCACCCGTTGCATGGCTGATTGGTGTGCCATGGTCTGAGGCTGTGGTTGCAGGTTCATTGATCGGTAACAAGATTGTCGTGAACGAATTCGTGGCTTTCATCCAGCTAATGGATGCTAAAGAAGCGCTAAGTGAACACTCACAAGCAATCGTGACTTTTGCTCTATGTGGTTTTGCTAACATCTCAACAATGGCGATTCTGATTGGTGGCTTGGGCAGCTTGGTACCAGAGCGTCGTTCTTTCATCTCACAATACGGCTTTAAAGCAATTTGTGCAGGTGTATTTGCTAACCTAATGAGTGCAGCGATTGCTGGTGTGGTACTTTCTCTGTAGCTAGATGATAAGTACCAAGTGGATGAGTCAGTCACTTTATTTCCCCTATAGTAAAGTGACTGATTAATCACAATAATATTCGGTTAGCACGAAAAAGAGAGCCTATAGTTTAATGACGTAGGCTTTCTTGTTTCAGCAAATAGGTTTGTATCACAGGGTGTGGTACAAATTTTTAGGGGCACAAATGGATTTGTCGATTACTTCTTCTTTGGCGCTAATTGGACTCTTGTCTTTAGCTTGTCAGCTGCTCGGCTGGCGTTTGCGTCTTCCCGCGATTCTCCCTCTTCTTATCGTTGGCCTGTTGTTAGGTCCCGGTTTAAATATCCTTAATCCCGATGTTATTTTCGGTGATGTTCTATTCCCGCTGATTTCATTAGGTGTTGCCATCATTTTGTTTGAAGGCGCATTGACCCTGAACTTTAAGGAAATTAGAGGTCATGGTCGCATGGTGACTCACCTCGTGAGTTTCGGCATGTTGATTACATGGGCATGCATTGTTGTCGGTGCTTACTATTTTGTGGATTTCAGCTGGCCGTTAGCCGCACTGTTTGGTGCCTTGGTGGTGGTGACCGGGCCGACAGTGATTGTCCCTATGCTTCGCAGTATTCAGCCTAAGTCTTCTCTAGGGAGTATCTTGCGATGGGAGGGGATAGTGATTGATCCCATCGGCGCTCTGTTTGCGGTACTGGTTTATGAATACATAGTCTCCTCTGCCGACCCGACAGGGCATGTACTTTCAGCTCTGGGATTAACCCTAGCCATTGGTTTAGGCTTAGGGATCATCGGTGGCCATTTGATTGCCAAGATGCTGCAAGGGCATTGGGTGCCTCACTATTTGCGTAATGTGGCGGTGCTGACGCTAATGTTGGCGGCGTTCTCTTTTTCTAATGACTTGAGTGAAGAGTCTGGCTTGCTAACCGTGACCATCATGGGGATCTGGCTTGCCAATGTTAAGGGCTTGGATATCGAAGACATCATCGAATTCAAAGAAACCCTGACCGTGTTACTCATTTCTGCGTTGTTTATTTTGCTAGCCAGTCGACTCGATTCAGGAACCTTCCTTTCTATAGGTTGGGGCGGTATTGGTTTATTGGCGGTGGTTATGCTGGTGGCTCGCCCGTTAAGTGTGTGGATCAGCGGGATCGGCACGGATCTTACTTCGGCGGATAAATGGTTTTTGAGTTGGATGGCACCTCGCGGGATCGTAGCAGCCGCGGTTTCTTCTCTGTTTGCGATAAAACTGCAAGAGAAGCAATTGATTGAAGGCGCAGATCTGCTCGTGCCCATGGTGTTCTTGGTCATTATCGGTACGGTTGTTATTCAGAGTTTAACCGCAAGCTGGTGGGCGAGAAGGTTAGGTGTGACTCAAGAGAAAGCACAAGGGGTTATCTTCTTTGGCGCAACTCACTTTGCAAGACAGTTTGCCAAGGTGCTAGCGACTCACAACATCAATAGTGTGCTTGCCGATACCAACTGGGAGAGCATTCGTTTGGCGAGGATGGATAATTTGAATGTCTATTTTGGTAACCCAGCCTCAAGCCACGCGGAAAACAATTTGGAATTGGATGGGATAGGGCGCGCGATGATCGTCTCGCCTTATCGTCAAACCAACCCGTTAGTCAGCATGCATTACCAAGATGAATTTGGTGCTAATAAGGTGTTTGAGCTTGAATCATCAGAGACTAAGCATGAAAGGCATCAAGTGAGTCGTGATGGTAATCGAAGTTTGTTTTCGGAAGGGATTACCTACTCCAAGCTCAACTCGTTAATGGCTCAAGGCAGTCAAATTAAGAGCACAGGTTTAACCGAGGCATTTGACCTTAATGAGTTTAATACTCTGTACCCGAAAGCGATTCTACTGGGTGTGATTACTAACGGTGACTTTCGCTTAATTACACAAGGTTCTGAGCTGGAAAAACTGATATCAACCGAGTGCGAGATTATCAGTTTGTTGCCACCGTCAGACCAGACAGAAAAAGTTGAGACTCCAGAAAAATAGCGAGTGCTCTTTATCAAA
This sequence comes from Vibrio sp. Isolate33, assembly GCF_022397895.1. NCBI lineage: Bacteria > Pseudomonadati > Pseudomonadota > Gammaproteobacteria > Vibrionales > Vibrionaceae > Vibrio > Vibrio sp. Isolate33. The sequence continues at coordinate 42,431 of NZ_JAKEUP010000005.1, forward strand.
AGGGATTAGTTTTGTATCTAAAACGAATCGCTTGATATCAAAAAAGCCGCAACGTTCTTCACGTTGCGGCTTTCAATTTATACTGTCATTCGCAGATTTATCGTTCGCAGATTACTTAGAGTGAAATTGCTCACAAGCGATCATGGTGTTTTCGATTAGGCTCGCCACTGTCATTGGGCCAACACCGCCCGGTACTGGCGTGATGAAGCTTGCGCTCTCTTTAGCAACGTCGTACTCAACGTCGCCCACTAGTTTGCCTGACTCTAAACGGTTGATACCAACATCGACCACAACAGCACCTTTCTTAATCCAAGCACCTGGAATGAAGTTAGGCTTACCTACTGCAACCACCACAACGTCTGCTTGACGTACATGGCCTTCAAGGTCTTTGGTGAAACGGTGACACGTCGTCGTTGTACAACCCGCTAGAAGTAGTTCTAACGTCATTGGACGGCCTACGATGTTTGAAGCGCCAACAACAACCGCGTGCTTGCCACGTAAGTCGATGTTGTAACGGTCAAGCAGCGTGATGATACCTTTTGGCGTGCAAGAGCGAAGCTTAGGCATACGCTGAGCCAAACGGCCAACATTGTATGGGTGGAAGCCATCAACGTCTTTCTCTGGCGTGATGCGCTCAAGAACGTGAGTGCTATCGATACCAGCAGGTAGAGGCAGTTGAACCAGAATACCGTCAATCTCTGGGTCTTGGTTCAGTTGGTCTACTAATGTTAACAGTTCATCTTCTGTCGCAGTGGCTGGCAAATCGTAAGATTTAGATACGAAGCCAACTTCTTCACACGCTTTACGCTTACTTCCAACGTAAACCTGAGAAGCAGGGTCTTCACCCACTAAAACAACCGCTAGGCCCGGAGCGCGTAATCCAGCTTCAGTACGAGCTTTTACACGTGCAGCAACTTCAGAGCGAACCGTTTGAGAAATTAGCTTTCCATCAATATTTTGAGCAGTCATGAATTTCCTTAGTATTGATATTCAAGTTAGTGGCTGATGTTTTTGGCGCATTATTCCAGAAAATCTTTTTGATTACCATCAAGCAAACGTTTGCTTTGGTCTATTTTCCAACACTTATATGTTTGTTGCCCTTTTTTTACTCACTTAGATCAGAATGTTACATAAAGCCGTTGCTTTACTGATTCGAATTCGTATAATTCGTTCCTGTAGCGCGCCCTTAGCTCAGCTGGATAGAGCACGTCCCTTCTAAGGATGTGGTCGAAGGTTCGAATCCTTCAGGGCGTGCCATTATTTACGGGGCGTAGCAGGTTAGTACTTGCTACGCCCTTTTTCGTTTTTGCCATTTGTGGTTAAGTATATGGTCAAGTAACGATGAACCTGCACGCCACGAGTTGATACGGTATGAAACATCCCAACGTTAGAGTGCTACCACTCACTCTATATCAAATACCGTCTCTAGGCTTTCCTATCTCCTCCATCTGTCACGATGTACTTTTTAAGTCCTACTAATGCATCCTGCATTAACAATCATTTAAGTTAATCCGATTCAAGGTATCGATCATTATACATGCATGGTGTATACATTTATTATAGATAACTACATGTTTATTATAAGTTTTTATGTTGACCGTTCGTTTTTTGTACTGTACATTTGTTTCAAATAGCGAAACATAGCTAGTATTTGGTACAGATCCATCCTGGAGTCGGTATCAGTAGGTTATGAGAGGTAAAATATGAATGAGCAAACTACTTACTATTAAGGATGTAATTGATACACTTGGTATTAGTCGAACAACTTTCTGGCGCCTTCGTCAGCATCAATCCTTCCCAGTACCGACGATGATTTCTGAGCGCTCCCCAAGGTGGGTTCACGAAGACATACTTGAATTTGTTAAAAATAATAAGCTAAATACGTAAAAGTGCTATTTATATCAGGCTGGCAGGGAGGCTAACTTGATAACATAAGATATGCATATTAGGTTCAGTGCTTCCCTCCCAATGCAACTTAAGAATAACAATGAGTGCTTTCAGTTCTGATGATTAATTGTGCAATTTATTGAATAACCCCTCATTTAAGCATTTCAAATTTAATTTCGTTTACACAATACTTTAAGATATTGAAGTAAAAGGCTAATAATATTTTGCACTACGCTGTATTATTTATACCTTCGGTGTATTGTCCAGCGTTAGGTTCGAGTCAATTCAATAGATATTGCTTTCAACGTAGAGAGAGCGGAAATGAGTAAGTTATGAGATTAAAAGAAGCACTTAGTGTACTGTCGAAGTCATCTCCTTATGCTGTATCAACGGAGAGACTAGAGCAAAGGACAGGGCAACTTGATGACATAAAAGACTATTTATATATCGACATGCCAATTGCAGAAGCTGTTGAAAAGCGAATCTCAAGTTTTTCAGCCGATAAACCGGAAGTTTTATTCCTATGCGGGAGTAGTGGTGATGGTAAATCTGAGCTTTTAACTGCTTGTAAGAAGAAGTACAGAACGCGTGCACATTTCCACTTAGATGCAACGCATAGCTTCGATCCTCGTGAAAATGCGATTCAGACATTGGATAAGGTATTCGAAGAATACTTGTCGCAATCGAAACCCTTAGTTGTTGGGATTAACACAGGGATGCTTGGCAACTACGCTGAAGAGGGTAGCAACGAGATATTCCAATCTACTATCAAGAACTATTTAGAGTCTGGAAATGATGGGGATGGGTTCTATTTTATCGATTTTGAACGCTACCCCAAGTTTGTTATTGATGATTCTGGCTATTTATCGATCTTTGCTGAAAAACTTCTGAAAAAGCTTACAGCTGAAGAAGATAACTTGATACGCCAAATTTTTGATAAAGATAAGTTAGAATGTTCAGACCGAGACTCTCGAAGATTGCAAGCTAACTATGAGCTCTTAAGCCTACCTGCTGTTCAACGTACAGTCATAGATCTTCTGTTTAAAGCCCGTTTGATGAAAGATCAGTTTGTGACAGCTCGTTCCTTGCTAGATTTTATATTCATGTTACTCGCTGGTCCTGGATATCTGTTTGATAACCTTTTTTCTGGCGGGGATAATGAGCTAGCTAACAAGGTTGTTGAGTTTGATCCAGCTCATTTACGAACGAAGAAAATCGATAGATTCATTTTAGCAAATGATTTAGACCTTCCTGATTCCGAGTTTGAGGAATTTAAAAGTCACTTGAAAGAACTAGGCGTAGAAAAGTTAAAAACTAGTCACTCATATTTGAGGCTGTTTTACGTCTTGAAAAATGAAGATTACGCAAACAATTATCACGATCGGTTCTCTCAAGACTTTAGCCAGTCATTGATAGAAGAATACATTAATATATATCAAAAACACCGAGATTATGATAGCCGCGATGATGAGCACCGAAGTGTAATTAGAGATTTTTGCAATAATACTTTACGAACAGCCATTCGAAAGTATAACAATCGTAACGCTCCTAACTTGCTCAAAGGCCACTATTTAATTTCTGAAAAGAATGGATACCAGTTAGTTGCAAAGCTGGATATCAAACCAGATTTAAAAAATGTCCCGAGACAGCCTCCAACTCAGGTCTCTTACTTTACTGCTTGTATTAGTGTAGGTAATGAGAGCCTAACGTTACCCGTTAATATCAACTTATTACAGCTTATGAAGCGAATAGTTGACGGGTATCGGCCAAATAAGCATGACAAAAATACGGTAGTGCTATTGGATGAGTTGGTAGAAGACATATCTAAAATAGCTAGTCAAGAAAAAACACTACACATCATTAATGGTGACCAGCATATCACAGTGGTCGATGATGAAGATGATAAGTATGAAGTGAGTGGTCTAAATAATGATTAAACAAAATCTTACTCCTCCTAGTAACAATGCTTTTAGCTCATTTCTGCCTTTGAGAACGAAGGACAAACACTATAAGTTCTGCTGGCACTCAGTATTAGGGTACTTCGTGCACTTGTTATATAACAAATCTCTTTTTACAAAAAACATAGATGACTTTAAAGGTTTGTGTGAAAAAAGCTTTTCTAAAAATTTGGAAAGTGACGATGCTGGTCTTTGGAATATTATAGATAAAATGTATTTCCATAATGATGAGTTATTTAAAATATCACCAGAGCTGCTTATCTTTAAAGCGACTAAAGAAGAGCTTGATGCTAATAGTCGAAAGCTTGGTGATATGTACGCAGGGATACTAAATGGCTTTACAGTAGAGAGCTCTTCGGTAGCTAATCTTAATTTCCTTGAACGTGAAATTAAAAATGAATTCGATAAATTTCACGTGTCAGGTAAAAAAGAGGCGCCTAAAGTAGCGCAAACCTATCTACCTTTTATTTCAGAATATTTTAAGAGAGATTTACAGTTTCTAAATACAAAACCTGACTATCTTCTCAATAACTTTAACGAAGTTATACGACTGTATGGATTTCTATATATTTCTCAGATGGCACTCAACATTAAGACTTGGGCGCATGGTGCGCCTACAAGCAAACCGTGTTTTTTCATCGTAGATAACGAAAGGGCAAGTGAAGAACGATCTCAAGTAAAAAACTATGGCTACGACCAATTACATGACTATATGGAGTATTTGTATCCATACCTGTTCATGAATGAAACATTACAAGAAAAGAATAATGTGAAGCCCCTGTGGAAGCTTTTTGAAGAGATTAAAGATATTGATATTGATGGATTAAATCAATTTGGTGAAGAGTTTATTGCCGATCGTACGGAAAGAAAGTGGTACAACACTGAGTTGAATTGGCAGCATAGTGAAGATAAAAAACTCATTTTGAATCAGCTTCTTGAAGCCTCTCACGCACAGTTTGATAGAAAGAAAGGACGATTAGCTACATATAGTAGTACTGCTGTTAAAGGTACTTTACGGAATATTCTCGATCCCTTTATCCAAAACAGGAGGAGAGGGGGAAACGTGCTCGCATTCAACCAAGATTATATTGTCCTCCTTACGAATTTGGTCATCGGCGAAAGAGAAAAACTTCGCTTTCATGAGGTGATCAAAGAGTTTGAAGCTAGAGGGGTTTACTTCGACAAACAGAGTCAACAAAACCTCGTTGATTTTTATGAGCGCATGGGCAACGTAGAGAGAATGAGCGATAGTGGAGATGCAGTATATGTCAGACCAACAGTTTAATAAGTTTCTAGTCTCCCACTTTAGCCAATGGGCTAAAGCTGAATTAAAGGTTGGTTTCCGCTACCAGTTTACCTGCCCAGATAATGAAAAAGGCCTAGGGCTATATAATGCATTCTTAGATATTGCTGATAGTAGTATTGAAGTAAAAGGAATTGAATTAAAGACTATCAATTATGGAAATGTTGAGCTCATTCCAGTGTACGAAGGAGAAAGCTTTACTGAGAATTATATCGCTCATTTACGTGATGAAGTATCCGCGATGGAAGGAGCCGCCAAAGGTACGGCATTACTGATCATTCATAACTCTATGCTAGATACTCTTCGAAATTCTACTGAAGATGTTGCTCAAACTGGTTTCGTATGGCACCCAGAAAATATTAGGGACTTGCTACATGAAGAAATTGATCAAGATGATGAGAAAGCAAAAATTTCTGAGTGTTTACTTAATTATCATTTTGATGAAATTCAAGATGATGACGCAACGATGTTTGGCTTTGAAAAGCTTTATGGTGCAATCGCTGACGGAGACCTCCAGTTTCAAGAGCTAGGACTACTCAAAGATGAACAGCTTTCAGAGGAAGGCTGGGAAGGCGATCAAATAGTTGAACGCCTTAAGGAAAATAAAACTCTCAGTGACAAGATAGAGTTTATTACTCACCACTTTGCTAATGAGTTACACGACAAACTTGCATCGTTAGACTTTAGTGAGAAATTTATAAAAGAACACTTTCCCGATGAGAACATTGAGCAGTATAAGGAAAACCTAGACCTTGGTGAATGTTTTGCTGAACAAGACAGAAACCGAACTAATTTATTGGAATTAGAAAGTGTCACAGCCCATCATACTGAGTTCTTAAACAAGTCTAAATCAGACAAAGGAGCAGGTGCCAGAGAAAGGCACGTAGTGTTGTTATTAGAGCCAGAACAAGATGAATTCGAGTTAGATCTTTGCTTCTTAAATCAAAAGTTAAGAGACAGCTTTTGTAAAATCCAACATAACGCTAAACAGCCACCTGTAGATATCTCTATTAAGAACCTGGGTGGTGTTCGTAGCAGAGCTTTACTAACAGGCTCATTTAACGGACAACCTAGGTATTTTACCTTTCAAGTTAAAACAGACAAGCCAAAGGAAACACATAGATTTCGTGTCTTAGTCATTAGGAAAGGTGAATTCTATGTGGATGCCTTTAGGCATACTTATCTCATTGATCCATTGAATAAATGGATAACACTTCAGACTGATGAGCAAAGCCTCAAAATAAGCGATCTGTCAGAACAAAGTGTTTTGGCGGAGAACGATCAAGTATTTGAAGCTACAGCTGTGGGATTAGTTGATTTCAAAACCTTTGCTAGAGACTCTGATGACATTAGCTTTTATGTGGAAAGTGAAGGAAATCAGTTAAAATTTAATGTTGAAGGTGAAGTGGCAACTGATTCTTTATCATTACCATTAATGCTAGATCAGAGCCGTTTTAAAGATCTTTTCGATGACGCTTATTTTGGTAGGTATAACCGATCCAAAGAGAAAGTGCTTATCGATGAGAAAGAAGTTGCTCCTAAGGGAAAGCGTCTATCATTACTACAACAAGAAGCTAAGCTACTTGATAATAGAGTTATGGCATCAAGTGAGAAGGGTGGAGATCTTCATTTATGTGATTTGAATGAAAACTTCCTTGAGCTTTCTAGCGCCTATGAAGCTCTATTTGACTCTTTAAGTCGAGAAAAAACACTACTTAGCTTAGCAAGTTGGGGAACTAACCTTACTAAATTGGTAGATCGAATAGTGGTTGCCTATCAAAGTGAGATAGACCAAATACCGTATCATGCCCCTCTAAATGCTAAGCATAAGCAGCTAATGCATATAGGGTTTGTTGATATAGATGGTGAGACTTTAATCACACCGTTTCATCCACTGGTATTAGCCTATAATGCGAACTTAGCGGCGGAGTTAAAAAAAGATAAGTCTGGAGCAAAGAGCTTCGTAAAATTACCACCAGTTACGATTCAAAGGCTAACGGCGCAGGGGCTACTTCCATTTGTTTATGACCCAGTTAATGACTTTGCTTATAACCATGCAATTAAAGAAAACGTATTTTGGTCAAAGCTAGTTCCCCAGAGAGACAGTAGTTATGACTATGTGCGTAGCTTAGTTAAGGACAAGGTTAGTAAGTTTTCGGTCGCGTTTAAACATCTGTTTGTTGCGGGCAGTAAGACGACATTGATCATTAATTCTGTCAATAACAGTGAAAACAAAGAAATTTTCTTAGGCTTGATCGACTTTATCAAACTTAAAAAAGACAAAGTTACTAAAATTCACGTTAACTTATACGATAAATCAGAAATTTATAGTTGGTTTGATAAGTTTGCTGATGCAGCAAGTTATGACAAATTAAAAGACTTATGTGAGCTCAATAAAGGCTCTGCTAAAGGACAAGCAGATAGCATTATCGACCTGCTTAGAACGCGCTTAACATATAGCAAATATAAGCATGAAGATGGCAAAAAAGAGCAATCCTACGCTCATATGAGCTTTTTCAAAAATAACGAACGTGTCCAAGCTACCGATGTTGATGTTTTGAAACAAACAACCGGCGTGGTCAGTAACGGACTTATGCCGGGTGAAGCTGCTACCAATAAGAACGGCAGTTATTACACTTCGTTTGGTTTGCAGGGTGTTGATTTAGACAGTGCTCCTCAGCTAAAAATGGCTGCTAAATATGGTGGATTAGTTAAACCAGCGAGACGTCAACATGAAGAGTATGGAGACGCCAAATCGCAAGCGTTAGTAGTGACAGAAAGCTTCAAAGTACTATTAGAGCGAGCGTACGAAAACTCTATCTGGACGACGATCATTGATCCTAAAGTGACACTGGAGTTTTTTGAAAGCCAGAAGAATATGGTTCTGATCCACTACTCGGACAACTACACGAATTCAGTCAATTACGACGCGATAACAGTAACTAAGCAAACTGACCTATATCATAAAGTACTAGAAAATGATGAAGGCGGTATTATTGAAGAATTCAACGCCTTTAATGGAGAGTGGCTTCTTAATTTAGTTACGGCATCAGATAATGAACGGAAAGAGAAGCGTGGAATCATATGTGCGTACAAGTATATTAATTGCTTGGTTGCCAATTCGAATATTATTTGGGTTCCTCTTTCTATAGCAGAGATAGTTCGTGTTGCTGGCAACCTTGGTCTAAACATGACTGATAGCGATTTGTCTCGCCATACTCAAGGATTTAAGAAGGGCATAATCTCGGACGATATATTGTTTGTCGGCTTTAAAGATCAACAAATGATCTTATTGCCTGTAGAGGTGAAAACAGGCAAGAGGCAAACACATAGCAAAGGTGTAGAACAAGCACAGGAGCTTAAGCGCTACTTTGAGGCACTGCTCGGCCAGCAAAATCTAGCAGGAAACCTTTACCGTGGCTTATTTATGCGTCAGGTTATGATGCAAATCGATAAATACAAACTCTATAATGTTTACGAGAAGGGCTATTTTGACGTTATTGAAGATAACAATGCTTATTGGTTACAGGGCGACTACCAATTAGCTGAGCTGGTGGATTATCCAGCAGGTTTCTTGTTCGTAAACGTTGAAGATAGCAACTTTAGTAAAGCTTCATTTATGAAGGTGCATGACATACTAAAAGTTGAGTTACCTGCCGGCAATCTGGGGCACTGGGTTCGAACACCAATGCGAACGCTATTCTCAGAGCTAACGCCAGCCAAGCTTCACCATATTGATAGCCGGTATATCTTAGAAAGTGATTGCGAGATCCGAACTTTAATCTCTGAAGACTTACCCAACAAACAAGATGACAACCTAGAAGAGCATGATTATAAGGATTCTAAGTTGAAGAATCAGTCCGGTACTGAAGGCGTGGAGTCTCTTGATAAAGAAGAGCCGCCAAAAGTTGAGGTTGTAGAATCGGCTAGAAAGACAATGTCGACTGAAGAACTGGAATTAATATACCAGCAAATTATTGATTGCTATTACAGCCACAAAATTACTCTGCTTAAACCAGACAATGTGGAGCCATTTATAGAAGGCCCAGCGTCGATACTATTTAGAGTCGGTTTAAATTTAGGTGATAAGCCAGAGAATGTTTTTGCTAAGTCTCAATCGTTGAAATTGGCGTTGAAGTTAGGGCAAGAGCAGGATATTGGTTTCGACATTGATAGAGGTTGTATCACAATTGATGTTCCAAAGAGCCAAGAGCAGCGTTACTTTGTTGATCAGAATGATATTTGGCCGAACTGGAAAAGACCCGAAAGTGCTCTAGAAGTACCACTTGGTGAAGACCGCTTTGGTGAAGTCATTAAGCTTAATTTCTCATCATCGAACTGCCCTCACTTATTGATTGGTGGTACTACGGGTAGTGGTAAATCAGAAGCTTTGAATACGATCTTGTACGGAATGGTTGAACATTACAGTCCTGATGAGCTCAACTTAATGCTGATTGATCCTAAGGGAACAGAGCTTAATGATTTTGAACGATACCCACATTTGATTGGTCGTATCGGTTTTGATGATGAAGATGCGTTAGAACTGCTCAAGCAAGCTGTCGAAGAGATGCAGTCAAGATATAAGAAGTTTAAAGCTCAGAGTGTTCGCTCGTTACCTGATTACAATGCCAAGGTAAGTGAAGAAGAGAGAATTCCTTGGTGGGTGTTGGTTCTTGACGAATATGCAGACCTCACGTCGGATAAAGACATGAAGAAAGATATCGAAGCTGAATTGAAACGTTTGGCACAAAAAGCTCGTGCAGCGGGTATTCATTTAATTATCGCGACACAGAAGCCGAGTGGTGATGTAATCAGTACTAACTTACGTTCGAACCTTCCTGCACAGTTAGCTTTACGTGTAAAAAATGGTACGGAAAGCCGGGTGATTTTGGATGAGCAAGGGGCAGAAGTGCTTAACGGGAAAGGTGATGCTTACCTTAAGTCAGAAGGTAAGTTAGTCAGAATTCAGTGTGCAAGAATTACAAGTATAAAATAGGAGTTTTGGATGGGCTTTGAAGAGCGTGATATTAATGCAGCTAGATTGTGTGTAGGGTTGGCAAATATAGGCTATAAGTCTTACGCTGCTATTGAGGATATAATTGACAACTCCGTTGCTGCAGGAGCAAGTAATATAAAAGTTGTCATAGATGTTCATGATAATAAGACTCAAACCGAAAAAGGAAGTATTTCTAGAGTTCGAGTTATAGACGATGGTAACGGTATGGATAACGATGTTATCCGAAAGGCTCTAGATATTGGTTCAGATGTGAGTTACTCAAAAAATAGTCTATCTAAATATGGCTTAGGTTTAAAGAGTGCGGGTCTATCCTTAGGTGATAGAATCCAAGTTTACAGTATTAAAGATGGCAGTTATTCCGATTGTCTTACTCTTGATTTAGATACGATTAAAAATAATGAAAAGTATGGGGTTCTTGTATCTACAGTAACAAATAATCAAAAAGAATTATTTCTAAATAGTATTAGTGGGACAGTTATAGATATTTCTGAGGTTAGTAATTACGATACTGTCAATACACTTAAGAAAAGATTGTTAGACCGGCTAGGCGTTATCTACTTTGAATATCTAAATAAATTTGGAGCCAAAGGGCTGGCTATTACCCTAAGTATTAAGGGTAAAGAGCATGAAGTTACGCCAAACGATATCATGCATAATGATTCTAGTGCTAATAGGTTTGTTGAATCCGATTATGATTGTAAAACTCCTTGTAAGTTATTATCAGATGATGAGCTATCGTTACCTAATGCCCCGGCTGATGTGTCACCAATTCGGATTAACCTGACAGTTTTTCCCCAGCAAGCTATGAGTTCTTACCCTGGTTTTTCAAAGGAAGAGCGGGAAAAAATTAAAAGCTACGGTGTGTCTTTACCAAATTCAGGTTTTTTTATATACCGTAATAACAGACTAATTCGTTGGGGAGACAACTTAGGTATTGTAGATAGAGACCTAAGAACCTTGAGAGGAAGGATTGATATTACTACGGAGCATGATGAGCTATTAAATGTCGATGTTTCAAAACAGAATTTAGAGTTGCCCGATGAATTCTTAGATGCCTTGAGTCTTAAGTGTCGTATACCGAAAGAAGATGCAAACAAAGCTTTTAAACTATGTAGTGCAAAAATTGAAAACTCAGAAACGAATGAAGGTCAATCTGCTAGTGAAAGCGTTATTGATATAGAAGAAGAAGACCCTAATACTTATACAGAAGAGGATGACCCAACTGAAACAACCAGAAGAAGAAATGAGTTAATTAAAAGTAATGGTATCGATAACTCAGATGATGGCAGTGGTACTAACGAAGTAAGTATCAAGAAGATAGCATATAAAGATTATTTATCTGTTCCCAATTTATGGGAGTTTAGGGTTGATCCAGATTATGGTACTGTAGTTCAGATTAATAAGTCACACCCTTTTTATCAACTTGTCCTAAAAAGCTTGAATTCAGTTGACCCGAAACGTCAAGCTATAGAGTGCTTTATTTACTGCTTAGCTGTCGGTGAAGTAAAAACGAAGCAGAATCTAAAGTCGGTTGATTACGAAGATACGAAACGTGTTATGGAACGTTACAATCAAGTAGTTTCTTGGAATTTGCAAAATTGGACAGCTCATAACCAGGACCTATTTGATTAAGGTATGAGTGGTTCAGGAATTGTAAGAGGGGGATACTTTACCCCCCATATTTACTTCATTTTTTCTTATGATGTGATTTATATTGGAGAGACTCAACACATCCCGGTGCGAAGGTGGAGTAGTCATTTAGACAAGTCAGGTAGTTTCTCAAAGAAATTGCAGAAACATGTAGACGGTGCTTGCTATAAACAATATTTAGGTGACCTATCATTTTATAGCGTGTCATGTTTAGAGTTACTTAGTGTTATGCAGAAAGATTACTGTGGCTATAGGATACCAACTCAAGCTCTTGAGCATAAAATACATGAGTTAGTGCAATCTAAGTCAACGTTTGGAGCTAATATTAAAGTAATATCTGAAACAAAAAAAACAGCCCCGAGAAACTTTTTCCATTGGGATGAAATCGAAGGTATAGCTCATTCTTGTATAAATCGTGTTCTATCCCTTCGAAATACTCCTGATGTATATGTTTATCAGCTTTAAGGTATGTCAGATCAAGGGCGAAGTTGAAGAAAAGTAACTGATGCCTCTATTAAGATGCAATTTTACAAACTCACCAAAGTGCACGCCTTCTAGGTGTGCACTTTGTTTTTGATAAGCTTCTCTCAATACTGCAAGGTACACATCAGCATACTCCCCTGCAAACACTTTCCATGTCATTTCCACGTTACTGTCAGCTGGTATCTCCTCAAAAGGTGGGACTGAGTCTTCTGCTAGAGACATGCATAGAGCCCAGCGACAAAGCACGTTCCAGTTTTCTATTCCAGTCTTTGATTTCAGTCGAATTAGTTGTTGTTTTTGTTTTTCAGAAAGCTTAATCGTATCAATGGTATGTAGCATTAAAAGTACCCTTCTGAAATAGTCGAGGTTGTTGCTTGTTCGTTGTAACTAATATGGTATTCACGGTGGACAGAAGGTTTTAGTTTGCTGTAATAATCACCCATGATCTCTTCATCAGTCGATAGAAGTAATACTTGATTTGCTGCATACGGGAAATAACTTTCAATCAGGCGCGTACGGTGCTGACCATCTAATCGACCCAGTGGGGTATCGATTACCGTTGGAAGTTCTTTACCTGATGCTTCGGAAAGCCCCCATAAAATCGCTATCGCTAATAGCTGACGTTCACCTGCAGATAAACGGCTAGGGGATAGTGCTTGATTGCTTGCTGAAAGTAGGGTTAAAGAGAAGCTCTCTGGGCAAATAGATATACCACTAATTAACTGCTCTTTACGAGTAAGTGCAATGAATTTCTCGGTGATTTTTTCTTGTAATAGCTCAATGTTTTCTTTTACTAAGCTCTTTGCAAAACCTTGCATTGTATCTTTCAGCTTACCAATATGCTCAACAACTTGGATAGAACGCTTTTGCTCGAAGGTATCTTTATTTTGCAATGTTAGTAGGTTGGTATAACGTTGGTTCAGTACATTGCTTTTAGCCTGAGCTTGTTCTAACTCACTAGACTTCACACTAATAAGAGTGAGGGTATTTTTAAACTCGGTTTCATAGTAAGCAAGCTCACTGAGAACATGCTTTACGGTCTCATAATCTGGGATTGACTCTTCTTTTTTCTCAAAAAGGGCCTTTTTTTCAAGTAAGATCTCACGCTGTTTAACTAATGTTTCGCGCTCAGATTGGTCCAGAGAAACTTTTTCGCTTAACCCATCAAAAATGTTGCTCGGCAACCCTACGTAATGAGGTGTGCTTGCTAGTTCATTACGCTCGTTAGCCATAGTCGACATTGTCGACTCAAGGGCGATACGAGCCTTTTTCGGTAGATCATGAGCATCTAAAGCACTCAATAGCGTGGCTTCATAACTTTGAATAGCATTGCTCAAAGCATTTGCTTCAGCTGCTTGCTCTTCAAGCTTTGCTTGTTTTTGGGTTTGGGAAAGTAGTGGCTGAATTAACCCTAATGGTCCAATGCCTGAATCTAGCTTAACTCGTTGCTGTTGATTGTCTTTTAATTGCTGAGCAATGGCTCCTAATTCAAAGCGAATGTGGTCACGCTCCTCAATCAAATGAGCTCCTGACTCACGGACCTTTTTTCTAGCCTTGTTGATTTCAACATTAGCTTGGCCTTGTCTGCTTTTGAGTTTGGCCATTTCTACACTTAACGCTTCGATAATCTCATTGTTACTTTCGATCTCTGCTTCACAGGCTTCAACTTTTTGTATAACGCCTGTATCTAAGTTATCAGATTTTCTCTTACGCTCAATGTTGCTTAAATCGAGGTGCAATTGGCTAAGTAGGTCGAGGCCAAGTAAGTTTTCAATACCCGTTTTAATTAGTTCATTGCTTCGTTCTGGGTGAGCCAGGTTTTCAATCTTTTCACCATCAAAAAAGAATAAATCTGAAAGAGACATTGGAATGAACTCATTTACAAATTCATCCCAGTAGTCACTAAGGTATAAATCGGGCTCTCCATTACATGAGACACTGACTTTGTCTTTGGTATTTTCTAGCTGCTTCGCTGTTTTCCACTCTCGACGAACAGTAAAATTTTGCTCTTGGGTATCGGTAGTGTGTGAGAAAGTTAACTCCAACATAACAGAGTCATTTTTGTCGACATAACGATTCAATGTACTCGATAGATAAGTACCGTAGGCTAGGGTGCCGCGGTTCGAGCATTTAGCATGTTTGCCATATAGTACGAGCTGCAGCGCATCTAAGAAGGTTGTTTTCCCACCACCGTTTAAGCCGCCGAACAAGATCACTGGTTGGTCTTTTGTTACTGATAGATCGACAGTATGCAGACCTTTATAGATGCCAAAGTTTTTTAAAGTGAGAGACTTTAGGATCATTAGTCTATCTCCACTATTTCTGTTTCGAGTGGAAGTGAGCTATAGCCCTGTTCTTTTATACACTTAGTGATCATATGAATCTTATCTTTAATTTTTTCTTGTTCTTCAGGTAAAAGGCTTTGATCGTTCGTCAACTGAATATGCAGACGGTGTCTTTCACGTTCGAGAGCAAACTCTTTTGCTTCAAACATACTATTGAATGCGCCTTTATCTAATACGTCGTTAAGTTCTTCACCTAATTTGGCTCGACGTAACTGGCTACGAAATTTATTAGCAACACTCATCGTTGCACGAATCTGCTGATAAAGTAGACCTTCTTTGTCACCATGCTGCTCACAGTAAGTTTGTAGTTTCCTTAGTGAATCACTATTTAAAATTGGGTGATGAGCTCGACGTTTACCTTCATACGGCTGTTTAATCACTCGCTCGTATATTTTCGGTAAGTTGTCTTCAATTTCATGTTTGTCTTCAAGCCAAATTTTTCTTATTGCTTCGAGATCTTCAAGTGTTAAGAGTTCTAAGTCTTTTACTTCTGGTGGACCCATGTGCTGAACAGCAACTTGCGCTTCGAGTACCTTTTTAAGCATATGTTCTCTGAATTGTTGAACATATGGACCATGCACGACGTCTGCGCCATGTTTGGAAACGTGGACAGTTAAAGTACCGTTCATTCTGCGAAAATCGCGATTATTCCTATCTCGGCGAAGCTTCTCTAATTTCTTTTCACGCACAGAGTCATTAATTTCAAGCTCATTACGAAGTGACACAAGAGGGTACATCCACTCCTTCTCTTCATCGTTTGCTATCATAGCGTTCATCGATTTGTCTTCAGTGACCATGGTGCAGACATAGCAACCAAATCTACTGTCACCACAACTCTGTGTCGATTTATCAACAACCAATGGACATTCTCCACCAGCAGTAGCGCCTTGATACATGCCCATTAAGTCGTGATTTGGGAAGTTCCAAGGATTTTTGACGCTGTTTAGGTAAACCCAAACGTCGTCGTTGCTCCATTCTCCAATTGGTGTATATACCCAGACTCGGTCAAGAGAGCCATTTTCCGTTAGTCCCAACGCTTTTCGAGTATTGGTTGTAGAGCTTTCAAATTTTTCCATATTCGCGGCACGAGCTGTACTTTCCGCTTTACGTGTTCCTAGAACAAGGATGGCCTCGCCATTTGTATTAGCTAGATTTTGAATAAAGGTATTTGATGGCGATATTTTTAATCGGTCAGTACACCAGCGAAACTTCATTCGAGGAGCAGGGTACCCTTTACCTATTAAATTGACCCAGAAGCGGTCTTTGACTTCAGGAGTTAATCTATGTGGGATAATAGGTAAACCTTGATCGCTAGCTGCTTCTGTCATTTTTTCTAGAGACTTGCCAACCCATAAAGCAACGATTGGATTTTCAACTAAGGTATCGGTGCTGATTACATGTACCTTTTTATTCGCTTTGCCTTCATCAGCGAGCTCTTTTAATGCATACCAAACAAGTTGGAGAATAGCTGTTGAGTCTTTGCCACCACTGTAGCCTAAAACCCAAGGAATACTGTCACTTAGGTACAGTGTTTTAATATGCTCAATGCTTGTCGTTAGGCTTTCTTTTAGGCCACCTGAAAACGCAGAATGCGACTGTAATGCACTATCAGTCATGTTTAGCCCCTTTAAATAATTGTTCTACACTTTGCTCTTTCTCTGTGAGCGAAACGTTTAGTTGTTCTTTGATTTTTATGTAAGTGAGCTCTGCAGCTTTGCGATTATTAGTCATCGAGTCATTATTTACACAGCGGCCTTTCCAGTCGTTGTTTCTTCTAGACCAGTTTATTGCGCTTAAACCTTTGAGAGTTTTTTTCCAGTTTGAGTCGTTTGATAGTAAATAAGAGCCGAGCATTCCTAATGCATGCAGTGTAACGGCGTGGGCATGAATTGCCTCGTCGCGCAGCTCTCCTCCAGATGCCTTATCGTCACAAACTAATTGCCATGCTGGCATATTATTTAGTACTTCGTGCCAATACTCAGAGGCAATAGGGATAAGTGATTCGTAGTTTCTTTGTGTGATGCTACCTAATAGGTACTTACTTGCTTTGTTGAGAGCGCTATGACTGACCAGCTTCTTGGATCTCGAGCCCAAATTGCTTTTTTCCATATGAACTAGTTTAGTTAATCGTTCACTGCGAAAAACCACTGTTTTAGATAGAATTGCATCAGGCTTATCATCATATGTAATGCTTAAAGAGCTGTCGGTTTTTACAGGATAAAGGTTCAGGTCTTTAAAGATGCGTTGTCGTTCTTCTAGTGATTTATTTGTAAAGAAAACAACAGAGATAGTTTCATCAGCTAAAGATGGGTCCGCTTTGATAGCTTCAAGAATTGCAGCATTACGATGTTGACCATCAGTTATGTACAACTCGGCATCTTCATCTATGAGTAACGTTCCAATCTTTTGTTCATGCTTGTTATCGCCAATTGGGACAAACTCACTAGATCCGCAGATACATGCAGTTAGAGCTGAGAATACGTAATTATCACGATTATCGAGAATATAATTGGCGATATCAGGAATACGCTCTTCGTTTATAATTCGTTGTGCTCTTTGATCAACCGGCAATTGTCCCTCATCAAAAGTAAAAATCTTGTTTAGTCTTTTGAGGGGGCACATAACGATGTAGTATTCTGTTTTGGCTTGGGTTCCTCTAATCGCTGGGAAAGAAGAACCTGATATGATCTGACTCATTAGTGTGCTTAATGTTGAGATAGTCTTATAGTTCGTGGTTTTTTTTCTTTGTTCGTACGAACAAGGTGTAAATACTACAGTATAGTAGCTTTGTTGTCTTGTGGTAATTGAAGAGTTTATTTGGAGTTTTAATGACGGCTTATCTGGATATGAATGCAACCTCACCAGTACTGAAAGAAGTGGCAGATCTGGTGTATGAGTTTTTGGTAGAAGACTATGGCAATGCAGGTAGTCGAACTCATGAGTTTGGTGCTAAAGCCAAAGTCGCTGTAAATAAGGCAAGAAAGCAAGTAGCGAATATTGTTGATGCTGACTCAAGTGAAGTGATTTTTACAAGCGGGGCTACCGAAAGCAATAATATTGCATTGTTGGGCCTTAAGTGCTTTGGAGAAATAGAAAATAAACGGCACATAATCACAACCAGAATCGAGCATAAGGCAGTATTAGAACCCATTGAGTATTTAGCTAACGAAGGCTTTGATGTTACTTATTTGGAAGTGGGTGAGAACGGTGTTTTAGATCCTAACGAATTGGCGTCAGTGCTGCGAGAGGACACGTTACTAGTGTCCATTATGCATGTGAACAACGAAACTGGAAGTGTTCAACCAATCGATGAAATATGTAATGTTTTGAGTTGCAGTGGTGCTTATCTGCATGTAGACGCAGCCCAAAGTTATGGAAAGCTAAGTGAGCCTTTAAAAAACACGCGTATAGATTTAATCAGTGCAAGTGGGCATAAGCTTTACGCTCCTAAAGGTATCGGTGCGTTGGTAATGCGCAGGCGTGGCTTTATTAAGCCACCCTTACAGCCCATTATGTTCGGTGGCGGGCAAGAAAAGAGTTTACGTCCTGGGACACTAGCCGTCCCTTTGATCGCTGGCTTTGGACTCGCTTGTGAAATAGCAAGTAAAAATACCGGCAAGTGGCAATCACAAGCTTTGCTATTAAAAGAATCACTAGTTGCCGAACTCGATAAAGTAGGTGCTCAATACAATGGAGATAACTCATCTCCATTCGTGCTTAATTTCTCTGTGCCAGGGGTTAACTCAGAGTCCTTGATGGTCGCACTTAAAGGTATCGCTGCTGTATCCAATGGCTCAGCATGTACTTCTAGTAGCTATACCCCCTCTCATGTATTAACTGCTATGGGGCTAAGTGAAGATAGAATTAATGGCGCAATACGAATTTCATGGAGTGGAATGCTGGAAAAGCTACCTGTAATGGAAATAATGGCAAAAATCGAACAAGTGAGAATATGAATAAGGAACTATTGAGGTTACGACTTTTCAGTTGTAAGCGTAAACCCCTTAATCCTTTTCTGATTTTTGTTAAGTAATGTGTTTAAGTCCGATCTTGGTACAAGGTGCTCGAGATTGAAATCACAACCCATGAGCTTCGCCAATCGCTTGTCGAAGCTCTGTTGTTTCTTGTAGTTCTCATGTTCGGTTGGGATGTAAAGGTGCTTATTCAACAGTGGTGGCCTGCGATCTTCATTAACATAATCGAAGAAGTCGATGTCTTGCTCGGCCATCTTGATTTTTATGCGCTCGACTAAGAAAGGAACCGATTTTTCAAAGTCGTCATAAGCGGTTAGGGTGAGCTTACCGGATGTGATATGAATTTTGATAAGGTCTATCTCTTCATCTAGCTCACCATACATTTGTAGCCCCGCGCCTACGTAGACTCGCAGCAGTAAAGGCAAATCATCAATATAGTCTCGGTGTAGAATCAATGAATGTTCTTCATTGAGAAGGCTGGCTGGTAACTGGGTATGTGCTTTTTCACACTGTTGCTGGATTAAGTCGGTGTCGGCAATCGCAAACAGCAGCTCGGCAGCTAAGTTTATGGCAGTCTTATAGTGATCAAGCAAGGCTTTAATATCACGCTTTAGTGGCTCTGGCTGCTGAGTGTAAGGCTTTCTTTTCTCAAACAGCCCCATCGCAAAGTACAGTAAAAGATCTTCCTTTCTACTCTTTTCCGCTTGCTCAAACTCTTGGGTATCGAACATCTCTTGCAGCAAGTTGAACACTTTTTTGTGTGAGCCGACTAGCTCCCGGATTTTGTCGGATTGTTCAAATTCGTCGTTGGCAGGAATACGGCCTAGTTCTAAGCAGGTATTCCAAAAGCTGTCGAACAAATCTTGATGTTGAGTGATAAGTAGCTTGGCTTTATCTTTTGCTTCGATAGGCTCTGGCGAAGTCAGTTGCTGCCATTTGTGATGTCGCTTGTACTTACTCTGTAGGTATTGTTGCTCTTCAAGTTTGTCTTTGAATATATAGAAAATACCAGGCGCGACGGTAATGGCGTCTTCTTGAAGACTTCTTTCTATGTATGCTTTTATCTCAGATTGCGCATAGTACTTTTGAAAGGTATTACGAGAGGTGATCACCCCATCTTTATAGGGTTTGAACTGCGCAATGTACTTCTCGTTCGCCAGCATCACAGACACCACCAGGAATTTGTCGGCTAACTCCCAAGCTCCTAATAAAGCCTCTAACCGTTCATCTTGATCTTCAATAACGTTAAGTACAAAGCCTAAGTTAACGATGCTGGAATTAACTTTGTCGTTACCCGGTTGAAAGTTTGGGTCCCAACCAAGTACATCTAAACCATGCGTCTCAAGCTCTCGTAAATCGTCGCCTCGGCCGCAACCGTAGTCGAAAATAGAGTAGGAGCCTTCCAAGTAACCATGCTTTACCAAGGTTTTCATCGGTGCAGACAACTCATGTCTTACTAGCGCGGTTTTGTGCCTGTCTATGCCTGCGTCTTCTACTTGCGAGATTGCAGAGCTACGAAACAGGCGGCCATCGACAAGCTCGTAACCATGGCGTGCAATCAAGTTCTCCCAAGAGCGCTTAAATCCGATCAAGCGACTGTTCTCGTACAGCCCCGCATTTTCCCCCTCTTGTGTTAGAGAGGTGAAGTGATCGAAGTATTCGCTGTCGGGCAGAATCATGGTCTCTTTACGGTGCAAAATCGGAGGATTATCAGAGCCTTCGTAGCTCATAACTTTATGGCTGAGTTTAGAGAGGTCGACGTTTAAGCTCTGTTTTAAAGCTGGGTAGGAATCGGTGTAAAAGTCAGGGTAATGAAGTAGGGATAAGCGGAACTCTTTCTTGAATAGCTTAACTAGGTTCCAGTTGTCATCTTCTAAGCTAACGGCTTTTGCGACGGCAGGAATGAATTGAGTGAGAACGTTCGGAAGGGCATTGAGGGCGTCTCTATGAAGGTAAACGGCATCCGGCAATTGTTTCCCCACTTTGATTTGTGCCACCAACTCAGCAAACAGTTCTTCGTTCATTCCTTGTCCTCTCAGATGTTTTTTCGATTATAAGTCATCGAATAAGGTCTGTGTGGCGTTGCCTTTTGCACTTTTCGTATTTACGCGAAGCCCATCACTTCGTGCTTGCCGAATCAGTGCATATCGGCTGTTTTCCGGCCCGATGCTGATGTGGATCGGTTTGTTCTTTCCATAAAAGTAGAGGCGGTCGAACGCTAGGTGAGTGCAAATGTATTTCGCGACTTCATCCATTCGGTTTTCATAGCCTTCAACATAAAAATCGCAGGCCGCGCCATCGCGTTTGCAGATACGCTTGCCTTTGCTGTTGAGTTCCATGGAAGCGTGTTGGTCAATGTCTGGAGCCATGTCACCTGGGCTATTCTTCAATATCCAACGAAGCAAAGAGTGGCTGGTGTAGCCGTAGGTCACCGTTACTTCTCCAAACTCTCGTTCGATGGGCCGGATAACCTGAACCATTAAGCGCTGTAATTCGGCATTAGAAAGCTCATTAGTTACGTTGCTACCCAAATAGCCGGGGTGCTTGTCTTTATGCCAGTTAACCAGTATGTGGATCATATTCTTACCTAGAAGTTTTACGCTCTTACTATATTTAACGAACGACAACAGCAAAATCAATGCAATCTGGAGGCTATGTATGTTGTTTATTCTCGCTTTGCTCTGCATTTTCTTACTAGGGTATCTCGCTCAAACCACAGGTCTTTGTATGGTAAGAGGAGTAAAAGAGGCGACGAAAGGAGCACCAATGTTCATCGTTGCGATTGTTTTTAGTGGATCGCTGGCTTGGGTATCAATGGGGTTAGGTTCAGTGGTTGAGGGGCGCCAGTTGTCCATAGCTTTTTGGCCGAGTTTGTTCTCACTGCTTGGTGGCTTTCTATTTGGTATTGGCGCGGCAATCAACAGTGGTTGTGGGGTTTCTACAGTGAGCAGGTTAGCTCGCGGCGAAGTGGTTATGTTGGCTACTGTATTCGGTTGGTTTGTTGCTTGGTTGGTGTTTGCTCCAGTTTTGCCTTCGGAGTTGAAAGGCTCTAGGTTGGTACTGTCCGACTTTTCCAGGTACATATTCCTTGGAAGTATCTCGCTCACAATTGTGGTGAGTTGTTACTTTATGAACTCGGTCAATCGTAAGCTGTGGTTTTCAATGCTGGGTATTGGGTTGATGGCCGGCTTCGTATTCTTGTATGAACCGCATTGGACGCCAAGTGGTTTGCTGAAATCTATGGGTACTTCAATTTGGCATGGGAAGACAGAAGACTGGCCGAGTAGTGAGCGTTTTATATTGATGACCTCACTATTGGTTGGAATGATCAGTGCTGCACTATTTACAGGATCTTTTTCATTGAGGTTTAGCCCGATACGTCGGTTTGGTAAACATTTAATTGCTGGTGTACTGATGGGGTTTGGGGCCGTGATGGCAGGAGGAGGGAATGACACTCAACTTCTTGTTGCCATGCCGGTGCTTTCTCTAGCGGGTGTTTTTTCTGTGTTGAGTATCATTGTTGGTATTTATCTTGGGACTCTTGTGTTGCCGAGTCTGCATACAAAGCCAAACTAATCCCTATTTATCGATTTTGAATAGCTACAACATACACAATTATTACTGCAGTGGTGCCAACACATTAATCCATATCCAAAATTTAGTTATACTTAACCGAAGCGGCTTAATATGTGTGCTGTGAATGTGGTGGCTGGCTTTGTTATATATTTCGGGAATTACACTCTGTTTGTGTATTGAAAGCTTGAATGTTAATAATCGGCGCAGTGCGCCGATTGGATATGTTGGCTTGTCACTGTGCAGTAGAATTCAGCAGTACGCATACTCCAGTAAACGATGTGGCATATATGATCATAGGTGTGGAAGCGATGGTGTGCCCCCTCGCTATATAAACTGCGGCGGTCATATTTAGCCTGATATGCTTTGAAACGATTTCGGTAACATCTCTAATATGTTCTGCTCTATTGCAGGAATGGTGATACGTTTTGTTGTACAATATGTGTAATGTTATACAAAACGTATCATTTAAAATGAATCCCTCACAACGAGATAAACTTAAAAAGTTATCTATATTTACTACCTCAGATGCCGCGAAATTCAACATCACTCGTGCAGCGCTTTCTCGCGCCGTGGAAAAAGGTCATATAGAAAAACTTCAGAGAGGGCTTTATGGATACGTAGGGCGAGAAGAGTCAGAAATGCAATCTTTTGCGGAGGTTAGTGCTAGAGCGAAAAATAGCGTTATTTGCCTTCTGTCTGCTCTCAGATACCACGACCTCACCACCCAAGCGCCATTTCAGGTGTGGATCAGCATTAATAAAAACGATAGAGCGCCCAGCATTGACTACCCAAACATACGAATTGTTCGCACCAGAGACATGGCGAATTTTGGAGTTGTCTCAAGACAAGTTGATGGTATTCCTATTTTGGTGACTGATGTTGAGCGGACTATTGTTGATTGTTTTAAGTTCCGTAATAAAATCGGGATTGACGTTGCGATTGAAGCATTTGTGGAAGCAAAACGAGCTAATAAGCTCAATCACGATAAGCTCTGGGAATATGCCAAGTATTACCGAATGACTAATATCATGATGCCCTACCTTGAAGCGCTGAGTTGGAATTAATAAGCTCTTTTTTGCTTTTGAACGCTGATATTGAAAATTCCCATTATTTTTCACGCCTTTTTACACTCTTTTTTCACCAAGATATTGTCCTCTTTTCCTGTGAGTAGGCGGTACATCTGCGCCAATAGGCAGTATTAGTGCGCCAATAGGCAGTGCTAGTGCGCCAATAGGCAGTACTAGTGCGCCAATAGGCAGTACTAGTGCGCCAATAGGCAGTATTAGTGCGCCAATAGGCAGTACTAGTGCGCCAATAGGCAGTACTAGTGCGCCAATAGGCAGTACTAGTGCGCCAATAGGCAGTATTAGTGCGCCAATAGGCAGTGCTAGTGCGCCAATAGGCAGTACTAGTGCGCCAATAGGCAGTATTAGTGCGCTAATAGGCAGTGCTAGTGCGCCAATAAGCAGTATTAGTGCGCCAATAGGCAGTGCTAGTGCGCCAATAGGCAGTGCTAGTGCGCCAATAGGCAGTATTAGTGCGCCAATAGGTATTGCAACTGTGCCTTTCTTAGTCTTTCATTTACTAGATTTTCACTGCAGAATGCGCTAGGCGGTGGGGCTTGTAAGGGCGTTTAGTCTTCAGGCATAACTAACTCCGTATGCTTGTTCAACGCTTTTATCATCGAGTAAGTCTCCCCCACCTGTGCATTGTAATCTCTTAAGTTCAATCACCCTCCTAACAACTGTTTAACTCGATTCATCTCGACTTCTGACAGCGAGCGTCTATGGTGTCCATTCCGCTCTTTCTAATACTTATTTGAGCCGTATAACTTCTGGCAACCCAAGGCATGATTTTGATGGGGACCGCGCTTTCAGCGGCATAGAAAACTCGCTTCACCCTGAGCGTTATCGTGATAGCTAAATCTCTTAACCGACGAGACCTCCTACGCTTATGCTGTTTTCTTTGTGCTCACCCATTTATCGCAGCGTCATCAAGCCAAAAGGTCAGAGAACCACGGTTAATTATTGGGTGTATTTGCTTCCTGGTTGTTTTGTAATGAGGTTTAGGTATTGGGCTAAGAGAGGGAGTGGACGGAACTAATCAGATCGTAGGTTCTGGATTTAGTTCCATTGAATTACGCAACAAAGCCGCTACGCTATCAAAAATTAGCTCCAATTAATTTAAAATAAATTAGAACTACCATGAAACATATTGAAATATCGTGGTTTAATATGGTTCGATGTTTTTTATTTTCCTTGTTTAATGTGATTTGTTCAGTGTTTACACCATGTGAAATTATTTGTTAATGTAAATAAAAAAAATAGGTTTCATTATGAGTAATTATGTATCTAGTCAGATGAAGGGATTTAAAAAAACTCAATTTCTTGGTCTTAGAAAACATCATGTAAGAACTATTGTAGATGACAAGAACGTCTATCCGGAGTTGAGTTGTGGAAATGTTTATATTCAAGAGGTTGTTTCATTCGCAAATTGTGAGAAGAGAATGAAAAAATTGAAGGAAGCTGCAGGTAAGCGTACTTGCAATATTAAATTCTCTAAAAATTCAAACGCCTTCGTTGATAATGTTGTTGTTCTTTCGCGAGACCAAGTTATGGTTGTAAAGTCAAAGTATCCATTCAATTGGAAAGATAAAATTATAGATTGCTGTAAGAAATTGGCAAACTTTATTCATAAGAACTTTGGGCTGTTTCCAATGGCGATTGATCTTCATGTTGATGAGGGCCATTTTAAATCCGAAGAGTTCATTGAAAATTTTCACGTGCATATGACCTTCTTTAATTTCGATTTCGAAAAGTTGATTCATCCTTTTCGCCTAATGGGAAAAGGCAATATGAAGAAGCTTCAAGATCTTACAGGTAGGGCATTTATTCAATTAGGGTTTGTCCGTGGTAAATCGAAGGAGTTAACAAGTGCTGTACATAAGGATAAAGCAGAGTATTTAGAGGCTCTTGTTGAACGAATTAAGGCGGCCTTAGAATCTCTTAATGCTTCTTATAGCCAAGTAGAAAAAGAGTTAAGTGTTAAACTGATTAAGCTTTCAGGCATTGAGTCAAAAATAATAGACCAAGAGTCCAATTTTAGAAAAGAAGAATGTAGGTCAGTTTCACTAAAAAAAGAATTAATAAAAACCACTTCTGAAATTAATAGACTTCGCTTAGTTAAGAAGCAGGAAGAAATTAATTATAATGATAGTAAGCATGAATTAATGGTCGCTAAAGAAGATATTGTTAAGTTAAATAACCACCTAAAGAAAATAAAACGTGATATAAATAAAACTGTATTAAATAATAAATCAGAGAATGWAATTCTTTATTATAAAAGGTTAGAAAGAGCCAGATTGGAAAATGAATTAACTGTGATTGAAGGTAAACTGCTAGATCTGAGAAAGGAATATGATGAAGTAATTAGATCTAGTAATCCGACAGAGAGAGCTTTGCGGATTAAGTTAGATTTTGAATATAAGAAAAATCTAGAGTTGACCAAGAAGTTGGATGCTTATGAAGGAAATAAAAATAATAGTTTGGAGGGTGGTAATAATAAGGAATACACGGGAAATTATCGTCCCGTAAATTAATGACTGTTTAGTATAAAAAACAGATTTCGATCATGAGAGAGTAATTATTATTGTTTCTAAATGGGGATAAATCCACCAGCAATGCTGGTGGATGTAAACAAACTAGTGCAGATAGGTTTGTTTTTCTGAAGATGATATTTGCCTTATAATCCAACTTGCATCATGGACCTGAGCTCCTTGTCGACACTTAAGTAGTACTTCTATTGCTCTCTGAGATAAATGATTTACATAACCTTCAGTTAGGTGGCAATTTATATGGAAATCATGTTCCCATATTTTATCTTGTATTGAAGGCTGGTAGCTTCTTACTTCATCGCTGGTTAAGTGATGGAATTCCTCAAAAGCTGCAATCTCTAAGCATATTCCTGCAGTTTGGATCTCTATAGGGGTGATGTTCATTTTCAACTCCATATTCTTCGAAACTTTCGTGGGGTCTTCCCCCAGATGAGACCAGAGTCACAGCGAACTAGAGTTGTACAAATTACACTCTTCAGTCATACATATTGGTCTTTAGGAGCATACTTTTAATCTCCTATAGATTAATATTAGTACATAATTACGTCTTTGCAACTTATTATGACTTATAGGAGGTTATATTTTGCTTTTAAAAAGCGTAGTAAAGTGCCATTTGTCTAGGATTATGGGCGAAAAGCGGTTAAAGATTTCAATTGTTTCGAGGGATACTGGGATTAATCGAGGTACCATCACACGTTTGTATTACGATGAAGCGGAGAGGGTAGAGCTAGATGTCATTGGTAAGTTGTGTTTGTATCTGGATGTTCAAATTGACGAACTTTTTGAAGTTGAGCGTCTTGAATAGGCCATAGTTTCAATGCGTGATCTACGAAATGTCCCCAAACTTTGAGCGCTCAATTAATCGTTCATTGAGAACTTCTTCCCATAGTTCTAGTCCGTATCTTTTCTCGTCCAAGTACTCATACCTATCATAGTGTTTGCCTGAGACATCACTGATAGCATGTCCCTGAATTCTATCACGGACTTCTTTACTGATTTTGAATTGACCGCCAAGCGTTTTAAATGTTCGTCTAAAGTCTCTCGCAATAAAGTTTTCAATTTCTGTATTCCGTTTGTAGGACAGCACTGCTTGAGCAAGAGTGTTGCTTGGCATTGGCTCAGTTGGCTTGGTCTTTTTATGGAACACAAATGGACTATTAAATTCGTTATCTTTGAGGCAATCCTTGAGGATCTCCACTGCAGTATGAGTGAGAGGTACTACGTGTGCGTGGTTGGTTTTGAAAATTTCAGCGCGAATCGTGAGTGTTTTATCGCGGAAGTTAATATCGCTCCATTTAGTATTGGCGATCTCATAGGGGCGCTGGCCTCCTAAATAGAAACAAAGCTTGATAAAGCGTCGCGTTGATGTTGCTAACTTAAGGTCGTGGTAGCGATAGCTCATGTCATGGATGAGTTGTATTAATTCATCAATGTTTAAGAAACGGTCTCCTGCCTTTTCGGCGTATGTTTGCTTAGGAATGGCTGAAATAGGGTTGTATTTCAACCCAAACTTCACTTTAGAGTTATTACTTGCTGGGTCATTATCGTTTTTAAGTCCAAACTCAAAGGCGGCATGTAAGTAAGAACGAAGCTTATTACTTTTTGGAGCGTAACCTTCTTGGATAGGGATACTGAGTGCCTGCATAAAATCACTTGGTTCGAAGCTTTTTGCTTTGCGTGTTTTATCAAGGTAAGGGTAGATGTTGCAGATGATTTTTAGTTTATCTTCTTCGTAATTTCTTTTGCCGCGCTTACATTTGTCTAATGTATAGAGGTCTATAAGCTGCTCAAACGAACCAGCCTTAAGTGACTCTTGTTCGAGATATTCTTGCTCTGCTTCTTTTTCCTGAAGATATTCTAACGGGTCTATACCTTGAGACAGTAATTCGCTGTACGACTCAGCGATTTTCCTTGCCTTTGCCAGCGTAACTCCTGGTAAGCGGCCTATCGGAATCAAAATTGCTTTTGAACTTTGGTAGTAACGAAACTTAAAAGATTTTGAACCGGCAGGCGTTACTTGAACACCTAATCGTCCTTTTCCGCGCTCGCCTGTTTTATCCCAAGCGTAGAATGAACTTTTTTTAGGCGTTAGGCTGTTAATTTGTGTAACAGTTAGCATAAGTTTTTCTCCAAGCTTCGTTGATTAAAAATAGCACTTGCCTAGATCCGTGGTCAAGTATATGGTCAAGTAACGAGTGATTTCTTTGAAACTTAGTGAAACGTAATAAAACTTATATTTATGTTTTTGATATTATAAATTTTTGATTTTTATCGTTTTATCGTTTTATTTTGATTCTTTGTGTTTCATGTTGATTTCGACATCCCATCTCTTCTAAGGATGTGGTCGAAGGTTCGAATCCTTCAGGGCGTGCCATTATTTAAAGAAACCCGATAACTCTCCGAGTTGTCGGGTTTTTTGCCTTTCAGGGCGATTTAAACTTCTTTCTACTTGTTCTTCTACGTACTTGCCGAATTCTGCTAAACCGCTACGATCTGTGGAATATATCGAAGGCCAAGCATCGTACATCCATCCTCTAAGTAACTGTCCGTCACCACATCGAAACCGAATTTACCATAGTAGTCTTTAAGGTGTGCTTGTGCCGAAATAAAAATAGAGCAGTCAGGATAAATCTTGCGAGTCGCATTGAAGCTTACTTGCATAAGTTGGTTACCAACCTGTTTACCACGATACTCTTTTGCAACGATCACTCGGCCGATACACACATCGTTGGCATCTGAATCGAGTAGAGGAAGGACATCCACTGGGTATCCAAGCTTCTGAGCCATAATACGGCTGTAAGCGACCAGATGTTCGTTCTCATAACCCATGACGTGATAAGTCTCGGGATGGTTATCTTTGCCATCTAAATCACTGTAGGGTGTGTTCATATCTACGATAAAAATATCGACTCTTTGTTGCAAGAAATCATAGAGCTCTTGAACAGACAGATCCGCAAATTTTTTAACTCTCCACTCAATCATTATTCTTCTCCTTATTATTGTGGCTACAACATAGAGAGTATTTAAAGCGAGTTCATTAACCTTTGTTAATTGGTCAATGTTACTGGTGAAAACGCCCACTTTAAAGCGACGCTCGTTTCCACTCGTTATTCATTTCGTTCGACCTATGTAATAGAAAGTTAAAATTGTTCCTTTTTTGGGGTTTACATCATTTGGTAATAAAGCCACTATGAATTCACGAAGAATAGACAAGTAAAGCTGTTCACCAGTGGGTTTAGGAATCAAACCTTCTGCTCAATAGCTGATTTAGAGGAAGTAATGGCAGGAAACAGTATCGGACAACATTTCCGCGTGACCACGTTCGGAGAAAGTCACGGTATCGCACTAGGATGTATCGTAGATGGGTGCCCACCAGGATTAGAAATTACCGAAGCAGACCTTCAAAGAGATTTGGATCGTCGTCGTCCCGGTACTTCTCGATATACAACGGCTCGCCGTGAAGCGGATGAAGTGAAAATCCTATCAGGTGTATTTGAAGGCCAAACTACGGGTACTTCTATTGGTCTATTGATTGAAAATACAGACCAACGCTCTAAAGACTATTCCGAAATTAAAGACAAGTTCCGCCCAGGCCACGCTGATTATACGTACCATCAAAAGTACGGTGTGCGTGATTACCGAGGTGGTGGTCGTTCTTCAGCTCGTGAAACTGCAATGCGTGTTGCTGCAGGTGCAATTGCGAAGAAATACCTAAAACAAGAATTTGGTGTTGAAATCCAAGCTTACCTTTCTCAAATGGGTGATATCTCAATTGATAAAGTGGATTGGAACGAGATTGAAAACAACGCTTTCTTCTGTCCTGATGCCGACAAAGTACCAGAATTTGATCAACTGATTCGTGACTTGCTAAAAGAAGGCAACTCGATCGGTGCGAAGATTCAAGTGGTTGCGACTAAAGTGCCGGTAGGCCTTGGTGAGCCAATCTTTGATCGTCTAGATGCTGACATCGCGCACGCTCTAATGAGCATCAACGCTGTGAAAGGTGTTGAGATTGGTGATGGCTTCGATGTTGTTAATCAACGCGGCAGTGAACACCGTGATCCATTAACTCCAGAAGGTTTCAGCAGCAACCATGCTGGCGGTATCTTAGGTGGTATCTCTACTGGTCAAGATATTGTGGCAAGCATTGCGCTTAAACCAACATCAAGCATTACGGTTCCTGGTGACACAATCACGAAAGATGGTGAAGCAACGCAGCTAATCACGAAAGGTCGTCACGATCCATGTGTTGGTATCCGTGCGGTACCTATTGCAGAAGCCATGCTGGCTATCGTGCTGCTTGACCACTTGCTACGTCATCGCGGTCAGAACTTTGGTGTGACAACTGAAACGCCACAAATCTAATTCTGCTTCTTTTTATTTAGAATAGAAACTGATTTGATAAAAACAAAAGGGTTGCTTCGTAATGAAGCAACCCTTTTTCACATTAGTAGGATTGTTCGTCCAGTCAGCGAGCATCAGTATTAACGATCGCTCTCAATACTGACTCTAAGCGATTAATGCACTGAGCTTTCAGGATCAAGCTGGAACGAAGGCAAACGCCATTTGAATCTTACCGCCGCCATGCGCAGCAAGTAACCAACTACAAGCGTCACAATGGTCGCCGTTACGTCGTTGATGCCAAGCTCAAGCAAACCTAGGTATAAACCTGAAGCGACAAGAGCGACAGACGCATACAGCTCTTCATGTAACACCAATGGTGTTTGACGACAGATAAGGTCACGTAACAAGCCACCAAAGACACCTGTCACTAATGCCGATACCATGCAAATCATCGGGTGCAGACCCATAGTCATCGCTACTTTGGTACCAATGATACTGAATACAATTAGGCCTAGGGCATCTAAACGAATGAATAAGCCTTTCAGCTTGATTACCCATTTAGCCAATCCGGTTGTAATAACACCTGCTATACAGGTGATTGCCAGATACTGCGGGTTTTCGACCCAACCTAAAGGGTAATGGCCAAGTAAGATATCTCGCACCGTACCGCCGCCAATTGCCGTTGCACTCGCAACCAACATTACACCAAACCAATCCATTTTTTGTTTGCCAGCACTGAGAGCGCCGGTCATGGCTTCTGCCGTGATGCCAATGATATACAAAACACTTAGTAGCATTGCTGTAGCTCTATAATTTAGGTCTATAAATTTGAGTCTTATAGGCCTTAGGGATATAAAAATGAAGCGCGAGTGTAGTAGTAAAAATGCTTGTTGACGAATGAATATTTGTACCGTGAATGGGCGTTTCAGATTAGCTAAACTAATCACTCACCTTAAAGTGGTGTAATCTGGGAATGGCAATCGATTGTCACCGTAAAGTATAATGGTGAACCCAATGTCATCACGCTTGATAGGGCTTTACCAAGCGCTTAAAAAAACGCAAAATGCCCCAGTTCTTTTTACTTAAATTTGATTTTATGACACACCAATATTCAGACATTATCGATATCTTCAATCAGACCTTTTTTGAAAGCTTTAATACCAAACTAGAGCTAGGGGCTGATGAGCCGATCTATTTGCCTGCTGATGACACTATCCCACATCATCGAATCGTGTTCGCACGTGGCTTTTACGCCTCTGCACTCCATGAGATCGCACACTGGTGCGTTGCTGGCCCTGAGCGTCGTTTACTGGAAGATTTTGGCTATTGGTATGAACCTGACGGTCGAACGGAATCGGTTCAAGCTGAGTTTGAAAAAGTAGAAATTCGCCCGCAAGCGTATGAATGGATCATTGCGATGAGCGCAGGCTTTCCTTTTAATGTCAGCTGTGACAATCTACACGGCGATTTTGAGCCAGATCGTTTGGCCTTTATGAATAAAGTACATAGCGAAGTTATGGGTATCTTTGAAGTGGGCTTTCCGCCTCGCGTAAAAATGTTCTCTGAAGCATTACGCAGCTTCTACGATGTAGAACCTTTATGTGCTAGCCAATTTATTGTGAAATAAGAGAATATTATGATTATCGAATTTGAAGAAAAACTACTTGAAGTAATTGATGCTCGCATTGAAAACGCATCAGACGATGAACTGTTTGCTGGTGGTTACTTACGTGGTCATATTTCTCTGTCAGTGGCTTCATGTGAAGAAGAAGGCATTGAAGACGTAGCAGAAGTTAAAGCACGCATCGAAAAGAGCCTAGATGACGCTCGCTCTGAACTAACGCCAGCAGACCGCACTATCGTTAATGACCTATGGGTTGAATTGCAAAACCAAGCTTAATCGCTGGTTATTTATCATTATCCGCTCAGTCCCTTCCTTTTCATTTTGCTGAGTCGTGAATAGTTTGAGACTCATTCGAAATTTTTGAATGAGTCCGTTCAATCCTTGTGATGGTTCCATTTTCTGACTACGTTATTCTAACCCCACTTAACGGAATTACAGAAAAGGTCACATCATGAAAGTTATCGCATTTGGCGCAAGCACAAGCTCTACTTCTATCAACAAAACTCTAGCAACTTACGCAGCTAACTTGATTGAAGGTGCTGAAGTTAAAGTTCTAAACATCAACGATTACAATGTTCCTATGTTCAGTGAAGACACTGAAAAAGAGATTGGCCAAGCGGAAGGTGCACAAGCATTTTTGCGTGACCTAGCAGAAGCGGACGCATTTGTTATCTCTTTCGCTGAACACAACGGCCACTACCCAGCAGCGTATAAAAACCTATTTGATTGGGCGACACGCATTGAGCGCTCTGTGTTTGGCGAGAAGCCTGCGGTATACCTTGCTACTTCACCGGGCCCTGGTGGCGCACAAACGGTACTTGGAGCAGCGACAGGTTCAGCACCATACTTTGGCGGTAACGTAAAAGCGTCAGTTTCGGTACCAAGCTTCTACGATAACTTTGATTTTGAGTCTGGTTCTATAAGCAACGAAGAGATTACTCAGCAGATCAAAGACGCGGTTGCTAAGCTGTAAACGTCGATACGCTTAGAAAAATACGGTCAACAAAAAGCCCGAGGGACATAACGTCACTCGGGCTTTTTAGCTTTTAGTTTCAGGTCTTTCCAATATTCTGATGTTTTAGATGTTCAGAATAGTTGAACTAGAGTCTATTGGTTTGTTTTAGAGTGCTTATCAGCAACCCAGCCAGCGGTTAATGCTTTCCCTTTTCGCAGCCTGCGCACCCACATTCTGCTTGGATGAATGGCTTCAAGCACATCAACAGGCAAAGGAAGCGGATCACCACAGATTTGCGACGCTAACACTTCAGCTAACAATGGAGCAGAGCTTAAACCGCGCGAACCCAGCCCGATAAAACAGTACAAGTTAGGGAAGCTTGTGACTGTTTGAACATCATCAACCGAGTCACGCTGTGGGTTAAAGTTGTGCAGGTCTTGGTACTGATCTTTAATTGCTTCGAAATCACCCACGTTGCCGACAAATGGCAAGTGATCACGGCTTACGCTGCGGATACCTTGGCGCGCTAGGTTGCCACTGGTATCGACATCTTTTGTCCACTCTTGGTCTGGTAGCGATCCGTGCAGGCGCTCACCATTATGTTGCTGAACCTCAATATCAAACTCTTGGTCAATATTGGTTTTGTCGTAGTTCGCACCAATGCAGTGGTGGCCGTTATTGGGGTTTTGCGGCGTTAGGTAACCATCAAAGCACAGCACGGTTTTTAACTTGGTCAAGTTTTCCGTGGTCGGAATATGGCTTACTTGGCCTTTAACTGGCGTTAGAGGTACAGGCTGAGTCTGCTCAAACTGGGTGAACTTGTGGCCGTTCGCAACTACCACTTGGTCATGTTTAGTTTGAATCTCACCTTGTTGTGTCTCAATGGTAAGTTGCCATTGTTGTTCAACTTCGAGCCACTTAAGCTGAGTTACTTGATGCTGATAGTGAGCACTAACTTGGTTGGTCTCTTCTAACTTTTCGATCAAGCCTTGTGTCAGTTGTAGAGGGCTTAACCAACCACCTAGTGGGAAGTAAACACTCTCTTTATCAACCGGTAGGCCAATCTTTTCATTCGCTTGTTCTGGCGATAGACGCTGAATCAAATCTGTATGGAAATTGCCTTCCAACATGCGATTGAGCTTTTTGGTTGAGCCTTCATCCCACATCAGAATATTCACACCACACCAACTGTGATCAAATTGAATAGATTTCGCTGCCTGATTGATGAACTGACGAGCAAACAGTAAACCAGGTCCAAACACGCGAGAAACGTTCGATGTCGCTTCGCTTAACAAGGGGTAAATTGCACCTTGGTTGTTGCCTGAAGCATTGCCCGCTGCTTGTGGGTGCTCGCAATAAAGGGTGATGTTTTTACCACGGCGGCTCAGCGTTTTAGCGAGTGCTGCACTCGCAACACCACCACCAATGATCGCGATGTCTTGCGAGTCACTGTGCTCTGATAGGCCATACCAAGGTTTGATGTTGGTGTGAGCGTGTTTTTCGCCCAGTCGGCCTGCGATCATTTCACGCTTAGTCCCAAAACCTTTAACCTTTTTCATCTCAAAGCCAGCTTCAATCAAACCACGACGAACAAAACCAGCTGCGGTGAAGGTCGCACAGCTACAATCTTGTTTAGCCAGCTTGGCCATGCCGTTGAACAGGTTCTGATTCCACATCTCTGGGTTTTTGCTCGGAGCAAAGCCATCTAGGAACCAAGCGTCCACTAAGCCTTGTTTTGGTGTAGGGACGTTAGGCATACAATCTTTGATATCACCAAACCATAAATCAAGCGAGATAGCGCCATCACCCAGCACAATGCGGTGACATTCCGGCAGGGCGATAGGGTAGTGTTCTTGGAGTTGCGTCGCATACTCGGCCAATTCTGGCCACGATTGATGTGCTTTGATGAGATCCTCTTTATTTAAAGGATATTTTTCAAAACTGATGAAATGTAACTCTTTGGTAATAGCTTGAGGGTTATCTTTAAGGAAAGTATCGAACCATTGCCAAACCGCAAGAAAGTTAAGACCTGTGCCAAAGCCGGTTTCTGCAATGACAAAACGACGTTGTTGATGTTCAACCCAACGCTCTGGAAGGTGGTTTTGCTTTAAAAAGACGTAGCGAGTTTCTTCCAAACCGTTAACATTGGAGAAGTAAACGTCGTCAAATTGGTCTGAAACTGGCGTGCCAGACTCATTCCATTCCAGTTCTGCATTAGTAATTGAAGTCATAAAATCTATCATTTTGTGATTTGAAGCGATATGTTGGTAGGGATTGTACGAATTTCTAGGAAAGCTGACCACTTTTGTTAGGCTTCTTAGTTATCATCTAGCTGAATTTAGAATTATAGGAATGTCACATGAAACGAGTCGTAATCACCGGTATGGGTATTGTTTCAAGTATCGGTAACAACGTCGAAGAAGTTTTAGCATCACTGAAAGAGGGTAAATCTGGTATTACCGCTTCAGAGCAGTTCAAGGAAAATGGCTTGCGCTCTCAAGTTTGGGGTAACCTAAAAATGAACCCAGCTGACCATATCGATCGCAAAAAAATGCGCTTTATGGGTGATGCGGCGGCATTCGCATATCTTTCAATGGAGCAAGCAATTGCTGATTCTGGTTTAACAGAAGATCAAGTATCTAATGACCGTACGGGTATCGTTGCGGGTTCAGGTGGTGCTTCTTCACTTAACCAAGTAAACGCAGTAGACATCATCCGTGAGAAAGGCGTTAAGCGTGTTGGTCCATACATGGTTCCACGTACAATGGCTTCAACGGTTTCTGCTTGTCTAGCAACTCCTTTCAAAATCCGTGGTGTGAACTACTCTATGAGTTCTGCATGTGCAACATCTGCACACTGTATTGGTCACGCGATGGAGCTTATCCAACTGGGTAAGCAAGACGTAGTATTCGCTGGTGGCGGTGAAGAACTAGATTGGTCTCTGACTATGATGTTCGACGCGATGGGCGCACTTTCTACTAAGTACAACGACACTCCTGAGCTGGCTTCTCGTACTTACGATGCAGACCGTGACGGTTTTGTTATCTCTGGCGGCGGCGGCATGCTAGTAATCGAAGAGCTTGAGCACGCAGTTGCTCGTGGCGCAAAAATCTACGGTGAGATCGTAGGTTACGGCGCAACTTCAGATGGCTACGACATGGTTGCTCCTTCTGGTGAAGGCGCGGTTCGTTGTATGAAGATGGCTATGCAAAACGTTGATGGCCTTGACTACGTGAACACTCACGGTACTTCAACTCCAGTTGGTGACGTTAAAGAGCTAGGCGCTATCCAAGAAGTATTTGGCGGTAACAGCCCAGCAATTTCTGCAACGAAAGCGATGACTGGTCACGCTCTAGGTGCTGCTGGCGTGCACGAAGCGATTTACTCAACGCTAATGCTAGACAACGGCTTCATCGCTCCAAGCATTAACGTTTCTAACCTAGACGAAGCAGCTGCTGGCCTAGATATCGTAACTGAAGCTCGCGAGCAAGAGCTAACTACGGTTATGTCTAACAGCTTTGGTTTCGGCGGTACGAACGCAACGCTAGTAATCAAAAAGTACCAAGCTTAATTCAGGCTTGAGTTAGCTATACAAAGGTTAATCGTTAACGGGTTACGCGAGTGTCGATTCAACACGCACAGGTAACTCGTTAGCTATGAACCACAGAACAAAGCTTTTTAAGCATAGATTTAAAATCTAGGTTTAAAAGTTGAAAGGTTTCCAGAGCTTGATCAGTAGTAACTTAGTTAGTACTGGTTGAACAGACGCAAGACTCTGTCTCCTGGAGAGCGAGATAGGATCCTTTTGTTCTGGATGTTTGCCCGATTGTTTATTCAATCGGGCATTTTTCGTTTTAGGCTTGGATAATAAAGTCAGATTAGGGTCGCTAATCCTCATCTCAACAAGCCTTTAATCATAATGTATTCCATTTGCTACTCGACACCGTGAGTGGAATTTTGCACAATCATTTCAATTCACATTTAGGTCGATAGACCCCAACAAAAGTACTCGCCAATGAAAATCTTAATCGACGAAAATATGCCTTATGCTGAAGCGCTTTTTAGCCAGCTAGGGGAAGTGACAATGAAGTCTGGTCGCACACTTACTGCTGACGACCTAGTTGACGTAGAAGCATTAATGATTCGCTCAGTCACCAAGGTGAACGAGTCGTTGATCAGCAAAGCCAATAAACTGAAGTTTGTTGGTACTGCGACGGCTGGTATGGATCACGTCGACCAAGAGTTGATGAAAGAGCGTGGCATTTTCTTTACCGCGGCACCTGGCTGTAACAAGGTCGGTGTAGCTGAGTATGCGTTCAGTTCAATGATGGTACTTGCGCAGCAACAAGGCTTCTCTGTGTTTGACAAAACGGTCGGCATTATCGGTTGTGGTCAAGTGGGCAGCTACTTAGCGAAATGCCTAGAAGGTATTGGTATTAAAGTTCTGCTTAACGATCCTCTTAAGCAACAAGAGGGCGACACTCGTGAGTTTACTGAGCTAGAGACACTGCTTGAGCAATCAGACGTTATCACGCTGCATACGCCAATTACTAAAACCGGTGAGTTCCCAACGCATCACTTGATTAATGAGCAGGTACTGAACAACTTCCGCGCTGATCAAATCCTGATTAATGCCGCTCGTGGCCCCGTCGTGGATAATCAAGCGCTAAAAGCTCGTTTACAAAAAGCAGATGGCTTTACTGCGGTTCTGGATGTGTTTGAGTTTGAACCTGAAGTCGACATGGAATTACTTCCACTGCTTGCTTTCGCAACGCCTCACGTAGCGGGCTATGGTTTAGAGGGCAAAGCGCGCGGTACGACCATGATCTTCAACAGCTATTGTGAGTTTTTAGGTACGGAACAACGTGCTTATGCAAGCGATCTTCTGCCGACGGCACCAGTGCCTCAAATGAAATTAGATAGAGCTTGGGACGAAGCAACACTGCACAATTTGACTCAGTTGATCTATGATGTGCGCAAAGACGACGCCTTATTCCGTCGCAATATCTCTACGCCGGGTTCTTTTGACAAGATGCGTAAAGAATATTGGGACCGCAGAGAGTACAGTGCTGTCGAGTTAACGGGCGACGAATCTTGTAATTTAACGCCGTTATCTAAACTCGGTTTTATGGTAAAGCCAACTTTATAAAAGAGAGAAACAATGAGCCAAGAATTTAATATTGCTATTTTAGGTGCGACTGGTGCGGTTGGTGAAACCATTCTTGAAGTACTTAAAGAGCGTAAATTCCCTGTCGGTGAACTGCACTTACTAGCAAGTGAACGTAGTGAAGGCAAAACTTCCCGTTTTAACGGCAAAACAATACAAGTACAAAACGTAGAAGACTTCGATTGGTCTCAAGTACATATTGCGTTTTTCTCTGCAGGTAGCGAACTTTCAGAGCGTTGGGCTCCAATCGCTGCGGATGAAGGTGTGGTTGTTATCGATAACACATCACGTTTCCGCTACGAATATGATGTTCCTCTGGTTGTGCCAGAAGTGAACCCTGAAGCGATTGCTGAGTTCCGTAACCGCAACATCATTGCGAACCCTAACTGTTCTACTATCCAAATGGTTGTAGCACTAAAACCAATTCATGATGAAGTAGGTCTTGAGCGTATTAACGTTTCAACTTACCAATCTGTGTCTGGTGCAGGTAAGCCGGGTATCGATGAACTAGCAGGTCAAACTGCTAAGCTTCTTAACGGCATGCCAGCTGAAAATTCAGCGTTCTCTCAGCAGATCGCGTTCAACTGTATTCCTCAAATCGATGAGTTTACTGAGAACGGCTACACGCGTGAAGAGATGAAGATGGTTTGGGAAACTCAAAAAATCTTTGCTGACTCTTCAATAACAGTGAACCCAACGTGTGTTCGCGTACCAGTATTCTACGGTCACGCTGAATCTCTACACATTGAAACTCGCGCGCCAATCGGTGCAGAGCAAGTGGTTCAGCTTCTTGAGAACACAGAAGGCGTTGAAGTTTTCCAAGCTTTAGACTTCCCAACTCAGGTTCGTGATGCTGGTGGTAAAGACCACGTAATGGTTGGTCGTATTCGTAACGACATCAGCCATCACAGCGGCGTGAACATGTGGGTGGTTGCTGATAACGTTCGTAAAGGCGCAGCGACAAACGCAGTGCAAATCGCTGAAGTTCTGATTCGCGATTACTTCTAAGCTTTACTGCTTTGATAAACAAGCCTCACTCTTTAGTGGGGCTTTTTTAATCGATTGAAAATATTGTTAGCCAAATTGTGTGAAATTGCTGCGAATATTGTCGCTGCAACACATTTTTTGTTTTCATCTCTATAGTTTTACGTCATTTATCCGATATATTTAATAGATCATCACTTTATCCGAATTTAAGCACCTAGCTGAGCCTTTTATGTTTCAAATTTTCAAGCAGTGGTTAATGCCTTTTGCCGTTATCATTGCGACTCAGATTTCCGTTGTTCGTGCAGATTCCATTCGAGTTGTTGGGCCTGATGGCCAAATACAATCAGCGCCTACGTTTTCAGAACCTCTCTCAAGAGCGCAGTCAAATAGCGCTGAGCCTTCTCGTTTCTATGGTCCAACTCGTGGTTCAGAGACGCTGTGGTCTATCGCCTCAAGATTACGTCCGGATAACTCCGTTTCAGTCCAACAGACCTTGTTGGCAATTTATCGCTTAAATCCTCAGGCATTTGAAAACCAGAACATCCATAGTCTGTTGCCTGCTAGCAATCTACGCGTGCCTTCTTTAGAGCAAGCGCGAGCAAGCTCGACGCAGCAAGCCATCAATATCATGAACTCGCACCTAGCGAAGCTTGATGATCCAGCGACGAAACCGGCAGCTTCAAAGCCAAAAGCAGTGCAAGCGTCAAATCAATCGGATACTGGCTCGAAAAATACCACGCCGGCAAAACAAGCTAGCTCAACTGAAGCCGCTAAGAAACCGGCCTCGCTTGTTCCATCATCTCCAGCGAAAGAGATGAATAAGCTTGAGAAACAGCTAGAGCTTTCAGAAACAGAATTACTTTCACTTGAAGAGAAGAACCATCAACTTCGCTTAATGCTGTCGAATGTACAGTCAGAAGTGGATGTACTGAAAACAGAACTCAGCGATGAAGACCGTATCCGCAGTGAAGTTGAAAAGTTACTGGCTGAAGAGCGCAGAAAGAACGCTGAAATTGAAAAAATGGCACCAAGTGCGATGGATCAACTGTTGTCTAACGGTTGGTTAGTGGCTGCTCTGGCGATTATTCCAGGCCTTCTGCTTGGCTTAATCATTGTTGTGCTATTGGGTCGCCGCTCTAAAAACGATGACCAACAACAAACTACGCAAGATCAACCGATTCAACCTGAAGCAAGCAGCGTTGCACCTATCACTCTCGGCGACGAGATGGACGACCTTGATAACGAGTTGTCTCTCGATGATGAATTGTTTGGTACTGAAGATGACGCCAATAAGCTGTTTGATGATCAAGCACTGGCTGAAGAAGACGATGTATTTGCAGGTTTAGACGAATCGGATCTCGATTTCAATCTCGACGGTGAAGATGATGACCCGTTTGCCAGCATTGGCGAAAACGGTGACTTAGACACTAACTTCGATGATCTGGACTTAGACAGCAGCAACGGCATCAGTGTTAATGGTGAAGAGAAGGCGCTTGGCCTTGAAGAGATGGAGCGCGCGCTTGATAAAACGGCTGAGAGTGCTCTAGATTCTGATGATGTTGATTTTGACCTTTCTGATGATAACTCAATATCTGCTGACGACATTGAAGCTCTGCTATCTCAAGAAGCTGAGACGGAAGATTTAGGTTCCAATGAGCTAGACCAATCTCTGCTAGACGATCTGTTCGCCCTTGATGATGAAGACGATGATAGCTTCGATATCGATGCTTTGATTTCGGAAGAGCAAAATGACTCGCCTTCGACGAGAACCACTCCAGCTACCGATGACTTCGACATTGATGCGCTTATCTCAGAGCAACAGAGTGATGCGAAGCCTGCGGATTTGAGCAATGACGACTTTGATATCGATACTCTGATCTCTGAACAGCAGACTCCACAGCCAGTAGCACAATCAGCAGCGCCAAGTGTAGAAGACGATATTGATGATATCTTTGCTCAGGTTGCCGCTCAAAATGATCTAAACGACCCTTTCAATCTTGATGGCGACGACGAAGTTACCAAAGATTTGAACAGCGGTTTGGCATCGGATGATGATATCGAAAACATCCTGTCTCAGTTTGATAAGCCAATCGTAGACGAAGAAACTCAAGACAGTGTTGATCTGCTTGATGAGCAACTGGCAGGCGATGACGTTGACCTAAGTAACTCAACAGATCTTCTTGATGAGATGCTAGGGGACGATTCGGATGATGAGTCTGAAAGCGAACCTCTTGGTTTTGATTCTCTGTCTGAACTGGAAGAGCTTTCTGGCCTATCGACGGACGATGAGCTAAGCATTGCCGAAGATAGCACGGAAACTTTAGATGAGCTGATCGGTGATTCTGACGATGATGACTTTGAACTCGATGCAGATAGCACCGATCTGCTTGATGATTTCCTTGATAGCGAATTGTTAGCTGATGATGCATCAACAGATGAAGCGAGCGAGAAGGGCACGGAGTCTATAGACCCGTTTGATGATCTACTCACAAGCGGCATTGAAGACGAGCTTGAATCAGAAGAGCAGACGTTTGATAAAGAGTTAGACGCGGCCTTTGATTTTGACAAAGTCAGCGATGAGCCTGTTAAACACCCAGACGCAGAGACTACTCCATTACCGTTAGAGCCTTCTGAAGTCGAACCAGAGCAAGCTGAGGACGTTAGTGAAACATCACAACCTGAGCAAATTAACGATGAGCTATTAGATTCAAAACAGACGCAAAACAGCTCTGAGCCAGAAAGCGATGATGTTAAGCCACAGAATGATGAAGCCTTTAATCGTGATGACTTTATCGATGATCTATTTGGTGTAGCACCAGCAACAGATGCGCTGCTTGATGATTCACTAGAAACTACAGACGAAGCGTTGATTGATGAATTGATGACGTCTGATGACAGTGATTTATTGGAAGCGATTGAAGAGCCAGTTGAAGCTCCAAGCGAAAAGGCTGCGGACTCAGAACAAACATCAAGTTCGGATATTTTAGATTCATTACCGGAACAAGCAGAACCGTCTGTTGAAGATAACGAACTGGATATTGATTCGCTGTTATCTGAAAACTCTGATTTTGAAGAGCCCGCTTTCGCTGAGTTAGAACAAGAAGCGCTTGAGCCGACAGCAACAGATACACCAGACAGTCACGAAGAAATCGCGCCTAGCTTTGAAAACCAAGCTTCACCAGCGTCACTGAGTGATATCTCGGAAGATGAAGAAGAGACGGTTGAAGATTGGTTAGCAGAAGCGATCGACGATGTAGAGTCTCCAGCTAACATCGACTCTGATTTCGACTTTGAGCCGAAAATTCAAGGTAGCGATGAATTTGAAGATGTCGTTGAATCCTTGCCAGAGCCAGAGCCAGAGCCAGAGCCAGAGCCAGAGCCAGAGCCAGAGCCAGAGCCAGAGCCAGTTCGTGCCGCAAATATGCCAGAAATCATTCCAAATGAATTCGGCGTACCAGAAGACGACGATTGGCTGATTGAAGATGAGACGTCTGCACCAGAAGCATCAACAGAAAATGACGTAACACCAGAGTCTGTAGCACCTGTTGTTGAACCTAAATTAGACGCTGAACCGCAAGTTGAAGCGACACCGCAAGCGGAAGTAGCAGAACAAGAAAGCGAAGAAGAATTTTCGTTTGATGACTTCGAATTACCAGAGTTTGGTGAAGAAGATGCACTGGCAGAAGCTGATGCACCACAAGCAGAAATAGCGGAACAAGAAAGCGACGAAGAGATCTCGTTTGATGACTTTGAACTGCCAGAGTTCGGTGAAGAAGACGCACTGGCAGACGCTGATGCTGAAGCAACACCAGAACTAGCAGTGTCTGCTGTTGAGCCCCAATTAGATGTTGAACCTAAAACTGACGCTCAGGTTCAAGACGACGAAGAATTTTCGTTCGATGACTTTGAGTTGCCAGAATTTAGTGAAGAAGATGCACTAGCAGAAGCTGATGCTGAATTAACATCAGAACCAGTAACGCCAGCTATTGATTCTCAACCAAGTGTTGAATCGCAACCAACCGCTGAGCCTCAGCTAGATGCTGCACCACAGGCTGACACTGCGAAACCAGAAAGCGAAGAAGAGTTCTCGTTTGATGATTTTGAGCTACCAGAATTCGGTGAAGAAGATGCATTAGCTGAAGTGGTGAGTGAGCCGGATGAAGCACAGCTAGAGCAAGACTTGTCTGATGGCACAGAGAAGTTCGAATTCGATGACCTTGATCTGCCTGAATACGATGAAGAGAGTGCGAAAGCTGATTCTGTCTTAGACGATATTGAGCAAAGCAGTGCTGAGCCTGTAGCAGAAGATGAAGGTGTAGAGTTCGATGAGCTTGATTTACCAGAGTACGGTGAAGATGAAGCCATCTCTGATGCGTTTGCTGAGAAGCCAACACCGCTAACCTCTTTCAGCCCACAAGGTGAAGAGCAAGATGCATTGCACGATTTGTTCTCAAACCCGCAAAGCTTCAGTCATGCTGATGATTTATCGGATGTGGAAGAGTCTGAATTGGCTGGTTTTACGCAGCCAGAGGTATCATCGAGTGCACTCTCAGAATTAGACCTAGCGCCAGTAGAGTCAAACTCAGCGCCAACGGCGGTTCAAGACGAACCACTAGAAGGCTTTGATGATTTTGATGAGACAGCACTGGCTGAGTTGCTTTCGGAAGACGTTCAAGACTCTGTCGATAACATGTTCGACAAACCTCTTGATGCAACATCGATTGATAGCGCAGGGCTAGACATTGATGCAATGCTTGAAGTGGGCGGCGAAGACTGGAAAGGCTTTAATTTAGCGCCAGAACAGCAATCGAGCATGCACAATGACGTACCTGATGATCAACAAGAAATTTGGGCATCGGCAGAGCAACAAGCCGAACCAAAAATCAAAGAAGAGAATTGGGGGCAGCAAGATAACTTAACCGAATCAGGCAATGGTCGTGATAAACAATACATGACGATTGATGAACTGATGGCGCAAGTCGAGCAAGAAGGCGAAGAGGTCATTAATCCAGATGATGAAGAATTGAAGCTGGATGTTGGCCTAAATGAATTCCCAGATGTGATCGGCGATATTGGCAACTATGATGTCGATAGCAATGCAGAGGCTGCAGGTAAGCTTGATTTGGCTAAAATCTACATCGAGATGAGTGATCCTCAAGGAGCGATTAAGCTGCTAGAAGAGGCGATTGTTGACGGAAGTGATGACATTCGCCGCGAGGCCAAGAATCTCATCGACACGTTAAACGGTCGATAAGCTCAACGAAACGAAAAGGGTAGCATTGGCTACCCTTTGTTTTAGCTGAGGTTAAGAGTCGTCGTTTTATTTGGCTTCTCAAAGCTCGCCTAGGCCGATGGTGATGGTTTATTGAAGTTTTAGCCCCATCCTATTTGGGCTAGCACTCATTTCCGTATATACTTCTCGCCCATTTTCAAAGAGAACAAGAACATGAAAATTGCTTTAGGTATTGAATATAACGGTACCCACTACTTTGGTTGGCAGCGCCAACGAGACGTGAAAAGTGTCCAAGAAGAATTGGAAAAGGCTCTTTCAGTTGTCGCGAATCACCCAGTAGAAGTTATGTGCGCAGGGCGCACAGATGCCGGTGTTCACGGTACGGGACAAGTCGTTCACTTTGAAACTAATGTCGATCGTAAAATGGTGGCATGGACAATGGGCGCGAATGCCAACATGCCAAAAGATATTGCGGTTCGTTGGGCCACAGAAGTGAATGAGGACTTCCATGCTCGTTTTTCAGCGACTGCGCGCCGTTACCGCTACATTATTTTTAACCATGCACTACGCCCAGGCATTCTGAATTCAGGCGTGAGCCATTATCATGGTCATCTGGATGAGAAAAAA
Source organism: Vibrio sp. Isolate33 (assembly GCF_022397895.1). Lineage (NCBI taxonomy): Bacteria > Pseudomonadati > Pseudomonadota > Gammaproteobacteria > Vibrionales > Vibrionaceae > Vibrio > Vibrio sp. Isolate33. The sequence continues at coordinate 87,174 of NZ_JAKEUP010000005.1, forward strand.
ATGCATGAAGCGGGTCAGTACTTGTTAGGCGAGAACGACTTCACTTCATTCAGAGCGACACACTGTCAATCCCGTAGCCCATGGAGAAACATGATTCACTTAAACGTGACTCGTCATGGACACTACATAGTGATCGACATTAAAGCGAATGCGTTTGTTCACCATATGGTGAGGAATATTACTGGTAGCCTTATTGCGGTAGGTAAAGGTGAGCAGAAACCAGAGTGGATCCAGTGGCTTTTAGAGGCCAAAGATCGAAAAGTGGCAGGTGCGACTGCAAAAGCGGAAGGCTTGTATCTGGTGGACGTTGATTATCCTGAACATTTTGAACTACCACGAGAGCCAATTGGCCCTCTATTTTTACCGGATAATTTGAACTAAATGTGAGACTTAGGTTCAAAAATTATTACGGTTTAGTGCGTAAGATAGTCCCAGAAAATAGGTACAACCAGTTTTTTATCTACAGTCGCTGTTTTATGTGCTTTAATTCCCACGCATAATTCCCAAATTTATTTCTTTCGCAATCAAGCGGAAGAATCGAAACAAAAAGGTCTTCCATGAGTTGGCTTGAAAAGATTCTAGAAAAAAGCAACATCGTAACATCTCGTAAAGCGTCTATCCCTGAGGGTGTTTGGACTAAATGTACTTCTTGTGAGCAGGTTCTTTACCATGCTGAGCTAGAGCGTAACCTAGAAGTATGTCCAAAATGTGATCATCACATGCGCATGAAAGCACGTCGTCGTCTGGATACATTCCTAGACAAAGGTGAGCGTGTTGAACTAGGTACTGATCTTGAGCCACAAGATAAGCTGAAATTTAAAGATTCTAAGCGTTACAAAGAACGTATCTCTGCTGCACAGAAAAACAGTGGTGAGACAGACGCACTAGTAGCAATGAAGGGCGAACTGCTTGGTTTACCTATCGTAGCGTGTGCTTTTGAATTCTCATTCATGGGCGGATCAATGGGTTCTGTTGTAGGTGCTCGTTTTGTGAAAGCGGTTGATGCTGCAATTGAAAACAACTGTGGTTTAGTTTGTTTCTCTGCAAGTGGTGGTGCGCGTATGCAAGAGGCATTGATGTCTCTAATGCAAATGGCAAAAACCAGTGCTGCTCTAGAGCGTTTATCTGCGAAAGGCCTACCGTTTGTATCAGTAATGACTGATCCAACAATGGGTGGTGTTTCTGCAAGTTTGGCAATGCTTGGCGATATCAACATTGGTGAGCCAAAAGCACTGATCGGTTTCGCTGGACGTCGTGTAATCGAGCAAACTGTACGTGAAGACCTTCCTGAAGGTTTCCAACGCAGTGAGTTCCTATTAGAACACGGTGCTATCGACATGATCGTTGACCGTCGTGAGATGCGTCAGCGTGTTGCAAGCCTTGTTGCTAAAATGACCAACCAGCCTTCACCATTAGTAGTTTCTGTGAACGATTCACCGAATGAAGCTACTTATGAAGTACCAGAAGCGCCAGAAAAAGGGTAAAGTACCTTCTAACAAACCAACTTTATTATGGTTATGAGTTAGATGAGTCAACAACCTATTCCTCAAGCCACATCCTCTTTGGAGATGTGGCTTGATTATTTATCAAACATCCACACCAGTGCTATTGATCTTGGATTAGACCGAGTTCAGGCCGTCGCCTCTAAGGCAAACCTCACCAAACCTGCTCAACACGTTATTACTGTTGCCGGAACTAATGGCAAAGGCTCAACGTGTGCCCTGATGGAAGCGATTCTATTGGATGCTGGTTATTCTGTTGGTGTATACAGCTCTCCTCACTTAATTCGCTATAACGAACGTGTTCGTATCAATGGCCAAGATCTCTCTGATGAGAAGATGGTTCAGTCTTTCGATTTCATTGAGAAAGAACGTGGTGAAATCAGTCTTAGCTTTTTCGAATACGGCACTTTAGCCGCGTTACGCGCATTTCAAACGGAAGCGGTAGATGTCGTGCTATTGGAAGTAGGGCTAGGCGGTCGTTTAGATGCAACGAATATCGTTGATCATGACGTGTCTGTGATTACGAGCTTGGCTGTCGACCACGTTGATTGGCTTGGTGATGATATTAATGTGATTGGCTTTGAGAAAGCAGGTATTTATCGTAGTGGTAAGCCAGCTATCTGTGGTCAACCTAAGCCACCGGCTACGGTTGCAGCGCACGCTGATGATATTAAGGCTGAGTTCTATCAAGTTGGTATTCAATACACCTACGATGTGGATGGCGACACTTGGAACTGGCGTAGCGGTGCATTCCAATTAGAATCTCTACCTATTCCAAGCCTACCGCTACCAAACGCAGCAACCGCGTTGATGGCATTAGGCACTTCAGAACTTAGCATCAGTGATGTGAATGTCGTTAATGGTATGAAGAACGCACAGCTTCCTGGGCGTATGCAGCAAATTAGCGATCAACCTGTGATTGTTCTTGATGTGGCACACAACCCACATTCAGCCGAATACTTTGCACAGCAAGTAACGAAGCAATACGCAGGAAAAAATTTACACGTTGTAGTCGCTATGCTTCATGACAAAGATATTCCAGCGACATTGGAAGTATTAGCACCTATCACAACACATTGGTACCCAGCATCATTGCAAGGCCCACGTGCGGCAACAGCCGCTGAATTGTGTAAAAGCCTACCTGAAGGAGTAGAGCAGTATTCAAACCCTGTCTCAGCGTTTGAAGCGGCTTTAGCTTCTGTTCAAGGCGACGATGTTGTGTTGGTGGTCGGTTCTTTCCATACCGTAGGCGAAGTCTTGGAGCATTGGCAGAAAAAAGGAAACTAAATGGCAAGTAAATTCCAAAGCCGATTAGTCGGCACCATCATTTTAGTGGCCATTGGCGTGATTGTATTGCCAGATGTGCTCGATGGTAAGAAGCTCCACTATAAAGAAGAGTTTGCAAGCATTCCGATTAAGCCAGAGCTTGATAGTAATGTTGAAGTGTTTGAAGTACTCGATCCCGTTGAAGATCAGATAGCGTTACCGGACTCTCCGGTCGAGCGAGTGGTCGAAAGCGGTGTTGATGATAATTCAGATACGCAAACGGCGTCGGCTTCTGAAAAAGAAGCAGACAAAGTGGCAGTAGTGGTTAAGCCGGTACCAGAAAAAAATGAATACCAAGACAGCGCTTGGATCATTCAATTGATGGCTTTAAAGAATGCTGACAACGCAAAAAACGTTGTTAAAGATTTGCAGAAGCGTGGTTACCAAGCTCACACCAAGCAAGAAAAAACTTTTACGCGAGTAATTATTGGCCCGGATGTGTCTAAATCCAAACTTGAGCGACAAATTAAGGAATTAGAAAAAATTACGGGTTCAAAAGGCCAATTGCTCAAATTTAAACCGTTAAATCCATAAGAAAACGTTTGCGTCAGCATTTTTTCTGTTAAAATGCGCGCCAACTTAAGATGAAGAATTCATGAATTGGTTAGATTTTGTCATTTTAGGCGTGATCGGCTTCTCTGCCGTGATCAGTTTAGTTCGTGGTTTCGCTAAAGAAGCCTTGTCACTCGTAATTTGGTTTGGAGCATTTTTCATTGCTAGCCAGTACTACGCTAAATTAGCGATGTACTTCACCAATATCGAAGATGAGATGTTTCGAAACGGAACTGCGATAGCAGCATTGTTTGTTGCAACGTTAGTTGTTGGTGCCTTAGTTAACTATGTCATCGGTCAGCTAGTTCAGAAAACAGGCCTGTCAGGTACAGACAGAATCCTCGGTGTCGTCTTTGGTGGCTTACGTGGTGTTTTGATTGTTTCTGCAGTGTTGTTTTTCATGGATGCGTTTACTGCATTCCCAAGTTCTGAGTGGTGGAAGAATTCGCAGTTGGTTCCGGAATTTAGTCGAATCATTGCGCCGTTCTTCGAGCATTTACAAGCAACATCTAGTTTCTTATCTGGCGCGCTCTAGCGCCAGTTAATGTCGAAAAATCGAGGATTAGGACATGTGTGGTATTGTTGGAATCGTGGGTTCAACACCTGTAAACCAGTCTATTTATGACGCTTTAACGGTATTGCAGCATCGTGGCCAAGATGCCGCTGGTATTTGTACCATAGAAAGCAATCGTTTCCGTCTGCGTAAGGCGAACGGTTTAGTAAAAGATGTTTTTGAAGCAAAACACATGCAACGCCTCCAAGGTAACGTTGGTATTGGCCATGTTCGTTACCCGACAGCAGGTAGCTCAAGCGCGTCGGAAGCTCAGCCTTTCTACGTAAACTCGCCTTTTGGCATCACATTGGCTCACAACGGCAACCTAACGAATGCAAACGAAGTTCGTGAGAAGTTGTTCGAGAAAGATCGTCGCCATGTAAACACAACCTCTGATTCTGAAGTTCTACTGAACGTATTGGCTCATGAGATCGATACCGTTAAAGGTAACGTGACTTCTGATGACGTTTTCCGTGCTGTATCTAATGTACACCGTACGATTCGTGGTGCTTACGCAGTAACGGCAATGATCATCGGCCACGGTATGATCGCATTCCGTGACCCACATGGTATTCGTCCACTGTGTCTTGGTAAGCGTGAAGTTAATGGTAAAACAGAGTACATGGTTGCATCTGAATCAGTAGCACTTGATGCTGTTGGTTTTGATTTCATGCGCGACGTAGCACCGGGTGAAGCTATCTACGCAACGTTCGACGGTGAACTTTTCACTAAGCAATGTGCAGACAACCCACAACTAAACCCATGTATCTTTGAGTTTGTATACTTTGCCCGCCCAGATTCATTCATCGACAAAATCTCGGTTTACAGCGCACGCGTTGAGATGGGTGAGATGCTAGGTAAGCGTATTAAAGAAGAGTATGCAGACTTAGACATTGATGTGGTTATCCCAATTCCTGAAACATCGAACGATATTGCGCTACGCATCGCTCAAGCGATCAATAAGCCATACCGTCAAGGTTTCGTGAAAAACCGTTATGTTGGCCGTACGTTCATCATGCCTGGTCAACAACAACGTAAGAAGTCAGTTCGTCGTAAGCTGAATGCAATCCGTTCTGAGTTTAAAGATAAGAACGTTCTATTGGTTGATGACTCTATCGTTCGCGGTACCACATCAGAGCAAATCATTGAGATGGCTCGTGATTCGGGTGCTAACAAAGTGTTCATGGTTTCAGCAGCTCCAGAGGTTCGCTTCCCTAACGTTTACGGTATCGATATGCCGAGCGCAACTGAGCTGATTGCTCATGGTCGTGACAACGAAACGATTTGTAAGCAGATTGGCGCAGACGCTTTGATCTTCCAAACGCTACCAGACTTAATCTCTGCAGTAGGTATGGGTAACCAAGACATCTCTCGTTTTGATACTTCGGTATTTAACGGTGAGTATGTAACGGGCGATATTGACCAAGCGTACCTAGATTTCCTAGACTCTTTGCGTAACGACGACTCAAAGGTTCAACGTGAGATTCAACAAGATCTAGCGAACTTAGAGCTACACAACGAAGGCGCTTAGTTTTCGTTAGTATTGAAAATATAAAAAACCAGAGCATCGGCTCTGGTTTTTTTGTTTTTGAGATAGGGGATTAATCTAATGAATGTGGTACGCGATCACAAAATCAATAAACAATCTAACTTTCTCTGGTAGGTGGTCTTTGTGGTTATAAAGCATGTAAATATCACGAGGGTTAGCGCTCCAGTCTTCTAGGACTTGCACTAAGCTGCCATCTTCAATGTATTCACGAATCATCACGTCAGGCATCAGGGTGATACCTAGGCCTTCAGAACATGCTTGTCTCACAACATTAAGCGCGTTCGCATTGAAACGGCCTTTCTCGCTGTTCACCACTGTCTCTTCATTCGAATTGCTCAGCTGCCACTTAATCAGAGGGTAGCCTTTTAGAAGAGAGTGGTTAGCCAGCTCTTCTGCATGGCTTGGTGCCGGGTTCTTCGCTAAGTACTCAGGGCTAGCAATAAGAATGTCTTTTACTTCACTGATCTTTCTTGCGATTAGGCTTGAGTCACGTTGTGGGCCGACGCGGAAAATCACGTCCCACTCGGTTGGATCAAGCTGATCGGCTTGGTTGTTCATCATCAACTCAATATTAATATCTGGGTATTGAGTCATGAAGTCGCTGAACATTGGCATCATCATGCGTTTGGTCAGGTTGGAGGGGGCCGTAATACGAATCTTACCGGAAGCTCCTTTACACACGTCCGTGAGCTCTTCTGCAGTAGAAGAGAGACGTTGCAATAGCGGAGAGCATTCATTGAAAAAACGTTCGCCAGCCTCAGTTAAAGAGAGTTTACGCGCGTGTCTATTGAGAAGTCTCAGGTTCAGTGAGTCTTCTAAGGCTTGGATGCGTCGTGTAATGGTCGCAACCGGAATCATAGTCTTGCGCGATGTTGCGGTGTAGCTCCCATTTTCAACGACGAGTCGAAAGAGGTTTAAATCATCTAATTTCATAAATCCAGACACATTTGTTTACAATCTCATCTAATTTATACGTAACAGTGAGATCAATGTTTGCGTTACGTCAACTCGTTGCATTATTTACAAGTATTCCAACCCTCGTCACGAATTACCAGTAAAGAGTGCAAATTTGTGTATTTAGCATTTTATTACTAAGTTTTATATTAGTTCTTAGAACAGATAACAATAATAATTCGACTTAGTTTTGTGAGGTTATAGATTATGTACAAAACTCACAGTCAGCCAGTAATGACCTCGGCTCAGGAAGTAATTAACCAAAAATGCGTAATGTTGGTTGATGATGATCCTATTTTTCGCCGTATAACCAGCGCGTATTTAGACAAGATTGGTTATAAAGTGGTTGAGGCTGAAAATGGGCTGGACGCTCTGCAAAAGCTTAGAGACTCAGCACCAGATTTAATTGTGTGTGACTTATCAATGCCGATCCTGGACGGCATCGAGCTTGTAGAAGAGCTCAGTTTAGAATATCCGTCACTGCCTATGATCGTCGTGTCTGCTACCGACGACATGTCTGATGTGGCGAAAGCATTGCGATTTGGTATTAAAGACTTTTTGGCAAAACCTCTAGAGGATCACGGTCACTTAGGAAGTGCGATAGCGAATACGCTAAAAGATTCATTCGACAATATTTCAGATCAACGAGATTTTTCAAGCCAATGGTTCTGTGTGGATGACGGAGGAGAGATCCCCGAAGATCAAGAGCTGCATTGGCACCTTAATTACCTACAAGATAACCCGAGCGCGGCAAAAGACTTATTGCATGCCTTGCTTCCCGAAAAAGACACAAGACAAGGCTCGTGGCGTTGTAGTTACCGACTGCTGCAATCAACAGAGATGATGCCACTCGTGTTTGATTACGCTTGGATGATGAATGGGCAATTTGCCTTTTACCTCGTCGATTCGTCTTCTTCTGATAATGGTAGTTCAGCGTCAACACTGCTGGTGAGAGCCTTATTCCACGATTACATAAGAAATCGAAAAGATTTTAATGTTGATCTCAAAGATATTGCCGAGATTTTAGAGAAGGGGATTGAGTGTTCGAAATGCGCCACGCCCGTTAATGCTTTGTTTGGTGTCGCCAATCTTGCTGAGGGTACCATCTCTATTTTGCCTGCTGGTTTAGATGGACGTTGGTCGAATGGTGAGATGAATCAACACATTGCCGCAGGTGAACGCTTAGGTGAAAACTGTAAGAAGAATTTCATTACGAGAGACTTGCCGATTGAGCAAGGCTGCCAACTTTCATTAAGCTTGCTTGGAGCAGCGAGTTTTAGTTTAGACATACACCAAGGGTCTACCGATTAACCCTATATTTCCTCGGTTTTTGTGAATAATTGATTAAGGTATAGTTGCGCAAATGGTGTGGCTATGCCTTTTTTGTTAAATATCGATTTAGCAAAGCGGGTTTGGTTCGCCAGATACTTACCTTTACTAACAAAAACAAGAAGCAATCATGGCAGATAACAAAGACTTTCAAGACCCGTTTAATGTATTCTACTTTTTAGGCTTTCTAGCCGCATTTTTAATGATTCCATTGCTACCAGCAACACTTACGTTGATCCGAGTATTCAATGGTTACGCAACATTCTAGTTAAGCTTTCATTGCCGATTGGTGATAGCTGACTCAAGGAGGTCACAATTAGCGTTCGAGTTTTAAGCCTGAATATAGCTGGTGGCCTTTGCATATTTCTCGCAGTTCTAGGGATAGTTTTACCTGTTCTGCCAACCACACCTTTTCTCCTTCTTGCTAGCGCATGCTTCATGCGAAGTAATCCGAAAGTTCACAAATGGATGCACGAGCATAAAACGCTGGGTCCTTTACTGAACAATTGGTACCAACATGGTGCCGTAACCAAACAAGTTAAAACGCGTGGCGTATTCTTTATCTTGTTGAGTTTTGCGTTATCCATCTACTTTGCCCCTATCATTTGGGTCAAGGCTTTCCTAATTTGTGTACTTGTTATTCTTCTCACATGGTTTATGCGACTTCCAACCCATGAGTTGGTTGCTGACAGCAAAGAAAATCACTACCATTAAGCCAGTGTGCCTGCTTGTATAGCGGGCGTTTATTATTTCAGCAATCAGAGTTATGACTCTCGTTGCAATGAATACCAATCGTACCTTTCCTTAATTCCAAGCGTTGATGTTTGATTCGTTAACCAGAGTTTGGAAAGCGGCCTAATGAAGTGCATAAGATTATGAACACAGAAAAAATCTCTCTGATCAAAGCAAGCATCAAAAGCATTCCTGATTACCCTAAAGCGGGTATTTTGTTCCGTGACGTAACAAGCTTGATGGAAGACCCAGCGGCTTACAAAGCGACAATCGACTTGTTAGCGGAAACATACAAGGACATGGGCTTTACTAAGATCGTTGGTACTGAAGCTCGTGGTTTCTTATTTGGTGCGCCTTTGGCACTAGAGCTAGGTGTTGGTTTCATTCCTGTTCGTAAACCTGGCAAACTGCCTCGTGAAACTGTGGCACAATCTTATGAACTTGAGTACGGCACAGATACACTAGAAATTCATACTGACGCTATCGTTGAAGGCGACAAAGTGTTGATGGTTGATGATTTGCTAGCAACGGGCGGTACGATTGAAGCAACAACAAAGTTGATTCGTCAGCTAGGTGGTGTGGTAGAACACGCTGCATTTGTTATTAACCTTCCAGAAATCGGTGGTGACAAGCGCTTACAAGGCTTAGGTCTAGAAGTGTTTAGCATCTGCGAATTCGACGGTCACTAATCCTTTTCGGAATTATTCATGAGCTATCTTGCGTTAGCGCGAAAATGGCGACCAACCAAATTCAAAGAAGTGGTTGGTCAAGCCCATGTTTTAACAGCATTAGAGAATGCCCTTAGCCAGAATAGGTTGCACCATGCATACCTGTTCAGCGGTACACGAGGTGTTGGTAAAACAACCATCGGCCGTTTGTTTGCTAAGGGACTCAACTGTGAAACAGGCATTACCTCAACCCCTTGTGGTGAATGTGCAACCTGTAAAGAGATCGACGAAGGTCGCTTTGTTGACCTGCTAGAGATCGATGCGGCATCACGTACAAAGGTAGAAGATACCCGCGAGCTTCTGGACAATGTTCAGTACAAGCCAGCACGTGGTCGCTTCAAGGTTTACCTTATCGATGAAGTACACATGCTTTCTAGGCACAGTTTCAACGCGCTTCTAAAAACGTTAGAAGAGCCGCCTGAGTATGTGAAATTCTTGCTCGCAACGACCGATCCACAAAAGCTTCCTGTGACGATTTTGTCGCGTTGTCTGCAGTTTCATCTTAAGCCGATCAGCGTTGATAATATTCACGAACAGCTTGACCACATTCTTGAACAAGAGAGTGTGACGTCTGAATCTCGTGCGCTTGGGATGATCGCTCATGCTGCTGACGGCAGTATGCGTGATGCTCTGAGTTTAACGGATCAAGCTATCGCATTAGGCAACGGTAATGTCGTGACAGACACCGTGGCTCACATGCTCGGTACGCTAGACACCGACCAAGCCATTCACTTGCTTGAAGCGATCAGCAGTAAGCAGCCTCAAGTGGCAATGGCCTGTATTCAAAACCTTGCTGAGAATGGTGTAGAGTGGGATGGTTTGTTGAATCAGCTTGCGACTCAACTGCATCGTTTGGCGATGTTCCAAGCTCTGCCGTCAACATTAGATAAAACACAGCCGGATGCTGAGAAGCTAGAACTGTTGAGCAAGGCACTAAGCCCTCAAGACATTCAGCTTTGCTACCAGATCGTGTTGAAAGGTCGTGAAGACTTACCGTTGTCGCCAACCGCTCGTGTTGGTATTGAGATGGTAGTTTTACGCATGTTGGCCTTTAGACCTACTGAACAAACGGTTGCAACAGCAATCTCGACTCAGTCGACAAGCACTGCTCCTGCACCAGCAGCTCAAGCTCAGAGCGTTGCTCAACCTGTGAGCCAACCTGCACCAATGGCAGCTCCGAGACAGCCTCAGATGCAACAAGAGGCGCCTCAACAGCAAGCTATGCAGCAGCAATCGGTACAACAGGTTCCGCAGCAGCAGAATCCAGCACAGTATTCAGATTCGCAAGGTTACGCTGACCATTCAGGCAACCAAGGTTACCCTGAGCAGGATTACCCGCAAAGTCAGTATGATGCGCCACCAACTTATGACGAACGTCCTGGCTACGGTGCAGAGCAGCCTCAACAATCGAATTATCAGAATCAAGCGCCGGCTCAGACACAAAACGCTGCACCTTCAGCGCCACCTGCTTCTGCTGCTCCGCAAGGACAATCAGAACGTCCGGCTTCGCCTGTCAGTGGTTTACGCCACCAATTGCGTTCTCAACGCAGAGGCAGCGCAGCACCGGAAAACAAAGGTTCAGCGCCAAAAAAGGCTAAAGCGACACCAGCTAAAACTTCAGTTCTTGACCGAGTTGCTCAGCAACACGGTGGCTCTGAGCGGGTGTCGCCAGCTTCTTTATCTGCCTCTTCTGCAGAAAAGGTAACCAATGATAATGAACCTTATCGCTGGAAACCGTCTAAACCTGTAGTGAAAGAGGTGAGCAAAGAGCTTACACCTACTCAGATCAAGCGTGCGTTAGAGCATATTAAGACACCAGAAATGGTCGATAAATTGCTTCAAGAATCGATTGCTCAAGATGAATGGTCTGCCACGATTCAAAAGCTAGAGACAGCCAAGCTTGTTGAACAGTTAGCATTGAACTCAGTGTTTGCTAAAAACGACACATCAATCACTTTAACGTTAAGAGCGAGCCAAGCTCACTTGAATACGGACCGTGCACAGAGCGAGTTATTACAGTCGCTCAATACTGTGCTCGGAGAAGAGTGTCATTTGAGTGTTGAAATCGGTGATGGTGGAGAAACGCCACTAGAATTACGAGAAAGGTTGTACCAAGGTAAGTTGAAAGACGCGTTTACCAGTTTGGAAAACGATGCCAACGTACAGTTTATCGAAAGACGTTTTGCTGCAGAACTCGACAGAGACAGCGTTCGTCCTATCTAGAGTACTTTCTCGTTTAGTGACTTGCATATCATCCCAGATAAGCAAATCTGAGAACTGAACATCGAGGGGTTGAATCGCACTGGCTTAACCCCCATTTAAGCTCGTATAGCTTAATTAATTTTAATAAACCAATTAGACCAGAGAGTATTAACATGTTTGGTAAAGGCGGTATGGGCAACATGATGAAGCAAGCCCAGCAAATGCAAGAGCGCATGCAAAAGCTTCAAGAAGAAATCGCAAATATGGAAGTTACAGGTGAGTCAGGTGCTGGCCTTGTAAAAGTAACGATCACTGGTAGCCACAGCGTTCGCCGTGTTGATATCGATGAAAGCCTAATGGAAGACGATAAAGAGATGCTTGAAGATCTTATCGCTGCTGCTTTCAACGATGCGGCTCGTCGCGTTGAAGAAACTCAAAAAGAGAAAATGGCTAGCGTAACTGGCGGAATGCAACTTCCACCAGGTATGAAGATGCCTTTCTAAGAAACTATTTCTAGGGGTTTATTCAAGCTGCGGTTTATCTTGAGTAAACCGTTACTTGAAAATTAGAACGGTTAAATATGCGTACCAGTCATATGCTGGAGCATTTGATGGAGGCCTTACGTTGTCTACCTGGGGTTGGCCCTAAGTCGGCGCAGCGTATGGCCTTTCATTTGTTACAGCGCGATAGAAAAGGCGGCCTACAGTTGGCTGAAGCTCTTAGCCAAGCAATGACCGAAATTGGTCACTGTAATGAGTGCCGTACTTTTACTGAAGAAGATACCTGCCACATTTGTACCAATCCTAAACGTCAGGAAAATGGTCAAATCTGTGTAGTAGAGAGCCCAGCAGACATTGCAGCTATCGAAGCAACAGGCCAATATTCTGGTCGTTACTTTGTGCTTATGGGTCACCTTTCACCACTTGATGGTATTGGTCCAAGTGATATCGGTCTCGATGTTCTGGACTACCGCTTACGCCGTGGTGATATCTCTGAAGTAATCCTAGCGACCAACCCGACAGTTGAAGGGGAAGCGACAGCGCACTACATTGCTGAGCTATGTAATGCCCATGAAGTGAACGCAAGCCGTATCGCTCATGGTGTTCCCGTTGGTGGTGAGCTAGAGCTGGTGGATGGCACCACGCTTTCGCACTCCTTACTCGGTCGTCATAAGATCTAAAAAAGCCGCTCATTTGAGCGGCTTTTCTTATTCTAGGGCGAAGCATTAGCGGAAATTAGAAACGGTAATCTACGCTCAACGTTAATTCACCGTGGTTTTTCACTGTATGCGTGTCTTTGTAGTAACCGTTGTCCCAAGACTCTGATTGAGAAACTGAGGTTGATTCAAACATATGACGGTATTGAAGATCTGCAGACCAGTTTGCATTGATCTTGTATTGAGCGCCTACCTGAAGGCCATATGTGAAGTCAGTTTCTTTGTATTTATCTTTTGAAGTTTCCCCGTTGTATTTGTCTTCAAACGTCAAAGTGTTTTGTACAACACCTGCTGTAGCACCTGCAAATAGTGCAAACTCAGCATTCAGGTAGTGTAAGTAATCGTATGATGCTAGGTATTCTGACTGCTTTAGGTTTTCAGTATATTTCCCATATTCATCACTGTCTGAGTAAAGCTCATTGTCACCTGTAAAGTTTGCAGTTAACGTTACACGATGGTTTGGTGTTAAGTAAGCGCCTGTGCGTACGCTGAAAGCCGCTCCTTTTGCTGTATTCGACTCTTTACCTGACCAACTATCACTCTCGTAAACTTCAGAGTATTTACTTTCAAATTTTGCATGGTGATAACCAACACCACCACCAACAAAAAACTCTGGGTTAAGATCAAATGCAGAAACTGAAGTTGAAGCTAATGCTAAAGTGCTTAGCGCTATAATTGTTTTTTTCACTGTAATATTCCGATAATTTTAGTTATATCGACCACTGCGGTCGAGCGGAATAATAGTAGTAATCTTTTGTTTTTATTAGCTTTTTTGGTTTTGTTATTGTAATAACTCATTTCATATGTATTTGAATACTAAAGAGATATATACAACATTGAGTAGGGTTTGTAGGGGTGTTTTGAAGTTTGTAATTTAGGATAATAATTCTATTTTAATAGTGTAAAATTAGAGCTTTATATCTAATGGTAACTGCATTTCAGCATGATAGAGGTGATATTATTGACATGCGGGATGGAGGCTTATACTTCATTAGAAGACGTAATCAGTTAAGTAGCCTAAATCTATTCTACTTAACTGATTATAATAGGTTTAGTTACGTACTAATCCTGACCACGAACGGCTTTGTATATCATAGCGCCAATCACGGCACCAATAATCGGTGCAACCCAGAATAGCCATAGTTGAGAAACAGCCCAATCACCGACAAACACAGCCACGCCAGTACTTCGAGCGGGGTTCACAGACGTATTCGTTACAGGGATACTGATAAGGTGGATTAAGGTTAAACAGAGACCGATTGCGATAGGAGCAAACCCAGCAGGTGCTTTTGAATCTGTCGCGCCCATAATCACGAATAGGAACACCATGGTCATGACCACTTCACAAACGAGAGCTGCTGTGAGCGAGTAGCCGCCCGGTGAGTGTTCACCATAACCATTGGAAGCAAATCCTGACGCCGCAGCATCAAAGCCAGCTTGGCCTGAAGCAATCACAAATAACACGCCACCTGCGATAATACCGCCAATCACTTGGGCAATAATATAAGGTGCGACATCTTTGGCATCAAAGCGCCCGCCACTCCAAAGGCCGATAGTAACCGCGGGGTTGAGGTGACAACCGGATATGTGGCCAATAGCAAAAGCCATGGTGAGCACGGTTAAACCAAAGGCAAGAGAGACTCCGAGTAAGCCAATACCGACATCGGGAAAAGCAGCGGCTAAGACAGCACTACCACAACCACCTAACACCAACCAAAACGTACCAAACATTTCTGCGATATACCTATTCATAACGATCCTTATTAATCTGTACCAGTATCAACAAGATAGTTTAGATTTCGCAACTTTGTGAAATCTTGGGCATATAGGAGGTAGAAAAGGGTAAATACGCTTAGGTAATTGCTTCTAATTCGATCAGATTATCAAGGGCTTCTTGGTCGGTCTTACCACAAATAACAGGGCAGGCTTTGAACTGGTGACACACTTTCGGGCGTGAAGCTTGACCGAATAACTTACACAGATCTTGTTCATTTAATTGAATGCAACGCACGCCAGCAGGCTTGCCATTAGGCATTCCAGGAATAGCAGATGTAATACTTGGAGCGATACAACAAGCTCCACAACCTAAACGACATTCCATCAAATTAAACTCACTAAATAACAGGGGGCGCGATAGTAGCAAAAAATAATGGGAGTGACAGCTATTGATTGGATCAAAGAATGAACAATTATTATCCTTGAACTTTTTATGGGCTAGCGGTATAACACGCACCCCAGTAAAAGAGTAAGAAGTAATCCTATGACGAATCCATTTTGGCAAGAAAAAACACTAGAGCAGATGACCGAGAATGAGTGGGAATCACTGTGTGACGGTTGTGGTAAGTGTTGCCTACACAAGCTAATGGATGAAGATAGCGATGAAGTGTACTACACCAATGTGGCGTGTAGCTGGTTAAACGACAAAACATGTTCGTGTAAAGATTACCCAAACCGCTTCACTTCAGGTGAAGAGTGTTTGAAGCTAACTCGTGACAAGATCGATGAGTTTCACTGGTTACCAGACACTTGTGCTTACCGCCTACTATCAGAATCTAAGCCGATTCCTGAGTGGCACCCATTGATCACCGGATCAAAAACAGAGATGCATGCAGCAGGTGAAAGCGTTCGTAACAAAGTGGTATACGAAATTGATGTTGTTGATTGGGAAGACCACATATTAAACCACCCAAACCGTTAGTTGCTTATTGTTAGCAAATGACCTGAATAAAAAAAGGCTCACATTTCTGTGAGCCTTTGTCGTATTTAGGAGGGTCCAAATCAATGGACTGCGTCATGGCTAATGTCAAGCAAGCGGTAAGTCTGCAACCACCTGATTGAACGTGATACGAGCATTCTGAGCTTGCTCAGATAACTCGATCTTTTTCGCTTGTGCGGCACTAAGATTACTCTCGGCCTGCTCAAGTGCTTGTTGTAGGTTCTCTGGTAACTCGTGAGTTTCCATTTGCGAACCTTGCTCTAACACATAAGCGCGAATTTCTTTTTTCACTGCGGCAAGTTCTGTGTAAGCAACACGCTCAAGTTCTGCGGCTTCTTGTGCAGCATCTCTTTCTTTCTCAAATTGAGCCAACGCCATACCTTCTGCAGACCATGGATCCATGTCTGGTAGTTCTTCGATGTTAATCGTTGGTTCGATGTATGCGTCTTGATGGCGCAGGTCGAGGTTAGTTGCACGAACTGCAGAGATCATCAGCATCACAGAGATAGCCAATAGCGGTAAACCACCAACAATTGCTGCAGTTTGTAGCGTACTTAGGCCACCCAAGAACATCAGAATCGTTGGTAAGAACGACAGAGTGAATGCCCAGAACATACGGTTCCAACGCATTGGTTCTTCAGTGACATTATTTTGAACCACAGACGCAAGGATGTATGAGATAGAGTCAAACGTCGTTGCTGTAAAAATGATACAAAGCAAAGTGAATACTGCGATAACTAGAGTGCTCATCGGCAACTGCGCTAGCATCGAGAAGATTGCTTTGGTTGCGCCTTCTGCATTCAGGATAGCAACCACATCTAGCTCACCAGAAAGCTGAAGTGATAAGCCGTAGTTACCTAGAATCATGAAGAATAAGAAACAACCCAGTGAACCGAAGAAGATAGAGCCTGATACCATTTGTTTGATGGTTCTGCCGCGAGAAATACGCGCAACAAACAGACCCATACTCGGTGCAAATACTAGCCACCATGCCCAGTAGAAAATTGTCCAGTCTTGCGGGAAGTGGGTGTTTTCAAATGTACCGTAGCCACCAAATGGTTCCGCCCATGTCGCCATCACGAAGAAGTTAGACAGTAGACGACCAATTGAATCTAGGCCGGTTTCAAGCATGAAAATAGTTGGACCCGCAATGAGTACGAAAACCAATAGACCCATCGCACCCCAAAAGTTGATATTACTTAGAATCTTGATGCCTTTTTCCAATCCAGCATAAGAAGAGTAAGCAAAAATCGCAGTACAAACTAAAAGCACCATCACTTGTGTTAGGTTGTTTTTAGGTAGACCGAATAGGTGATTCAGACCTTCAGTAATAAGAGGAGCAGCTAAACCTAATGTTGTTGCTGCGCCGCCAAGTAGACCGAAAATGAATAGGATATCGACGATTTTTCCAGGTACGCCTTTACTGCGGTGCTCACCAAGAACCGGCATTAACGCGCTAGAGATCTTTAGAACAGGCTGTTTACGTACATAGAAAAAGTAAGCAATAGGAATTGCAGGGATTAGGTAGATAGACCAAGCAATTGGTCCCCAGTGGAACAAACCATAAGTAGCAGCCCAACGAACCGCTTCTTCACTGCCCGGCTCTAGTTGGAAAGGAGGTGATTGGTAGTAGTAAGCCCACTCAATACAGCCCCAGTACAGGATACTTGCACCGATACCACCACAAAATAGCATTGCTGCCCATGATGCAGTTTTGAATTCAGGCTCTTCATCAGCTTCGCCCAGTTTAATCTGTCCCATATCACTGAACACAACGTAAACCATAAATGCACAAGCCGCGAGACCTAGCGCAAGATATAGAAATCCTAGTTGATCAGTCATGAATGTTTTCGCAACCGCAATCCAGTCTGCGCCCTGAGTCGGGAACAAAATGAGCGGGAAAACTATCGTGAGTAGGAGTGCAATAGCACCAAAGAAGGTTGGCTTATCAATAAGCTCAAAAGTGTTTTTCACGAGTATTATTCCATTAAAATGAGAGAGGAATTATGAAGTGAACTCGTTTTTTAGAACAAATCGGGTCTATTGTCGTGACGACAAATTGCTTTTGGCAAAAAGTAATAGGCAAGGCGTGAAGTGCCAATGCAAAAGAGGGCAGTGGAAGGGATAGTGTAGAGCGAGGGTAACGTTAAATCAGAGCGAGAAGAATGCCACCAACGGTTGCCGCTGCGGACAGGTATTGCCCTGCTGAATAAGAACCATCGTCTTCTTCTTCAATCTTATCTGGGTGATCCATACCTAATGCACCGTGAGCAAATGATTCAACCTTATCGGTCACGGTTTCGTTTTCTGCTTCGATTTTCTTCGCTTCTTTATCGATTTCTTTAAGAGCAGATAATAGGGCTTTACCCTCATCAGAGAGCTTAACGGTATTTTGCTCAACCTTAAGAGGGGCGGGCTTTTCAGCTTCGGTACTCTTGGTTTGTGTGTTCATTTGCGAAGGTGAATACAGCTGAGTGTTACTCGTTCCTACTGGCGTCATATCGCTCTCCTTACCTATCCTTAAATATAGTATCGGCAGAGGTGTGAAAAACTTGTGCAATTAATCATCGATAGTGATGTTTTTTATTCGCACATTACATTTTCTTCTGCTTAATCAAAACTGCTTGGTATTTAAGCAATTCCTATGCCGATATTTATATTTGTCTTGGAGCGTTTTTGAGCAAATTCTTAAGGTGTCAGACTTAAACTTAAATAAGCTTAAGTCTGAATCGCGAGTTTAATCGCACTTAAGATCGGCGCCACGCTTAGATAGGTGTTTGTATGCCTTCATGCGGTTCTCTTTCTGAACAAAGCGCGCCGGTGGAGAAAGTACTTTTAGTTGGTAATCAGTAGTATCCGATGAGAACTCAGCAACCGGGCTGATAACTACCACTTTTAGATCAGGGTTACGACGTAGAATCGAAGCCGCTGTGCCTAAACCACCTTCTGTGTGGAACTTACCCGCTACATGAATTACCTGTTTATTTGGGTTCGATGCTAAGTAATCAACGATTGATTCAGCCATGGTCTCGTCCCACGTAACCTGAGCGGCAAACTGCTTTTCTGTTTGCTCTGGCGTACCGTGATGCATGGAAGCCATGAACTTTTCTTTGTAAGGGCTATCGCCAATATTAACCTCAGTCGCAACCCAATCTCGTTGTTCTGAAGAAAGTTGCTCTAGGTAAGGTAATCCCTTACGGCCAATACACTGAACGAAAGGCTTTGGTGCGTTTGCTGCGATAACATCTAAATCATTTGTTTTAGCAAACTCAACCAGTGCGCGGTAATCACTTTCGTAATTTGGCCAAGCAGCTGCCTTGGAGATAAGCACTTGCTCACCAATTTCACCGTTTAAGTATTGGTTTAGCGTGTCTTGATGTTCTCGAGTGAATTGTTCCATTGAAAGCGCAATGTTTGATGTTGCGTTGCGGCGCGCTTTTAAGAAGTCGGTTTGGAAACGATGAATTGCCGAGTGAGTGTGCCATTCGCCAATCAGAATCACATCAGCGTCAATCAGCTGCTCAGGTAAAGCATTGAGAGAAAGCGTTTCACCTTGTGGAGAAGCAAACTGGTAATCATAGAATGTGGAAACGGTTTCCGTTTGCGTGTTAGCCACTTGTTGAGAAGTGCTGTTTGTAGGTTGATTAGCACAAGCCGTGAGCAGGGTAGCTAATCCGATAAGAATAATACGTTGCATGAAATGCCTCCTTGAAGAACACGCATATTAAAGGAGGCAAGATAACATTTCAATGCAAACGATAATCAATATCAGTTAAATCTGTTTGCGATACACTCTCAGCATAAAGTCCGCTTCACAGTTGAATTGCTCAGCTTCGGTGAGTTGTTGTTTAAACTCGTCAGTCGCTTTCCAAGCAAACGGCGTCATCTGTAGCAGGTCGAATGCATCTGACCCCGATAGTTCCATCATATAGTTTAGTTGTTCTTGGTGCTCAAGCGTAAAACCTTCGATCACTTCTGGATCTTCGTCATGTAAGCGAACGCCATCATAAATCGCATCACGCAGCTGGTATAGGTGTCGACTGGCTGGTGTCACGGTGATCACGACGCCATTGTCTTTGATGGTACGTTGCAGCTCTTCAGCCTTGCATGGCGCGTAAATGCGCAGGATTCCGTCTAAGCTGTTTTCAGCAAAGGGTAGGCGATGACTAGAGGCAACTGAGAAGTCGACAGCAGGGTAGCGCTTAGCGGCGTATTTGATAGCAATCTTAGAAATATCTAGGCCAAAAATCGCGCCGTTTTTATTTTGAAGGTTCAACGCGATTTCGTTGGTGTAATACCCTTCGCCACAGCCAATGTCCAACAGGCTAGGATCTGTGTCTGGCAGGTAGCTAGAGCATAAGCCAACGACTGCTTGGCGCATTGGATCGTAATGGTTACCTTCAAGGAAGCGACGACGTGCCTGCATCATCTCTTTGTTGTCACCAGGATCTTTTGAGCGTTTGTGGTGTGCTGGCATCAAATTGACATAGCCTTCTTTCGCTAGGTCGAACTGATGGTTCTTTTCACACTTAAACGTACGATCGTGTTGAGATAAAGGTTGGTGACACAAAGGGCATTGGTAAGTCATGACGATCTCAGAGGCATATAGTTGGGCGCAGATTCTATCAAAAAGCTCAGCATCAGGCTAAATAAAAAAGCCAAGAAGACCAGTCATTAGAGTGGTGATTTTACGGCTTATCATAATAAAAATCATAGCTTAGGTTTAGGTCACGTTTATCTCCGATTTTTCTGGGTATCGTCTACCTTTCCCTACTGTTTAATTAGAAGCTGATATGACAAAGAAAATCATCCTAGATACAGATCCGGGCATCGATGATGCAATGGCCATCCTATTTGCAGAGGCTCACCCTGAGATTGAGCTAATGGGCATTACTACGGTTTATGGTAATGCGACGATAGACAATGGTACCCAGAACGCGCTCTATTTGAAGCAGAAGTTTGGTATGAAGGCACTTGTAGCAAAGGGTACTGACAAGCCCTTAGTTAGAGATCCTGTTGGAGCTACGGTTGTGGTGCATGGCGAAGCAGGGTTTGGTGATGTTAAAGCACCAAGTTCGCTAGAGGTTACAGCGATTGAAAAGCCGGCTTATCAGTTCATTATCGACAGTGTTCGAGCTGAACCGGGAGAGATTACACTCGTGGCCGTTGGGCCTCTCACTAACCTTGCTCTGGCGTTGGAAGCTGCCCCTGAAATCGTCGACTTAGTAAAGGAAGTGGTCATTATGGGCGGGGCCTTTGGTGAAAATGACCACAGAGGTAATGTGACTCCATTTGCCGAAGCGAATATACACGATGACCCTCATGCAGCCGACAAGGTATTTACAGCTTCATGGCCTGTTGTGATTATCGGTCTTGATGTTACTGAAGAGAGTTTTTTTACTCGCCAATACCTTGATGATCTGCGAGACGAAGCAGGTGAGGTGGGACAGTTCATTTGGGATGTTAGTCGTTACTATTTGAAGTTCTATTCAGAAAAAGTAGGAATGGAAGGCTGTCACGTGCACGATCCATCAGCGATTGCTTATGTCATCCAACCTTCTTTGTTTGAATGTCGAAGTGGTGCGGTTAGAGTTGTCACGGATGGCCCTGCGGAAGGTATGACGATTCAAAAAAGCGATCAACGTAGCTATATGAACGATGAATGGAGTTCGGCCCCTGCACAAAAAGTAGGTGTCAAAGTGGACGACACGGCGCTGTTGTTACTCTATAAAGAAACGTTAGTTCAATATTCAAAGAGTTAAGCCTTGCCATTAAGCACGCGATAGTTCTAATCGTATGGAACCAGGTACTCAGCTATAAAAAAGGCCGGGATTAACCAGCCTTTAATGTGTTTTATTGTGCTTAATTGGTTACTGAGTAGCTTACTGAGCTACTTACCGAACCGGTTACTGAGCGGCAATCACCGTAATCAGCTGGTGGCTTTCCCCTGGCTGTAACGTTTTGCCTGCTTCTAGGCTTGGTGCATGCAGTGTTGATTCAACACATAGCATTGTTAGGTAACCATCGTCTTGCATATCACCCATACTAGCCGCGCCTTCTGCCCACGGGTTCCACAGTACGGCAGAGTTATGGCCGTGGTTTTCAACCGTTAAAGTACGATCCAGCTTCTTGTCAGCAACAAAGATTTGCGCTTCTGGCTGAGTGTAAACACGGTCAATCGTATCGGTTAGCACAAGCTCAGCACCACCTTGGCAGATTTTGCCACCTTGTAGGCTATCGATGTACTCAGCACCCATACCTGTGGTCGTTGTATTGTGGATATCGCCAACGTTTAGGTAAGTGTGCAGCGCCCCAGAGAAAGTCCATGGTTGAGAATCTGTGTTCTTCACATCTAATGTTACTTTCAGCTCATCGCCAATCTCAACATTTAAACGCGCATCGAACTGATGAGGCCATACTGCCAGCGTCTCTTCGCTAGGCTTAAGACCTAAGCTTACGATCACACCAGCTTCGCTTTCGCGGTGCTCAACTAATTGCCATTCGCTTGAGCGAGCAAAGCCATGTGCAGGAGCTGCAATGCGGCCAAACCAAGGCCAACATACTGGAATACCACCGCGCAGTGCTGTTTTTCCATCGAATTTAGCTTGTTGGCTCATCCAAATAAGGTCTTCTTGGCCTTGCGGTTGGAACGACACAACATGGCCGCCAAACAGTGAAATCGCTGCGTTTGCTTTATCGTGGATAACGCGAACCAGTTTTACACCTTCGTGTTCAACGATAGTGACATTGTCAGAAAGTACAGCCAGTGCAGGTAGAGTTGATAAATCCATTACATGATCCTTCTAAGGAAATTGAATTCAAATGCTGACTAGAGCGGTGCTTGTGCTTTCATGAGTAACAAGCTGAGTCAGTATTAGAATTGAATTTTGCGTTTGGGCTATCTCGATGAACTTAGATAGACGCGGTTTAAAAGATAGCAGGTATTAAAAAGGCGACACTAAGGTCGCCTTTTTCAAAGTCTGCTCAAAACAGTCTTCGCTAATGCTTATCTAAAGCTATTTCTAAAAAGAAATTACTTAGAGATGTGAGCGATTAGGTCTAGAACTTTGTTTGAGTAACCGATTTCGTTGTCGTACCAAGATACAACTTTAACGAATTTGTCAGTTAGAGCAACACCAGCTTTAGCATCGAATACTGAAGTTTGAGTTTCGCCGATGAAGTCTTGAGAAACAACTTGGTCTTCTGTGTAACCTAGAACGCCAGCCATTTCGCCTTCAGAAGCTTCTTTCATTGCAGCACAAATTTCTTCGTAAGATGCAGCTTCTTTTAGGTTAACTGTTAGGTCAACTACAGATACGTTAGCAGTTGGTACACGGAAAGCCATACCAGTTAGAAGGCCGTTTAGTTCTGGAAGAACAACGCCTACAGCTTTAGCAGCACCAGTTGAAGATGGGATGATGTTTTGAGAAGCACCACGGCCACCGCGCCAGTCTTTAGCAGAAGGGCCATCTACAGTTTTTTGAGTTGCTGTAGTAGCGTGAACTGTAGTCATAAGACCAGACTCAATGCCCCACTTATCGTTAAGTACTTTAGCGATAGGTGCAAGACAGTTAGTAGTACAAGAAGCGTTAGAAACGATGTCTTGACCAGCGTAAGATGCTTGGTTAACGCCCATTACGAACATTGGAGTTGCATCTTTAGAAGGACCAGTAAGAACAACTTTCTTAGCACCAGCAGTGATGTGCTTACGTGCAGTCTCGTCAGTTAGGAAAAGACCAGTAGCTTCAGCAACAACGTCTACGTTGATTGCGTCCCACTTAAGTTCTTCTGGGTTACGCTCAGCTGTAACACGTACAGTTTTACCGTTAACGATTAGGTTACCGCCTTCAACTTCAACAGTACCGTTGAAACGGCCGTGAGTTGAGTCGTACTTAAGCATGTATGCCATGTATTCAACGTCGATAAGGTCGTTGATACCAACAACTTCGATGTCATTGCGCTCTTGCGCTGCACGGAATACGAAACGACCGATACGGCCAAAACCATTAATACCTACTTTGATAGTCATTGTAGTTGCTCCACAACTTAATTTCTGATTAAAGATAACTGGTAGTAAAATTACAGAATCCAGTATACATCTGCAATAGATAATCCGACTTAACTTGTTTAATGTCAAAAAAAAGCGACGCTTTTCTTAACAATTGGGTGTAAGTGGTTGAAAATTGACCATTGCGAGTGGCTCTGTACCCTTCCAGTTGGGTAAAATACCCCTAAATGATGATTCACTTATGAGTGTATATGTACAATGTTTTCTAGTGAGAAAGTATGTGCTACAAAACGACTCATATGCAAGCCTTTATAGAAAAAAGTAAATATAATAAATGAGAATGTGGAGAGATATTAACGTGATTCAAAAGGGAGGAAATATGATAAAGCCTGATGAATACTGGCGTGAACGCCTATCAGACGACGAGTTTGCAGTGTGTCGTCAACGTGGTACTGAAGCCCCATATAGCGGTAAGTTACTGCACAACCAAGATACTGGTGTCTATAGCTGTACATGTTGCGAAAGTCCTTTGTTTCTGTCGGACAACAAATACGACTCTGGGTGCGGTTGGCCTAGCTTTGATGCACCAGTTAATGACGAAGCAGTACGCTATATAGAGGATCTAAGTCACGGAATGAAGCGTGTAGAGATCCGTTGTACCGCTTGTGATAGCCATTTAGGTCACGTTTTTCCTGATGGACCGAAGACAACCGGTGAACGTTTCTGTGTTAATTCAGTGTCGTTAATTTTCAACAAAAATGACAAAAGTACGAAATAACTTGTAACTATTGTTTAATCCTTACAGGTCGCATTTGCCGATCGAATAATACTGAATTGCCCAAGACTTCAGAATTTCAGAGTTAACTCTAGTACAAATAAAAACAGCTACCATCATGGTAGCTGTTTTTTTATGTATATAGACGGTGCGATCAATAACTCGGGACGATCGCTGGGCTGTAGACCCCATCCTCAATGGCTTCGACAATTTTGTCGGCGTCTTTATTTAACTGTTTGTATTTTGAATCTTCAAAACGATAGAGAACGGCCAGTTCCGTTTCTGATGCAATCGGCACATCAAACTCTTTGGCAACCATCGCCCAGACATACGCTTTTTCCATATGACCCAAACTATGGTTGATGCTGGCCATCGACTTAAAGATCTCAGTATTGACGGCTGAGTTGCTCGACAAAGTTAAAGCATTATTAAGCAGTTTAAGTGTTTTAGTATGATCTCTGGTGGTATAGAAGGTGGCTAGGGCGTATTGCATATCTGCCGTGTTTAATGCCTCCGTTCCTTCTAACTGTAAGAAACTGCGCCTTGCGTTGGTATCGCCTGTTTGCGACCACAAAAAGTAGAGTGTTTCAGGCGTGTCTGATTGAGCGAGCTCTTCAACAATGCGTTCAGATTCTTCAATACTGTGCATCAAAGAGGTAAAGCGGCGTTCTTGCAGTTTAGATTGGTCAATCGTTTCAATCTGTGCAGCAAGCTCTAGGCACTTTTTATAAGCCGTGACTAACTCGAACTCTTTAATCTTGTTGATTTCGGTAGGTTGCTTTTGAACTTCAAAACGATGCCAGATTAAGTCGGTACGTGCGACACGACATTGCCCATCGTTCATGTTCAGTTGTTCGCACTGAAGCCCAGGATTACTTTGGCACAGTTGATCGGTATTTTTGTTCCCTTCAAGACACCCAACCAGAGTGAAAGGCAATAGGCTCATCGCCAACCATTTCATTATTTTCATATTCCTTCACTTGTGATCAAATACACTTATTTTCGGTCAGGTTCTTGACTCAATTCTGTTACGGGTTATTTTCTGGTGAAAATTGTTAAAACTAAGGCTCTACCATGGATGCAGAACAACTTCTTAGCGCAATGACACCCGAGGTCTACGAACGTTTAACTTACGCAGTTGAGACGGGTAAATGGCCAGAAGGTACGGCGCTCTCAAAAGAACAGCGCGACTCGTGTATGCAGGCGGTTATGTTATACCAATCTAAACATAACTCTGAAGCTCAGCACATGACAATTGCAGCTGGTGGTGAGATTAGCTTTAAATCTAAGTCTGAACTCAAGAAACAGTTTAAGTCAGACCAAGAAGATATTGTTAGGGTTAACCCGAATCATTAAGCTTAAATTACAACAAAGGGGTGGCAATGTGCCACCCCTTTTACTGTTAAGCCGTTTATTTATAAGCAGTAAAACGATTTAGTTCACGTTAAACAGTTTTATTCGCATTCAAGCGTTCTGTTTATTCGCATTTAAGCGAAGGCTTATAAGCTCATCTCACCACGCAACACTTGTTGCATCTGAGTCTTCACTTCTTCGTAGCTTAGGTTCTGGCTTAATAGGTAGTGTAACTTCGCCAGTGCCGCTTCTGGTGTCATATCATAGCCGCTAACAACGCCAGCTTCTGCAAGTGCACAGCCCGTTGCGTAACCACCCATGTTCACTTTACCCGCCAAACACTGGGTTAAGTTCACTACAATCACACCGCGCTCAGATGCGTCTTTTAGGTGTTGAAGTAATTCTGGATTTTGTGGCGCATTGCCAACACCAAAAGTAAGCAGAATCATTGCGTTAACAGGCTGTAGTAACGTGTTACGGATCACTTCATGTGAGATACCAGGATACATAGTGATTACGCCGATAGGTTGCGGAGTAATGTTATGAACCTTGAACGCACCTTTAGGTTGCTCATTTACCACAACGTTATTGCTAATTTGGATGTTGATACCCGCTTCTAGCAATGGATTTAGGTTTGGAGATGTAAACGCGTTGAAGCCATCTGCGTGAGATTTGGTGCTGCGGTTACCACGCATCAACTTGTTGTTGAAGAACAGTGTCACTTCATTGATTGGGTAGTTAGCCGCAATGTGCAGTGCATTCAGCAGGTTTGCTTGTCCGTCTGAACGTAGCTCTGCCAGAGGGATCTGAGAGCCGGTTACAATCACTGGTTTGCCAAGGTTTTCTAACATGAACGACAGCGCAGACGCGGTGTAGGCCATTGTGTCAGTACCATGCAGGATAACGAAACCATCGTACTTATCGTAGTTCGCGCGAATATCATCAGCGATAGTCTGCCAATCCAACGGCGTCATATCTGACGAATCCATTAATGGAGAGTATTCATGAATGGTGTATTCAGGCATCTCTGGGCGATGGAACTCAGGCATGCCAGCAAGCTGCTTATCCATGAAACCTGCGACTGGAACATAACCGTGGTCAATAGACTTTTGCATGCCAATTGTGCCGCCGGTGTACGCGATATAGATGTGTTTTCTTTCCATGGCGATTAATACTTAGTGTGATGTAGGGAACAGGTGGGCGATTATAGCGAATTATCATGCAATAAAAAGAGGCGCCTAACACACAGGCGCCTCTTGGTTTATGACTTATTGGTTTAACTTATTGAACTTGGCAGTTTAGGCAGAAAGCGTAACGGCCTTGTGGGTCGTTAAAGTTGCCTAATAGTTGGCTATCTTGAGCTAACTGCTGCGTAACAGGCTGTAAACTGCTTGGAATCATTGACTGAATATCTAGCCCAATCGACATCTGAACTTGGTTCATAAATTCTTGAATAAATTGTTCAGTTGCTGAAAGTGGCTTTTCTACCCAGTAAATGTTGTAGCTTTCAAGCTCTGCAAGTGAAGCTGCTGCTGCAATCGCATCGTCAAAGTCACCGATCTCATCGACTAAGCCTTTCTGCATCGCATCTTGACCAGTCCATACTCGGCCTTGAGCGATCTCGTCGACAGCGTTAACGTCCATGCCGCGATTTTCTCCAACCAAGCTGATGAAACGGCGGTAACCATTTTCAATACCCATTTGGAAAGCGTCTTTAGCGCCATCAGTTAAGCCAGTAGTGATACCGAGGCCAGAGAAAGGTGACGTGCCTACGCCATCGGTGTAAACGCCGATATCGTTCAAGCCTTTCTCAAAGGTCGTGATAACACTGAAGATACCTATCGAGCCTGTTAGTGTGGTCGGTTGAGCTAAGATCTTGTCTGCACCCATTGAGATCCAGTAACCACCAGAAGCCGCAAGGCTAGACATAGAAACCACTACAGGTTTACCCGCTTGTTTGATCGCTTCGATTTCATTGCGAATAACTTCAGAAGCAAAGGCACTACCACCAGGGCTGTCTACACGAAGTACAACTGCTTTAACTTTGTCGTCATTACGAGCTTGGCGAAGTAGCGCTGCAGTCGTATCACCACCAACAGTGCCGCGAGGTTGTTTGCCATCCATAATTGCACCGCTTGCCACAATCACAGCAACATCATGTGATTCAGTGTTCATGTCTGGAAGCATAGTGGTACGGTATTCGTAGTAACCAAATGCGTTGTAGCTGTCTTGACCATCACTGCCGAACACGTCTGCAAGCTCTAGTCGAACTTGTTGGCGGGTTGCTAGCTCATCTACTAAGCCTAGTTTTTCGGCCAGTTTCGCGATATCACCATCGACAGACTCAAGCTCTTTCAAGAAAGTGTCCATACTTGGGTTCAGCGTGTTCGCGTCGATTTGGCGGTTGTGGCTCACATCATCAACGTAAGCACCCCATAGTTGGCCTAACCAACGAGAAGCGGACTCTTTTGCTGCGTCAGACATGTCATCACGAATGAAAGGTTCGATTGCAGACTTATAAGTACCAACACGGAACACATGCGTGTTCACGTCTAGTTTCTCTAATAAGGTTTTGTAGTAAAGCGAGTAAGCGCTGTAGCCTTTAAGAAGCACACCACCGTCTGGCGATAAGTATACTTTGGTCGCGTAGCTGGCTAGGTAGTATTGGCTCTGGTTGTAAAAATCACCTACCGCATAAATCGGCTTACCCGCTGCTTTAAACTCATTCAGTGCTTTGGCAATATAACGAAGCTTGGTCAGGTTAGTTTCTGGTAGCTCTTTAAGCGCTAATACAATGCCCGTTACGTTCTCGTCATCTTTGGCATAGCGAATCGTTTCAACGATATCAAACAGAACGTTCTCTTTCGGAAGGTCTTTGCCAAGCAGTGAACCTGTCACGGAATCCATCGGGTTGATATAGCGGCTTTGTTCTACAATCGGACCAGAAAGGTTAAGCACCAAAGCAGATTGCTGTGGAACAGTCGGCTGAGCCGTATCTGAGTGAAAGTACACAAAGTAGATGATGGCAATACTGAGTAAGAAGATGATGTTAACAAGCGCAAGACGCACAAACGTAATGAGCTTCCAAATCCCTTTAAAGATCATGCCTATAAATTTGAATATTTTTTTCATTCTGTCTCCGCAGTGAGATCACGTCGCTTTAACAAGCCGTAGTACCATTAATCTCAATAATATGAACTGCTTAGTATCCTACGATAATTCCCAAGCTCAAACTACACCAAGAATTGTTAATCGATATATATTCTCATTAAGTGTAGACAGATTAGGGGCTTTTGACCTTTCGTGGTTAAGTTTTGTTCGAGATAAAATCGTTTTAGGCGCGGCGAAGAGTATGTAGCCTAGCCATTCTAAGCAAATACTCTTCAACAAAGCATAAAACGATTTTAGCCGAACCCTTCGGGCAGCCCTTGTGGTTCATTTCTACTGCGTTATCGGCTTTTCATGTAGGCCAGCTACACGTCAAAGCCTCTTCCTTGTATAAATTTCCCACAAGATGCTGCAAAACCCAGCTCGAAAGGTCAACAGCCCCTAGGGCTTCTGAACGATTAATACGCTCTGCATTATGATCGGTGTTACAAAAATGTAAACAGCTGTTTGAACTTTTGGTAATTGAACTATACTGTGGTCAGACCACAAGGATAAAATAATAGAAGTGATGTCTGCCATGTACCCACATTTACTTGAACCACTCGATCTTGGATTTACTCAGTTACGTAATCGTGTATTGATGGGATCAATGCACACAGGTTTAGAAGAAAATAAAGAAGGTCTACACAAACTCGCCGCGTTTTATGAAGAGCGAGCAAAAGGAGGCGTTGGTCTTATTGTTACCGGTGGTTTCTCTCCTAATTTACGTGGCAGATTAACCCCATTCAGTGCTGAATTCAGTAAAGTAAAGCACGCTAAAGCGCACCAAGTTGTTACTGAAGCCGTCCACAAGCACGGCGGTAAAATTGCGCTTCAACTATTGCATGCAGGTCGTTATGCGATGCACCCATTCGCGCAAAGTGCTTCCGGCATTAAAGCGCCTATCGCTAAGTTCGCTCCGAGTGAGATGAGCCCTCGTCAAATCAAAAAGACCATTGGTGCCTTTGCCAACAGTGCTGAACTCGCTCAAGTCGCGGGTTACGACGGCATTGAAATCATGGGATCTGAAGGTTACTTGATTAACCAATTCATCTGTAAGCGAACCAATATGCGTTACGACGAATGGGGCGGTTCTTATGAGAAACGTATGCGTTTCCCGCTGGAGATTGTTAAATCGATTCGCGAAGCAGTGGGCGACGACTTCATTATTATTTTCCGTCTGTCGATGCTGGATTTGGTAGAGCAAGGCAGCACCTTTGAAGATGTTGTTCTATTGGCTCAAAAGCTTGAAGAAGCCGGCGTGACCATTATCAATACGGGTATCGGTTGGCATGAAGCACGTATTCCGACCATCGCGACACAAGTACCGCGTGGTGCGTTCTCATGGGTAACTGAAAAAGTTAAACCGCACGTTTCTATTCCTGTGATCACTTGTAACCGTATCAATACACCAGAAGAAGCAGAACGTATTCTTAGCTCTGGGCAGGCTGATATGGTGTCTATGGCTCGTCCTTTCTTGGCTGACCCTGACTTCGTCAACAAAGCAGCTCAAGACCAAGCTCAGTTCATCAATACCTGTATCGGTTGTAACCAAGCTTGTTTAGATAACGTGTTTAAAGGTAAACGCGCGAGCTGTTTGGTTAACCCACGCGCGTGTTACGAAACCGAAATTGTTGTTCAACCAGCGCAAGCGACTAAGACCATTGCGGTAGTCGGCGCAGGCCCTGCAGGTTTAGCTTGTGCGACAACGTTAGCGCAGCGTGGACATAAGGTTGACTTGATTGAGAAGAATGACCGTATCGGCGGACAGTTCAGACTGGCAATGCAGATCCCGGGCAAAGAAGAGTTCAGAGAAACGATTCGTTATTTTGCCAACCAAATCGACGCATCGGGTGTGAATTTGAAGCTGGATACCGAAGCGACGTTTGAAATGTTGTTGAAGTACGATGAAGTCGTCATGGCGGCCGGTGTAGAGCCAAGAAAGCTCGATATTGAGGGCATTGACCAAGAAAACGTGGTCGATTACCAAACCTTGATTCGCGAAAAGACACCAGTAGGCGAAAAGGTTGCGATTGTTGGTGCTGGTGGTATCGGTGTCGATGTGGCAACCATGCTGACTGAGCCGACGTCACACAGCCTAGACGATTGGCTGCATGAGTGGGGCATTGATAAAAATATGGAACACCCAGGCGGACTTTACCCTTACCCTGATTCATTCAGCGATAAAACGGTGTGGGTGATGCAGCGTAAAGCGGGTCGTGTTGGTAAAGGTCCGGGTAAAACAACGGGCTGGATTCACAAACGCACACTAGAAAAACGTGGTGTGAATCTACTGGGTGGCGTGAGCTACAACAAGATTGATGACCAAGGTCTGCATATCAGCGTTGGCAAGCAAGATCAGGTACTTGATGCCGATTCCGTCATCGTGTGTGCAGGTCAGGTATCGGTTCGACCATTCGAAGATATGTGGCAAGAGTTTGGTGGCAAACTGCACGTGATAGGCGGTGCCGATTATGCCGGTGAGCTGGATGCAGTACGTGCTATCCGTCAAGGTGTTGAGCTAGCGATTAAGTTATAGAATCAACTATCAAGCTATAATGTTATCGGAAGATATTGTTATTTAGTTTGCTGAGTTAGATTTTGAACAAGGCTCCTAAGTCATAGATTTAGGAGCCTTTATTGTCTCTAATCTAACCTAAATGGGCGGTGGTTGAGATTTATTATCGTTTGTATTCTGTGCTAAAGTTCAAGTATACAAATAATAAAGAAATAGTAAGGACTTCAAATGGATGCTTTGGATCTATTGCTCAACAGACGCTCTATCGCAAAACTCTCTGATCCGGCACCTGAAGGTGTAGCGTTGGAAAACATCATCAAAGCGGGCTTACGTGCTCCTGACCACGGTGCGTTAACACCTTGGCGCTTTGTTATCGCGCAAGGTTCAGGGCTACAGAAGCTATCTGATATCTTGGTTCGTGCCGCTGAAGCGGATGAAAGCGAAGAAGCGGTCATTGAGAAAGTGAAAAAGGCACCGTTTCGAGCACCTATGGTGATCACCGTGATTGCTAAAGTGACTGAGCACGAGAAAGTACCAGCGATTGAACAACACCTTTCTGCAGGTTGCGCGGCGCAAGCAATGCAAATGGCAGCTGTCGCTCAAGGCTTCCAAGGTTTTTGGCGTTCAGGTAAGTGGATGTTCCATCCAGAAGTGCACCAAGCATTTGGCCTAGAAGGTGACGATGAGATCGTTGGTTTCCTATACCTAGGTACTCCGGGCTGTACACCGATGAAAGTACCAGAGCGCGACTTCGCTAAGTTCGTTGAGTTCTTATAAAGAACACTGAAGCTGAATAGTGGAATGCTAACTGTATAAACAACCAGTTTTTCTTGATTTATTAGGGCCACATTAGATAATGTGGCTCTAATTGTTTGTAGCATCTGGAAAAACATGTCTCGCCTTATTATTGCTGAAAAACCAAGCCTCGGCCGCGCGATCGCCGCTGCACTGCCTAATCCACAAAAGAAAGACCAAGGGTTTATCAAATGTGGCAATGGGGATGTGGTGACTTGGTGTATTGGACACTTATTGGAGCAGGTTGAGCCAGACGCTTATGACGACCGTTATAAGAAGTGGAACTTGGCCGATCTTCCTATTGTGCCAGAGCAATGGCAGCTAAGACCACGCAAGACATCGAGCAAACAGCTCACGGTGATTCGAAAGCTATTGAAGGACGCCACTCAAATTGTTCACGCCGGAGACCCGGATAGAGAAGGGCAGTTGCTGGTTGATGAAGTGATCGATTACTGCAAAGTCTCTAAGGCTAAGAAAGAGTCGATGGACAGGCTATTGATCAGTGACTTAAATCTACCTGCCGTAAAACGTGCACTTTCTCAAATGCGCAGCAACCGTGACTTTATCCCACTTTCTATTTCAGCATTAGCGCGCTCTAGAGCCGATTGGTTGTATGGCATGAACATGACTCGCGCTTATACCTTGCTTGGTCAAAAGGCGGGTTACCAAGGTGTATTGTCGGTAGGGCGAGTGCAGACTCCAGTACTTGGCTTGGTGGTGAGGCGTGATGAAGAGATCGAAAACTTCATTCCTAAAGATTATTTCACTCTGCATGCTTTGATTCCTTATCAAAATAACGGTCAGAGCTTTGATATTCGTGCTCGTTGGAAACCAAGCGAAGCATGTAAGCCGTGGCAAGATGAAGAGGGCCGTGTGCTCAATCGAAAGTTGGTTGAAAACGTCGCTCAGCGAATCGCGAACCAACCTGCAACCGTCACAGAGTCAGAGCAGAAGCAAAGCAAACAAGCCGCGCCGCTTCCTTATTCGTTGTCTGCGTTGCAGATTGATGCATCTAAACGTTTTGGCATGAGTGCTCAACAGGTATTAGACACCTGTCAGTCTTTATATGAGAAGCACAAACTCATTACATACCCACGTTCTGATAGCCGTTATCTTCCTAAAGAACACTACTCGCAGCGAGAGTCGATCGTAGACGCCATCGCTAACAATGCGAAAGAGCTGCAAAGTGGTGCTCAAGGCGCGGATCTTTCACTGAAATCAAAAGCATGGAACGATAGCAAGGTTGATGCTCACCACGCGATTATTCCTACTCCGAAGAAATCATCGGTAAATGGTTTGTCTGCCAATGAGATGAAAATCTATCAACAAATCGCCCGCCAGTATCTGATGCAGTTCTACCCACCGGCTGTTTTTGCGGATGCTAAGTTGGTTTTTGATATCGCTGGTGGCGTGTTCATTGCGAAAGGGCGTCAGCTTATTAACCCCGGCTGGAAAGTGTTGATGGGTAAAACAGACACCGAAGAGAAAGGTGATGGAACGGATACGGTTCCACCGCTGGATAAAGGGACTGTGCTGACCTGTCGTGAAGGTATCATTGGTGATAAGAAAACCGAACCGCCAAAACACTTTACAGAAGCGACATTGCTGCAAGCGATGACGGGTATCGCGCGCTTTGTCGCGAACAAAGACTTGAAAGCCATTTTGAAAGAGACCGACGGCCTTGGAACAGAAGCAACTCGTGCGGGCATTCTCGATACGCTATTTAAAAGGCAGTTGCTAACGCGTCAAGGTAAAAGTATACATAGTAGCCCTGCTGGTAGAGGCTTGATTCATGCCTTACCTGAGGATTCGACCTTTCCTGACATGACAGCGCACTGGGAGCACCAGTTGCAAGGTATGGCAGAACGAAATCAAGCATACCAACCTTTTATGCAAGCGCTGGAAAGCAAGATAGATGGTTTGATGGGTAAGGTAAAAACTGGAGAGGTTCCTGAATCACTCCGCCACCTTCCTAAAGTCGAGAGACCAGCGTTTAAACGTCGCAAAGGCGGTGGTGCGAAGAAGTCTTATACCAAGAACGGGTCGTATGCTAAGAATGGTTCGTATGCAAAGAAAGGTATTTCCGCTAAAAAGGGCACTAAGAGCTAGTCTTATCGGTAGAGGGGTTAACGCCCCACCTTGCGTCCGCAGCGCTTGAACAACTGCTGCCAGTAATCCACATGGCGGCGCGTTGATGCGCGAAAGGCTTCATGTGTGTCTTTGATTGGAAAGTAGTAGCTGTGAAGTTCTGGCTGAGCATCAAATATAGCAAGCTGCGATGCTAACTGCTGGTAGTAGCCATCCAGTTGCGCCATGTAAGGCTGAACCTTACCAATATACTGTTGTTCGAACACATTGTTGAGGTAACGAAACTTAGTGGTGTCTCGTTGTTTCCCGCAGATGATGTTGGCATCAAAAGTTGTGAGTTGTTTGGTGATGGTATCAAGCTCAACCGAGGCTCGAGCGAGCGAGTAGTACAAATCTCCAAGCGTAGAACTCTTCTCCAGTACTTCTTGAACCTCAATGGTTTTGCCCGAAACGAGCGATGTGTTTAACGCTTGATTGATATGTTCTAGGGCGTCACTTGTCTGTCTCACTTGATCGCCAATATCAGCACGTAACCACTGACTCCCCCGCATTTGCGACTGCATAGCATCACTGGCATAGATGAGATTCCATCGATGTAGCGGAAACTGTGCGAGTTTCTGTTGTTCAATTTCTTTTAGTAGTTCTACGATCTCTGGGTCTAACTCGTTATTAGCTAAACATTGACCCACACCTTCCAGTAGAGCGACTTGATAGTCATAATTTCGGAACTCGTCCGCGACTTTTCCGAGTACTGAGTTCCTTTCGGCAATCAGGTTGAACAATCCACATTGACGAAGCTGGTAGCTGTCGATAAGTCCGATAGAGAGCGAAGGGACATCCAGTAACAGCTCTCGCTTTCTCGGTAGGCTTTCAAATTCCCAGTTATCTTTTATCTCGTCAGCATCTTGTACTCTGGCTACTTTAGTTTGATAGTCGTCGAATAAGTCACCGGGGCCTTCCCCAAAACACCCACCGAGCACCACTGTTAACAAAACCAGTGGTGAGCGTCGCAGTAAATTTGAAAGAAGGCGATGATTCATGGAGAGTCTACCAGTCTATTTCAGTGCCATCGAAATTGAAGAAGTGACCGCTTACTTCGGTATTGGCAGACTCGATGACTTTGATAAGGCCAGATGCCGAAGTGTCGGTGTCGATCAGAGCGTTTGGCCCACCCATTTCGGTCTGTACCCAACCTGGGTGCAGCGCTAACACAGTAAAGCCATCATTGGTTAGGTCGTTACTTAAACTCTTCACAACGGAGTTAAGAGCCGCTTTAGAGGAACGATAGATGTAGCCACCGCCAGAGGTATTCTCTGTCATGCTGCCCACTCGAGAAGACAAGCAAGCGACCTTTTTCACGTCACTGCTTTCTAGAACAGGTAATAGCGTTTCGACAAGCTTCAATGGCGCAATCGTATTGACTTCAAAAACACGGCGCCACTCTTCAACATCGGTATTACCCAATCCATAACCTTTTGGCCCATAGTAGCCAGCATTGTTAATCAAGATATCAATCGAAGGAATTTGAGAAGGAAGTTGGCTCACCGCTTGGTAATCGGTTATTTCTAACTGAATACAGGTTAGGTTGCTGTTGTGGTCTGCGAGTGAGAGCAGTTCTGTTGCTGAATTGGTATCACGATAAGTCGCGTATACCTTGTGGTTACCTTTCAAGTATTGTTGAGTCAAACTTAAGCCAATGCCGCGGTTCGCTCCAGTAATAAAAATAACGCTCATGGTGATTCCTTTTCAGTTCAATTAGTTAAGTTTGATGGCTTAACACGAGAAAATCAACGGTCCACCAACTGGCCATTAGCATTCCTACAAAAATCATTACTGCAGCCATCGAGCCGCAGATCACCCCAAGGATGAGTATTACGTTTTTCATTGTTGCCTCTGAAATGGATTAAATGTAATGAGAATTATTATCGTTAATTAAGGTTGTCGCCAAGTCTGAGGCTGTTATGATTTTGAGAAAGATACGCAATTAACTTGATTATGATTCCTTTAATTTACCACCCAATCTATTCGCAACTGCCTTTACCTGAAGGTCACCGTTATCCGATTAACAAATATCAGTTGTTACACAGTGCTGTTGAGGCGCTAATGGATAGCGAACCCCTGTGGAAGAGCAAGTTTGAAGTGTTTCAACCAAAGCCCGTTTCGGTTGAGCAAGTAAAACAGGTACACGATAGCGAGTATGTGGATTTGCTTGTTTCTGGAAACCTGCCCGCGGCAAAAATGAGGCGTATTGGCTTTCCGTGGAGTGAGCAACTGATTGAAAGAACGCTCTATTCCAGCGGGGGAACTTGCTTGGCCGCAGAAATGGCGATAGAGAGTGGTTTAACGATTCATTTGAGTGGTGGCTACCATCACGCGCATAATGACTTTGGTAGTGGCTTTTGTCTGTTGAATGATCTTGTGCTGGCAGCAAAGCACGCGTTGACCTTTGAGCACATAGATAAAGTGTTGATTGTCGATAGTGATGTTCATCATGGCGATGGTACAGCGACTCTTTGCCAAGATAGCGATGAGATTATCACTCTGTCTTTCCATTGTGATAAAAACTTCCCTGCACGTAAACCTCTGTCGGATTTAGATGTGCCATTAAGCCGTGAAACCGAAGATGAAGAATTTCTGCGTTGTTTTGAGCAAGTCACCAAGTTGTCGATTGCTCACCATCAACCTGATCTCATTATTTATGATGCGGGCATCGACATCCATGAAGACGATGAACTGGGCTATTTGAATGTGTCTACTCAAGGCATATTTGAACGCGACTGTTTCATGATTGAATTAGCGAAATCAGAATCTATTCCGATGGCATGTGTTGTTGGTGGTGGCTATCGAACACAGCATCAAGATCTGGTTCCTATTCACATGCAATTATTGAAAGCGGCTCATCATGTTTACGATTAACTTCTCAAATTAACCACTGTAACCTCATTAAAAAGGTGATAAAGAAGAAGTATCTGTTGCACCAAAAAAGACACGACTTGCACCACGTTGATGCGCAAAAATTACTTTTTTATTAATTAGTTACGTATTTGTGTGATTAATTCTGGTCTGTAAATTGCTTTACCCTTGTGAATATAAAAACACAAGGGATGTAAATGAACCTGACGGACAAGGAACGCAGTTGGCTTAAGTGGTTTGGCGCAACAGGGAAACTAGCAATGCGTAGAGCCTGTTTTCTAAATCGAAGTAGGACAGAAGAGCTCGAGCAAACATTTGAAAGTATCGCCCATACTCGAGTTCAACTTCTTCATAATTGGGTGAAGAACCAATGGGACTTTTTAGAAGACTCTGCCGTTTATTTGGCAAGCCGAACGGAAGAGCAGGCGGAAAGTACATTATCAAGTCTTCTTAAACGTGGCACGGATTTCTCTGAGCTGGCGATCGTCGATTCTAAAGGTGTCGCGCAAGCATCGAGTTATCACGACCATATCGGAGCAACTCTTGCAGATAAGAAGGCTTTAGTCGAAGGAGCATCGAAGCGTTATCTACACGGGCCGTATATGGATCAACGCACGTTGAACGTAGGAGCTTCGAGTTCATCGTTTCATGATCAAGTCACGCTGATGTTTTATGTGCCCTTTTCTCGGGACGAAGGGACTCAGCAGTTCTTATGTGGTCGTGTTCCCAATGATGTTATTGGTGACATTATTCAGAGAGAAGCGGGGCATATTTATAGTGAGTCGGGTGATAACTATATCTTTATGGTCGACTCTATTCATGACCCTCAAATTCAACCAGGTGTTGCGCTCTCTCGCTCCCGCTTTGAAGATAATACCTTTTCACATGGCGAGAACTTAAAACAAGGGATTCATACTGATTGGGGAACGGTTAAGATCCAACAGCACACTGAATTTGAGATTCGATTTACGGATCCTGCCACGAATCAACTTCATCCCGGCGTCAGAGAAACCATCAAAAATGGCAGCAACCTGTTTATTGGTTACCCGGGGTATTCCGACTATCGCCACATTCCGGTCATCGGTAAAGGTATCACTTTTCAACTGGACGGTTCACCAGACACTTTCGGCATGATGTGTGAGTCTGACTTAGAAGAGGTCTATAGAGATCGAAGCCTAAGTTACACCTTATCTAAACATTTTATCGGCTGCATGTTACTGCCTCTATCTGTTCCATTACTGCTTGCTCACTTTTATACGTTAACCCCTCTTTTGCACGGCGGTGTCATGTTCGCTTGCGCGTTTCTCGCTCTCGGTTTATTTCGCCTAGTGAGTGCTAAACCGTTAGCAAATAAGGTTCATGAAATGACTGGGGTGATGCAAACCTTAGCCGAAGGTGATGGCAATTTAAGTAGGAGGCTTGACCCAACCACATTCAGCCATAATGAACTTGGTAATTTGGGGCGGTGGACTAACAGTTTCATCGATAACTTAGATAGCACGGTAAGTGATTTGATTCATGCTAGCCACGAAGTTAGGGAAGTATCGGAATCGATGTTTCGTCGCAGTGTCGTGATGAAGCAAACCAGTGATGATGCATCACTGGCGCTCAGTAATATGTTGGATCTAAGCCAGTATCAACAGAGTGAAATTACTCATGCGACCGTTTCGGCAACGCAAATGGATACAGTAATGAAGCAAGCCGTTCTTAATGCGGAGAAGGAATACAATCAATCGGTTGAAGGAATGGAGATTGTGCGGAATATTGTAGAAAGCTCAGCCCACAGCGTAAATGAGGTGAATAATGAAATGACCAAAGTGTCTGACATTATAGACATCATTACCGACATTACAGCGCAGACGAACCTTCTGGCATTGAACGCTGCCATAGAATCTGCAAGAGCAGGTGAACACGGAAGAGGGTTTTCTGTGGTTGCCTCAGAAGTAAGAACTTTAGCTGATCGTACTTCACAAGCCGCCAACCATATTAGTGACCTAATGAAAGAGCTGCATACTAAGTCTCGCAGCGCAGTCGAGTCTATGGAGCGAGGCGTCGAGAATGTGAGTAAAGGTAATTTAACCGTCGACTCGAACGCACGCAGTGAGCAAATTCAAGCAGCAGTAGCCGATCTTTTTACGACCATGTCAAACCTAGATGAGAACAGTCAGAAAAATGGACAAACGGCAGACAAAGCCCAACGTTCTATCTCTGACCTACAACTGTCGACGAAACAACTCGCACGCCGAGTTTCGTTAATGGGTAATGCATTGAGCCGCTTAGACCAACTGATAGGACGCTTTGAAGTGAGCCGAAAGGTGGCGTAATGAAAAGGCTGTGTCAGCCTGATACGTAAACTTCAGATACAAAAAAGCCGCTGATTTCTCAGCGGCTTTCTTTAATGTGGTGGAGGGATAGGGATTTGAACCCTAGAACCGCTATTAACGGTTGCCGGTTTTCAAGACCGGTGCTTTCGACCACTCAGCCATCCCTCCGATGGGGCGTATAATATAAGGGTGGCTTTCGCTTGTAAATACCCTTATCAACTGACTGCTTTTTTTATGAACGCTTTTCGATAATTTTGTGCTGAATGGCTATTTGTTGTGCTTTTTATCGAACGTGGAGGCGAAGTTCTGCGGTTAAAAATCATCTTTGTAATGTTGGCGATGAGCTTTGTTTGTGTGATAAACCAATCGCAGGCTATAGATGGTCTGGTTTAGATATCGATTTGTTGGCTGAGCGCGACTTGAGGGCAACAATAAAGTACGACAGATAAGGCTGGTGGGTTTGTGGCTTGTTATGACAAGGATGAAAGTCGATAGCTTAACTCCAAACAGTAACAAGCTTCAGATGCAAAAAAGCCGCTGATTTCTCAGCGGCTTTCTTTAATGTGGTGGAGGGATAGGGATTTGAACCCTAGAACCGCTATTAACGGTTGCCGGTTTTCAAGACCGGTGCTTTCGACCACTCAGCCATCCCTCCAGTGGCGTGAATAATATAAGGGGCGGAGGATCTTGTAAACCCTTAATTTTCATAATTTTGTTTTGTTGCTTGTTTTCTAATCATTCAAGGCAATAAAAAAGGGAAGCCACTGGCTTCCCTTTTCTCATTGATGATCATTTAGTCATTTTTTGTGTAGAAACGCTGTAGTTCAGTGAGGCCTTGCATCAATACAGGTAAGCGAGGGCTTACGTTTTTCAGGCGTTTGTAGTTTTGGTCATACAATTTGTAGTTGCCAAATTTATCTAACACCGTTGTTTGCTGATCAGTAACCAGTGCAAGCTCACGAGAATCACCCGCTAGAATCCATTTTCTCTTACGCTCATCAAACAGGCTGCGACCGCTACTGAAGTCAGTTGGGTTCGATGATACGCCTAACAGCTCCTGCATTAGCGTTACCGACACATCTAGGTGACTAGAGCGGTGAGTGTACTCAGAAGCAGATTTACCAGGCCAGCTGATGAACAGAGGCACCTGTAATTGGTAACGACTGTAGTTAGAGTTTGCACCCCAGCTGTTGGTTTTGGTTTCGTTAAACTCAGTACCGTGGTTAGAGGTGATGATAACCACCGTATTGTCGATAAGATCTAAGCGCTCTAGTTCAGCGTAAATAGTCGCTAGTTGAGCATCGGCCGCTTGAGCAGATTTTTGATAGTCTGCCGCAAAACGTTCCGCTGTACTCAACGTTGAATCTGACTCTGAACTTGAATCGTAGCTAGAGAAGTTATCCAGCGTAGTCAGTTCAATAAAGTTGAACCAAGGGCGTTTAGCCTGTGGTGATTGAATCCAATCCGCCCAAGCTTGTATTGCGCTTTGGTCATCATAAGTTGCTTGCTCTGGCATAACGTCACGGCCTCGGAAGATGATTTCCGAGTAAAGTGCATCGTCAAAGTTGTCGCCACTGAAAGCGGCAAACTTATAATTATGATTGTCTAACACATCCAACAGTACTGCGCTTGAGCCTTGTGCTTCGATGCTGCTTGCGTAGCTGCTCGGAAGGCCATAGAACAAACCGAAAATACCAAACATATCGTTACTTGAACTGTAATGGTTGGTGAAATTGATCGACTGTTGCGCGTAAGCGTAGCTGTTTGGCATCGCTGTGGCATTAAGTGCATCAGAGCGAAGGTTGTTTACACTCACCATCAGGATGTTCAGATCATCACTGCGGCGGTTGTATTGAATTTTTTCTAGCGGGTAGCTAACTAGGTTTACGTTCTCTTTGTTCGCTTCTAAACGCTGTAGGTACTCTTCACGGTCTAATAGACCATGTTTCTCCATAAAGCTTTTCGCTGTCATTGGGTAAGACAGTGGGAAGTTCGCTTTTTGGCTAGTAATTGGGTTGTAGAAATACGCATCAGCCCACATGTAGGTCAAGTGGCTGCTGATGAAACACAAGAAGAACACGGCGGTAATTGGACGGCCGATGTGTTTATGAGACAGTTTACGCTGCTTACGCCAAACCCACTCAGACAGACCGAGTTGCAGCAAGAAGATAAGCGGCATAACAATGAAGAGGTGCTGCAAGTCAGATGTGAATGCAGACTCCTCTCCACTGAACAAAACCTCCCACACGACAGGCGTCAGGTGGAGGTTTATATTTTGATACGTTTGGGTATCAATCAGTAGGACAGTTAAACCTATGGTCGCGAAACAAACGGCAACCAAACGTAATAACTTCCTCGACGGAAGAATAAAAGTGAGCGGGAACAGCACTAATAGATAGAGCGCGAACACTAAAAAGCCAAAATGACCAACCCACGATGCAGCCAAATAGAATTGACCCAGCAAGGTTTCTGGCCAAGCAGATTGAGTAATATAACGAGTACCAATCAACATCGCAGCAATGATGTTGAAAAATGCAAACCAGTGACCCCAACCAACCAGTCGAGATACACGATCGCTATATGAGTTTGCGCTGTCTACCATTTATAATTCTTTTATCCGTCAATCAAATTTAGTGAGACTTTTTATCTTCAAGAGAAGAAATTAAAGCCTCGGCAAATTTTTCAGCAATTCCTTTGCGTTGTGAAGCAGCAACATTCTGATTTAAGACATTGGTTGCGATATTTCCAGCGATCATCAGTGAAAGTTCTGGTGAAGCTTTGTGCTTAGATAGTACAGCACCTACTTCAGCTAGGATTTTTTCAACTTGTTCATCTGTGTATTTAGATATAATCGGCATAAGGACTCTAATAATGATAGTAAAAGCGGCTTATGATAACCTACTATGCACGACAACTGAAACCTGAACGGTAATATTTTCACTATGAGCCTTCACCTTTCCAACGTAATTTTACACCAGCTGAGCAAGAACGATCAGGATGAACTGATTGTTAACTATCGTGCTGAATCTCTAGAAAACGATGCTTCATCTGAAAGCCTAGTTGCTGAACTTCACCGTGTTTTTAATTCAAAAGCAGGCAAAGGGTTTGGTTCTTTCAAATCTGACAGCGAATTTCAACAGTGGTTGCATCAACTTCGTGCTGGTGAGACAAACTTTTACGATTTTTCTCAAAAGAGTGCGCAACGTCTAAAAGACGAGCTATCAAAGTACCCATTCGCTGACGAAGGTATCTTGGTAATGGCTGAATATCAGTCACTTGCGACAGATTACCTTTTCATCGGTCTGCTGCCT
Organism: Vibrio sp. Isolate33; assembly: GCF_022397895.1. Taxonomy (NCBI): domain Bacteria; kingdom Pseudomonadati; phylum Pseudomonadota; class Gammaproteobacteria; order Vibrionales; family Vibrionaceae; genus Vibrio; species Vibrio sp. Isolate33. The sequence continues at coordinate 129,765 of NZ_JAKEUP010000005.1, forward strand.
TCAAACCAAAGCCTAAAGGTGACAGAAGGGTTAGATATTAGCGCAACTGACTATCTAGATATCTCTAAAATGGATATCGCGGCGCGCTTAGACTTGTCGACTTACGAGACAGACAAAGAGTCAAACCGTTACTTAACTTATATTAAAGGACGTGTTGGCCGTAAAGTCGCGGATTTCTTCCTAGATTTTCTTCAAGCTGAAGTTGGCTTAGATGCTAAACAGCAAAACCAAGTGTTGATGCAAGCGGTAGAAGATTTTGTTTCTGACTCTAAATTAGAGAAAGAAGAAGCGATCAGCTACAAAAAGCAGGTTGCAGACTACTGTAACGAGCAGCTAAAAGCGGGTGATGAAGTACAAGTTCGTGAGCTTTCTGGCGAATTACCAGCAAGCACAGATGGCACGAGCTTCTTTGACTATACTAGTGAGCAAGGCTACGAGTTAGAAGATAGCTTCCCAGCCGATCGCGCAACTATGCGTAAACTAACAAAATTTGTTGGTGCTGGTGGCGGTTTGAATGTTAGTTTTGATAGTCTGCTTCTAGGCGAGCGTATCTTCTACGATCCGGAGACAGACACGCTAACAATTAAAGGCACACCACCGAACTTACGTGACCAACTGACTCGCAATAAGTCATAGTCCGAAGTTAACGGGTAGAAGCGGCAGCAGGATGTTGTCGCTTGTTTTGTGCTGAGTCTTTTAGCTAACGATAATGGCTGACTGCAAATATGCACAAGGAATATAGATGGAACAATCAGTAGCAAAGCCCAATCGCTTTAAAAAACCAGCCACTTTCTTGGTTGTACTCTTGGCTCTGTGGCTACTGCCTTCATTAGCACTTCTCAATCTAAGCCGTTCCTACACACATTCTCTTGCTCAAATTGAAGAACTCGGTATTCGCGTTAATGAACTAAGGCAATCGCTTTATTTCTCGGAGCCACTGCGTGTGTCTCGAATCAATGACCTCGCCCTTGATGCTCAGTTGGTTTACTCGATCAGGCTGCAGATTGAATCTGATTTCCAACATGCCTTCTTTCGTCCTGATGTGAATCAATTGCTTTACGTCGCAGACCAATTCTTAGAAAAGTTTGATGAGTTCATTCCAATAGAAAGTCAGGTTCAAGACATTGTCGACAACATCAAGCTATTGCGTGCCGATACTGAACTTTCTCCTAAGCTAAAACCGCTACTGAATGAATTCGGAGTGGTGGTTTTCGAAGCCATGTATTCTGATAATCAAAGCTCATCTGCCACCTATCGCGCCTTTGATTCAATTCTTGATAAATCGTATGCATTAGAAACTGAAGAGCAAGACGCTATTCAACAATTGCTCGCTGATGCTTCTGCATTGTTGAGTGATTACGCTCAGCTTAACTATTTGGTTGATAAGATTAAGAAGAACTCAGTCAACGAGCAGATCATCAAGCTTGAAGCTGAGTTTCACGATCGTCAATTTAACCTATTATTGGTGATGCTTGGTTTGAGTTTGGTGGCGATGATAGCGCTGGTTTTGTGGGGCGCTAATGCAAAAAAATTAACTAAAGAAACAGATGAAGAATTCACTCCTGAGCCTGAAGTCAAACCAACTAAGCCGAGTGCTTCCCGCACAGAGGCTGATCTTGAAGAGGCTACCTCTGGAAGCGTTGCTCGCGGAAAAGACAGCGTATCTCATGAATCGAATCACAGCGTCGCTTCTTCAGTAGTGAAACCAGCAGATAATACCTCTCATGTTGTAGGTAGCCAACATTCCAATTTTCAAGCACAGCAGAATTCTAGTGTGCAGAGTCACTCCGCGATTCAACAAAATATTGAAGATGTGCCAGTGGTAGAGAAACACGTCGCCAGTGTCACGGATTCAAAACCTGCGATTGATATTGAAGACATGTTAGAAACACTCGATGGTGACGCAGAGTCTGTCGAATTGTTGCTTGGTGTCTTTGTACAAGATCACGCTGACGATTATGAGAAGTTTAAATCGCTACTGACCAAAGATGAGACTTCCGCTGCTCGTGTTGTGCATAGCCTGAAAGGCGTGGCGGGTAGCATCAAAGCGTCTCGGTTGGCGATCATTGCGGCGAGTATCGAAATGACGATGAAGCAATCTAGAGCCATCAGTGAACATGATTTAACAGAGCTCGAGCAGGCAATAAAAGCCTCGGTGGATTCTGCTCATGCATATTTAGATAATCAACGTTAACTTTTGTAGGAATTTTGACAATACTCTGACGAAGTGCTCATACAATCCGCGCCCTTAGTCTTTGTCAGAGGTTTATATGTTACGAGTTTCGAGTCGAAGTTGGATGGTGTTGGTGCTTAGCATTGTGCTAAGTGGTTGTTCTCTCTTAGAAGTTAAGTTAGATAGTCAGACGACGCCTCTCACTCAACAAGAGCTGAATGCTCGCCTCATGACGCGTGAATACGCCAAGATGTTTTTTACAAGAGTAGAAGACTCAGCGGACGTAATCGCACAATCTTACCCGGCTGATGACACCTTACATCAATCTTATGTGTTGCTTTGGAAGATCCACGCAGAGCAGGGCTTACAGCAAGCGGCTTATCAAACTTCTCCTATGTCAGCCTTAATTGACTCATGGGTGTTCACTGCGCAAATGAATCACTTTTACGCCCAAGGTGACGGTTCTGATTTGTTTGTGACTGATGATGCGGTAGAAACAGCGCGTTTTCTTGACCAAGAAGCTGAGAAGCTAGCAAAGGGCGTATTGAGCTCAAGTGATTTCAAAAAGAGCAAAGCATTCGTTGCAGAATTTGCCGCGAACAATCCTTTTAATGATCTTACCTTCAGAAGTACGCCTGCTTATCGCGAATGGTTGGCTTATCTGGGTAAAGACGAATCTCAAATCGTTCAGAGCCTAGGTACTATGCCAGAAGCCATGAGCGATGCATCAGACCGCTTAAGCTTAATGGCTGATCAAACGCCAAAATTGATGACGTGGAAAGCCGAGTTAGTTGCGATGAACAGTTCACTCACGGGTGAAGATTTGTCGATGACATTGGAAAGCCTTCGTCAAACGTCAGCAAGCATGCAGGATTTCATTGAGAACAACCCAGAGTACATGCAAACACTGGCTTCTATTATGTCGACAGAAATGCAGCCTCTGTTAAACGACCTCAGCGATAAAACAGACCAAAAGTTAGCAATGCTGAGTGATGAGCGTGTGGCACTGGAAAAGATGGTGACGCGAGAACGAGAAGCTTTGGTTCAGATGATTGAGAAAGAACGCATCGAGATTGCTGGTATCGTGACATCTGAAAGAGAACTGTTCACTCAGGATTTAGACCGTGTCTCTCAAGAGGTCGTTGTGCTTGCGATTGATAAGCTGATGGAGCTAATCAAAGGTGTGATTATCTACTTCATATTGTTTATCTTAGTGGTTTTCTTTGCCCCGTTAGGTATCGGTTATTGGTTGGGTAAACGAACCGCCAACAAATAAACAAATAAACAAATCAGCAGATAAGAAAAGAGCGCTCTAGGGCGCTCTTTTTGCATTTATACCATTAACGTTTTGTTTTTACGTTCTAACGCCCTGAACGATGAAGCACTATGCCTGTTGCTTAGTCAGCTCAGTTGCTTCTTCAGTTTCAAGTGCTGGCGCTGTTGGTTCACACTTATCAACGAACCAGCCCATGTAAGACGTCACGATAGTCACGATGATACAGATGAAGCTTAACCACATGAACGGCGCGTAAGATAGCGTTGCAACGCCTAGAATACTTGCCATGTAGATACCGTTATCACTCCAAGGCACCATACCCGATGTTAGCGTGCCGCCAAACTCAGCGTTACGAGACAGGTTCTTACGTTTGTAGCCTAAACGGTCGTAGTTCTTCGCACAGATTTTTGGCGTAAGAATAAGCGACACATACATTGCTGAACCGAACACGTTACCCATGAACGCTGTACCAATCGTACTGGTTGCTAGTGAGCCTGCGCTGTTTACGCGGCGCTCGAATACCTTCGCAATTGTCTCTAGTACGCCGACTTTATCAAGCAAGCCGCCAAAACCTAAACCAAACACGATAACCGCAACCGAACCCAGCATTGAAGACATGCCGCCACGGTTAAGAATTGAATCAATGAACTCGACACCAGAAGAGATTGAGAACGGTGCCCAAGCGGTGTTGAATGCCGTTAGGAAGTCGATCTCTTGAATCATCACTGCCCAAATAATACCTAGCAGAGAACCGAAGCTGATCACAGGGAATGAAGGCATGCGGAAAGCCAGCAGGCCAAGCACGATCAATACTGGAACGAATGAGTAAGGCGTGATGTAGAACTGTACTTCCATTGCTTTGATTACAGACTCTACTTGGCTCATATCAACGTTGCCCGCGTAGTGGAAGCCAAACGCAGTAAACATGATGCCGGTAATTACGTAGCTGATTAACGCAACTGGCAACATACCCTTAATGTGTTCAACCACTTCAACGTTCGACATTGAAGAAGCAAGAATCACTGAATCAGATAGTGGAGACATCTTGTCACCGAAGTAACAACCAGAAAGTACCGCACCTGCCGTGATTGGCGCTGGAACACCAAGGCCTTGGCCAATACCCATCATCGCAATACCCGCTGTACCTGCTGCGCCCCAAGAAGTACCGGTAGCCAATGCGGTTAGAGAACAGATGATCATGGTCGCTAAAAGGAAGATAGAAGGGTGGATAGCTTTCAGACCATAGTAAATGATGGTCGGTACGATCCCGCCTGAGATCCAAGTACCAACAAGAGCGCCAACGGCTAAAAGTATTAAAACTGCGCCTAAGCCATTAGATATTCCTTTGAGTGCTGCTTTTTCTAAGTCTTTGTATTGATGACCAAGACGAACACCAAGAACCATGATAATGAACCAGCCAATATACAAGGCAAGTTGGATTGGAAGGTCAAACTTTGCAGTAAAGGAAAAAGCAAGGGATAGAAATAGTCCTAACGCGATAAATACCTGTAATAGGTTCGGTAGGCGAGTTTTACTCTGCTTCATAAAAGCCTCTTGTGATTTCGAGCATTTATAGTGCTTCGTTATAGTGTGTGGTACGAAACGGACACTACAGTAATTAGTTTATTATATCGAAAAAATACGTCTAAGTTGTGATATTTGACTGTTAACTCAATCAATTGTGGTTTCATAATCTAAAATATTGTTAAATTCATGATTGTTACATGTTGATTTCTGTCGCACGTTGTTTTTGTTTTGTAAAATATAATGCTGAGTATCCTTGATTTAAAAGAGGGAATTACTGTTTGTGATCAGGCTGAATTTCAACGATTTCTACCGTGCAAATGTTTGAATTTGCCGATATTGAGACCTTTATTGGTGATGTAGATATTGAGTGTCGACACAGGGATAACTGCACGATTCATTACGTTCACTTAAAAGAAACGAAAAAGTTACACTTTTTGACAAAAAGCACTTGAGTTCTGTTTCTGAAAAACTTATAGATGGGGGAGAGCAATTTTTAATTTTATACATGGAGAGTGAGCGATGAGAGTAGGTCTAGTTGGTTGGCGCGGTATGGTTGGTTCTGTACTGATGCAACGTATGGTTGAAGAGAAAGACTTCGACCTGATTGAGCCTGTTTATTACAGCACATCTCAGATTGGTATTCCTGCCCCTGTTTTAGGCGGTAAAGATGCTGGTCTACTTCAAGACGCTTTTGATATTGATAGCCTAAAACAGCTAGATGCAGTGATTACCTGTCAAGGTGGCGACTACACGTCAAAAGTATACCCAGCGCTGCGTCAAGCTGGTTGGAAAGGCTACTGGATTGATGCGGCTTCTACTCTGCGTATGGACGCTGATTCAATCATCACTCTTGATCCTGTTAACTTGGCTCAAATCCAACAAGGTATTCATAGCGGCACCAACACTTTCGTTGGCGGTAACTGTACTGTGAGCTTGATGCTTATGGCACTAGGCGGCCTATATGAAAAAGGCATGGTCGAGTGGATGAGTGCGATGACTTACCAAGCGGCATCGGGCGCTGGCGCTAAAAACATGCGTGAGCTTATCTCACAGATGGGCGTGATCAACGACAGCGTAAGCTCTGAACTAGCAAACCCATCAAGCTCAATTCTTGATATTGATAAGAAGGTCGCGGATACGATTCGTTCATCTTCATTCCCAACAGACCAATTTGGTGCTCCTCTTGCTGGCTCACTGATTCCTTGGATCGATGTGAAGCGTGAAAACGGCCAGAGCAAGGAAGAGTGGAAAGCGGGCGTTGAAGCGAACAAGATTCTTGGCCTAGATGGTCAGCCAATCCCTATCGATGGCACTTGTGTACGTATCGGTGCAATGCGTTGTCACGCTCAAGCACTAACGATCAAGCTTAAGCAAGACGTTCCAATGGACGAAATCGAAGAGATCATCGCGACGCACAACGATTGGGTTAAAGTGATTCCTAATGACCGTGACATCACTGCGCAAGAACTGACTCCGGCTAAAGTAACAGGCACGATGTCTGTACCAGTAGGTCGTCTACGTAAGATGTCTATGGGTAACGACTTCCTAAACGCATTCACAGTTGGTGACCAACTGCTTTGGGGTGCTGCAGAACCACTACGTCGTACATTACGTATTATTCTTGCTGAGAAAGCGTAATCGAAAGCTCTTTCTATTTAGAAGTTAAAGCAGGCGCCACTCTGTTAGAAGTTAAAGCAGGCGCCACTCTGTGTGAATGCTTAGCTTCGTGAGAGACAAAAGCCGGTGTTAATACATCGGCTTTTTTGATCGCGGAAGGTTGATTAATTTCACTCGCGACTTCACCCAAATCTTCTCGTTGGAATAGGACAAGGAAGAGATCCCCAACTTGTTCGTTCCTCACTCTTGAGGATGACGTTTTTCTCCTAACTTAAATTGCGTCATTCCCGATAGCGACGAAGGAGCGTAGTCGGGAATCTCGTTTTGGATCAGTGAACCAACATCAAAAAAGGTGACGATAAACGCCACCCTTTTAGTATTTTTGTGTCACATACTCAAATCACGAAACTGCTCTTAAATCCTTTCGCATCTCGCCACTCGAATCCCGCACCTGCCCTATTCATCTTCAACCACAACACGCTTGTCGGGATCGGCCAATTCACTGGCACAGTGTTTACAATAGATGGCATCAGAATCGTGGCCTGAACGGTTGCAGTTTGGGCATTTGACCAACTCTTTGTGCGAGTTCATTTCATTACTGAGTTCTGCGGTAATAATCCCGGTCGGCACAGCTAAGATTGAGTAACCCAAAAGCATAGTCAGAGATGCGATAGCCTTACCTAATGCGGTTTGCGGCACCATGTCACCGTAACCCACAGTTGTGATGGTCACGATTGCCCAGTAGATACTGTGAGGAATACTGGTGAAGCCATTCTCTGGGCCTTCAATAACAAAGATCAAAGCACCAAAGATAACGACCAAGATGCCGACTGTACTGAAGAAGATCAGAATCTTTCGTCTCGCCATCAATAATGAGCGCAGCAATATGTTGGAATCTTGTAGGTAGCGAACCAATTTTAGGATACGGAAGATACGCATCACACGAAGCAGTCTCACCACACCCATAAATGAAGCACCCGGGAAGATGATCGCTAGGTAAGTTGGGAGAATCGCTAACAGGTCAACGACACCATAAAAGCTGGTGGCATAAGATTTTGGTTTTGGAGAGCAATAGAGCCTCAACAGATACTCAAGCGTAAAGAGGGCAGTAAAGCTGTATTCAATGTAACGCAACTGTTGTGACCACTCGGTCATCACATTAGGGATCGACTCTAAGATAAGCACCAACAGCGAAGCCAAGATTGCAACGATCAGTGAAATATCAAATGCGCGTCCGGCTGGAGTGTGAGTGCCAAAGATAATGACGTACAAATGATGCTTAAGTGGCTTACGTGACATAAGGAGAGGTTCATCTTCTGTTAAATGTATTAACAGTCATTATACAAGCTTCATAATAACGAGGCGAGTGAAAGCCCAATCGCTTTACTCGCCTCATCTATATATCAATCTTGATTGCTCGCAATACACGAGCCAATTTCGCTAAACGTTATGCTAACCCTGGGAATAGGTTACGTAAGCCGTTGGCGATGAACTCGATGCCTAGCGCACCCAGGATCAAGCCCATGATACGTGTAATAACGTTGATGCCGGTTTGACCTAGGAAGCGAACGATAACTGGCGCTGAACGGAATAAAAGCCAAGAACAGGTTGCGAAAGCAATGATGCTAATGCCGATGCCTACCGTATCAATTGCAGCAGGGTAGCGAGAACCGTAAACAATCGTCGAGCTGATTGCACCCGGACCAGCCATTAGAGGCATAGCCAGTGGAACCACGCCGATCTGCTCTTTACTGATGTATTCCGATTTCTCTTGTTTGTTCTGCTTATCTTCACCGAGCTTACCGCTCATCATCGAAAATGCGATGCTCAATAACAGTAAACCGCCTGCAACGCGGAATGAATCCAACGAGATGCTAAACATATCAAGAAGCATTTGCCCTGCAACAAGCGAGACAATCAAGATAACGGCAACAGCAATGTTGGCTTGTAAGGCTGTCCTGTTTCGCTCTTCTGGTGGCATATGAGCAGTTAAAGAAACAAAAACAGGCATGATGCCGATTGGGTTTACGGCTGCAACAAGCCCAAGGAAGAATTGCATAAAGATTGCGAGTTCTAAACCTTGCATGAGAGCGATCTCCAGTAACGTTAAGTAGGATAGTGGGTTTGATCTGACCTTTGTCAGAGTGCGTAATGTAAGGGACAAATTCAATGAGAGCGAATGAAAAAAACTAACTTGAAGAAGGGGCTATTTTTTAGAAAAACTAATTGAGTGTGAGATGTGTAATGTCAGTGTTGCAAAATGTTTTCTCGTGTTTCGTGTTGTAACTTGATTTGAACTAAATGTTATCTCACGCACGCTTTTAATAAAAATTATGACAGTTTCTAGCTCGTTGCAACGGTATGGATATACTCTCAGTAGCACAGTTTTGGCCGTATACATGTAAGTGAGCTGACTAAAAATGAAACTTTTTTACAGTTTATGACGCAATGTAGAAAAAAGTTGTCTGTTTGCTTGTTTTTTGCACGAACGAAAAGTGTGATATTAAGCCATATAAATCATAGTCTTAAGTTTATTTTTGCGATTGCCTTACTACTTTCTGGTTAATTCTTTTTGGGTAACTGATCTGGGTCAATTTTTTTCACACTGTGAAATAATATACTCAGCCCTGAAAGCAATTTACTAAGAACGCTGGTGTTTAAGGTTAACGGCAAGCAGCGAATTTAATAAAAAGTTTTTAATATTTATTATTTTAGGAGATCCACCATGCCTGTAACTAACTTAGCGGAACTTGATGCTCTAGTAGCTCGCGTTAAAGCAGCACAAGAAGAGTTTGCAACATTCTCTCAAGAGAAAGTAGACGCAATCTTCCGCGCAGCTTCTCTTGCTGCTAACCACGCTCGTATTCCACTTGCACAACAAGCAGTTGCTGAATCTGGAATGGGTATTGTTGAAGATAAGGTTATCAAAAACCACTTTGCATCTGAATTTATCTACAACAAATACAAAGACGAAAAAACATGTGGCATCTTAGAAGAAGATGACAACCTAGGCACAATGACTATCGCTGAGCCTGTAGGTATCATCTGTGGTATCGTTCCAACAACGAACCCAACTTCTACAGCAATCTTCAAATCTCTAATCTCTCTTAAGACACGTAACGGCATCATCTTCTCGCCACACCCACGTGCAAAGAACTCAACTAACGACGCAGCGAAACTGGTTCTAGACGCAGCTGTTGCAGCTGGTGCTCCAAAAGACATCATCGGTTGGATCGACCAACCATCTGTAGAGCTTTCTAACGCGCTTATGAAGCACGACGGTATCGCACTTATCCTTGCTACTGGTGGTCCAGGCATGGTTAAAGCAGCATACTCTTCTGGTAAGCCTGCTATCGGTGTTGGTGCTGGTAACGTTCCTGTAGTTATCGATGAAACAGCTGACATCAAACGTGCTGTAGCATCTATCCTAATGTCTAAAACATTCGATAACGGCGTTGTATGTGCTTCTGAGCAAGCTGCAATCGTTGTTAGCGATGTATACGAAGAAGTTAAAGAGCGTTTCGCTTCTCACAAAGCTCACGTTCTATCTAAAGCTGATGCAGATAAAGTACGTAAAGTGCTTCTTATCGACGGCAACCTAAACGCTAAAATCGTAGGTCAACCTGCTCCAGCAATCGCTGAAATGGCTGGTGTTAAAGTTCCTGCTGATACAAAAGTACTTGTAGGTGAAGGCCTTGGTAAAGTTTCTTACGATGACGAATTCGCTCACGAGAAACTATCTCCAACTCTAGGTCTATTCCGCGCAGACGACTTCGAAGACGCTGTTGCTCAAGCGGTAACTATGGTTGAAATCGGTGGTATCGGTCACACATCTGGTCTTTACACTAACCAAGATACTAACGCAGACCGCATCCGTTACTTCGGTGACAAGATGAAAACTGCTCGTATCCTAATCAACATCCCTACTACTCACGGTGGTATCGGTGACCTGTACAACTTCAACGTTGCACCTTCTCTAACTCTAGGTTGTGGTTCATGGGGTGGTAACTCTATCTCTGAGAACGTAGGTCCTAAGCACCTTATCAACAAGAAAACTGTAGCGAAGCGAGCTGAAAACATGTTGTGGCACAAACTACCTAAGTCTATCTACTTCCGTCGTGGTAGCCTTCCAATCGCAATGAGCGACCTAGAAGGTAAGAAACGCGCATTCCTAGTAACTGACCGTTTCCTATTCAACAACGGTTACGCTGATGACGTAGTTAGCCTGCTTAAAGCACAAGGCATCGAAGTTCAAACTTTCTTCGACGTAGAAGCGGATCCAACGCTATCTGTTGTTGAGAAAGGCGCTGAAGCAATGAAGAGCTTCCAACCTGACGTAATCCTTGCTCTAGGTGGCGGTTCTCCAATGGATGCTGCTAAGATCATGTGGGTTATGTACGAGCACCCAGAAACTCACTTCGAAGAACTAGCAATGCGCTTTATGGATATCCGTAAACGTATCTACAAGTTCCCTAAAATGGGTCAAAAAGCTGAGCTTGTATGTATCACTACAACTTCAGGTACTGGTTCAGAGGTTACTCCATTCGCTGTTGTTACAGACGACAAGACTGGTGCTAAGTACCCACTAGCTGACTACGAAATCACGCCAAACATGGCTATCGTTGATGCGAACCTAGTAATGAACATGCCTAAGTCTCTAACAGCGTTCGGTGGTTACGATGCAGTAACTCACGCTCTTGAAGCTTACGTATCTGTTCTAGCGAACGAATACTCAGACGGTCAAGCTCTTCAAGCTCTTAAGATGCTTAAAGAATACCTACCATCAAGCTACAAAAATGGTGCGGCTGACCCAATCGCTCGTGAGAAAGTACACAACGCAGCAACTATCGCTGGTGTAGCATTTGCGAACGCATTCCTAGGTGTGTGTCACTCAATGGCTCACAAAATTGGTGCTGAGTTCCACCTACCACACGGTCTGGCTAACGCACTACTTATCTCAAACGTTGTACGTTACAACGCGAACGATAACCCAACTAAGCAGACTGCATTCTCTCAGTACGACCGTCCACAAGCACGTCGTCGTTACGCTGAAGTTGCTGACCACCTAGGCCTAAGCCAAGCTGGTGACCGTACTGCTCAGAAGATTGAACGTCTACTGACTTGGTTAGAAGAGCTTAAGAAAGACCTAGACATCCCACTATCTATTCAAGCTGCGGGTGTTAACGAGTCTGACTTCGTTGCTAAACTAGACGAGCTAGCTGTTGAAGCGTTCGATGACCAGTGTACAGGTGCTAACCCACGTTACCCACTTATCACTGAGCTTAAAGAAGTACTAACAACTTCTTACTACGGTGAAGCATACGTTGAAGGTGAAACTTTCGAAGGTACTACAGTTATCCTTAAGAAAGCTGACCAGAAACCAGCTGAAGCGAAAGCACCAAAAGCTAAAAAAGAAAAAGCTAACGCATAATAAGTAAGCATTAGTTTTGAGATAAGTTTTCGCTAGCACGATACTTATCTATCGGGAAAAGTTTAAAGCCCCAGTCGAAAGACTGGGGCTTTTTTTATATGCTGCTGATGACTGATTGGCTCTCAGAACCGGGAGCTTATCTGAGTAGGAATAGGGGAGTCTAAACCTCTGCTGCCACTACTCGCCCACTGAAGTAATCATTAGAGATAATGTACTCTGCGGTTCTAGTGAGTTCGTCTTGCAGTTGTGCCCAATGACATCGGTTGAACTTGCCATCGGCATTGTGAATCGCGGGAACGACACCGCCAACACGGATCTTAAACGGGGTGAGTTCTTTGGCCCAACTGTGTGTGAACCCGGTGATCATGGAGTTCGCGCTCTCTAAGCCAGATACATCATGAAAATCATCATGAGATATCACGTTTACAATCACACCTTCTTTCTTTTCATCTCGCAATCTCTCTGCACTGATTTGACCAAATGCGAAAAGGGTCGATGCCATAGAAGAAAGATCATTAATAAAGCTGCTGACGGGCTGATCACCAATTAGGCTTGGCATCGGTGAACTTATCCAGTTATTGACCAGTACATCGGGTGTGGTGTTGAAAGTGGTTTGGATAAAATCAAACACGCTGAGAATCGATTGGTTGTCATGGCTTTCGAGCGGGTAGTGGTAAACAGAATCAGAGAATCGAGCACACTGTAAATAGGTAGCCTGAAGTGCTTCGGTATCGTTATCACAAAGGATGACTGTGGCTCCAAGGTTAACAAAGTGGTTCGCAATCGTCCCTCCCAGTCGCGAGCCGGCAGATGTCACCAATATGATTGAGCTTTTTATTTCCATCCCAGTACCTAAACAAATCATCCGTGTCGGATAAGAATGGGTTAAATTTCATACAATGGGTGTGAATTGGTTCAAACTAAGGTGCGCCAATTAATAAGTTTTTATGAACTTAGTGGCACGTCACATTTTGTAGTAACTTCAAGCGGTAATCGACAACGGGCGTTTTGAGTATGCCCAAGGTTGGTGGTTCATATCACTCAGGTGAATCATTCAAGGAAGTGAATTGAACAAAGTCGATAGAGATGCAGAAATAAATCGAGAAAGCGGGGCTGAAGTTATACCTGAGCTTGAATTTGATACTGACGTTGGGCAGTCGATAGCCCGTTGTAGAGTGTGGCATGAGGCAAGTCAGGGACATGCTTGTTCGCCAGTTTACGTCGGTCGTGACCTGAAAGGTTTTGGTAAACCTCTTCCGGGAAGTCAGCTGTATCTTCAGGCATAAAAGCCAAAGCTTCGGGTTTCAAGTAATGGCTGAGTTTTGCGCTGGCAAGGCTAGCCTGATGAAAATGATTAGATTGTTGCGCTGAAATCTCATAGGAAGATTGGTTTGAACGCAGTTGCTGCGGTTCTGCTACGCCAAATTGCTTGCGTAGGCGATCTTCATTTGTTTCTGTAACTTCAATGGTGTCGATGGGCGTGCAATCGCGAACATCATTAGAAAACATAGATAGCAGCAACGCGAAATCTGCACGGCGACCTTGCTCAACCGCTTGGCTGATCCCGATGCCGAACTTCAGTTCGTTGATGATTCCTGCTTTGTCTAAAGTATGTATTTGCATGACGCCTCTCATTTGATACACCTTTAACGGCATGGAGTCGGCAAACTTTAGCCTTTAATTACAGGCGAATAGAGAATTTATGCAGGGCTATTAAGAAAGGTAATAATAGGTTAAAAAGCAGGCTCGATTGGCTGATTTGTTTCGTCATGTTCGTATTGATAGGAATACGACAGATACAAAAAAGCTCACGCCGAGGCATGAGCTTTCAATAGGTAACTCGCTATAAATAGCGCAGCTTAGGTAATAGATTACTTAGCTAGGTTCTCTTCTACGAAAGACCAGTTTACTAGGTTCCAGAATGCAGCCATGTAGTCAGGGCGAACATTGCGGAAATCGATGTAGTAAGCGTGTTCCCATAGGTCAACAGTTAGAAGTGGAGTAACACCTTCTTCTGTTAGAGGAGTAGCAGCGTTAGAAGTGTTAACGATGTCTAGAGAACCGTCAGCTTTCTTAACTAACCAAGTCCAAGAAGAACCGAAGTTGTTGATTGCTGAATCAGTGAATTTCGCTTTGAATTCTTCGAAAGAACCGAATGCAGCGTTGATAGCTTCTGCAACAGCGCCAGTTGGTTCACCGCCTGCTTTAGGAGCAAGACAGTGCCAGTAGAACGTGTGGTTCCAGATTTGAGCAGCGTTATTGAAAACACCACCAGTAGAAGTCTTAACGATCTCTTCTAGTGTTTTGCCTTCAAACTCAGTACCTGGGATAAGACCGTTTAGCTTAACAACATAAGTGTTGTGGTGCTTACCGTGGTGGAAATCTAGCGTTTCTGCTGAGATGTGTGGTTCTAGTGCGTCTTTCGCGTAAGGAAGAGCCGGTAGTTCAAATGCCATTGCTCAATTCTCCATTGATATGAAAGAGTTAACTCTTTCGATTGCTTCCAGTGATATTATTATTCATGGCTCGCTATACTGCCAACCATGGTCAATTTGCTGACTTGCGATATAGTTTAGCAAGTTTTTACTTTATTAAAAGCTTATTTCATCACTTTTGTGTGAATTGTTAGCTTAGCTTGTTAACCGCTTTTTTTATATGGTTTTTATTCTTTTGGTTTGGGGTAGAATAAAGGCAATAAAAGCCGTAATCCATTAACGAGGAAGCAATGGAAACTATCGATAAAATCAAACAGCAAATTGAAGAAAACACTATTCTACTGTACATGAAAGGTTCTCCTAAGCTACCTAGCTGTGGTTTCTCTTCTCAAGCGTCTCAAGCTCTAATGGCATGTGGCGAGAAATTTGCTTACGTAGATATTCTACAAAACCCTGATATCCGTGCAGAGCTTCCAGCTTATGCACAATGGCCAACTTTCCCACAACTTTGGGTTGAAGGTGAGCTAATCGGTGGTTGTGACATCATTCTTGAGATGTTCCAAAAAGGCGAACTTCAGCCAATCATCAAAGAAGCAGCAGCTAAAGTTGCTGATGATGACGCTGAGTAAGCTCTAGCCTTTGCGCTGAATAGTTAAAATGAGGGGCCTTAATCAGGCTCCTTTTTTGTTGGAATTGATAGAAGAGTCGACTCGATAAGGAACGAACAATGAACGTAAAACTTCATTATGTGCATGACCCAATGTGCAGCTGGTGTTGGGGATACAAGCCAACGCTTGAGTTGTTGAAACAACAATTGCCTGCGAGCATTGAGTTTAACTACGTTGTGGGTGGCTTGGCTCCAGATTCTGATGAGCCAATGTCAGAAGAGATGAAAGACAAGCTGCAAGCTATCTGGAAGCAGATCGAAGCTAAGCTAGGGACTGAGTTTAACCACGAGTTTTGGACTGAGTGTAAGCCTGTTCGCAGCACTTACCCAGCGTGCCGTGCTGTAATTGCAGCAGGTTTTCAAGATCACTACGAAGCGATGCTGGAAGCGATTCAACATGCGTACTACCTTCGTGCGATGTTGCCACACAGTCAAGATACGCATCTCCAGCTGGCTGAAGAGCTAGGCATGAATGTACAACAGTTTGAAAATGATCTTTCTAGTAAGTTATTGGAAAGTGAATTAGATGATCAGTTAGGCTTTAAAGAAGCGATGGGTGTGTTTTCTTACCCGACGTTAATGCTTGAAGTTAATGGCATTTTTAGTGAAGTTGAATTGGATTACCACTCAACTGAAGCGACGCTTAAATCTATTCGCGAAATTCTAGTGAATAACGCTCCCGCTGCATAATCTAGCGAGAGCTGTCTGTATTGACGCAACGACTTCTAAGGCTTACTCATAAGAGTAAGCCTTTTCTTTTGTCTGACGTAATTGGTTTATCTCCTCTGTAAACCGTTCGAATGTGTTAGTGACTTCCGCGATTGATGCTTCAATTTCTGATTCGACTTGCTCTAAGTCCGTGGCTTCGGTTACAAGGTCATTTGCTTGTGTCTCAATGAATGCGAGCGGAGAAGCAATCGTGTCACATGCCACCATTTTTGCTGCGCCTTTAAGTCGGTGTGCCGTGGTTTTTAGTTCTCGGTATTCCTTGTTAGCCCACAGGTCGTTTATCCGTTTATTATCTTCAATGAAGCTTACGGCAAACTCATCAAGCAAGGTCATTACTACATCGTGATCTTCGAAGAGATCATAGAGTGCGGCGTAGTCGATCACTTGATTGTTGGTATCGCTTAAGGCGTCTTGGGTGATTGCAGGAATGAGGTCTTCGCTTGGCTCTAAGCTCTGATTATCCTCAAAGCTCTGTTCAATACCTTGGAACAGCATCGAAAATTCATTGGCTTCTTCGTCTTTATTGGTTTCCTCGTCTTTAGGTGAAGAGTTTGATGAAGCACTGACTTCCTGATTCTGTGCCTTTAATTCCTCTACGTTGTAAACATCAGTTTCACGAACCGGGTTGGAATCGTCGATTGCGGGCAGCCACTTCTCAATGGTTAATCTCATCTGCTTAATCGAAACGGGTTTAACCAAGAAGTCATCCATGCCGTGCGCGTAGCAGTTAGCATCTTCACCTTGCACCGCATTTGCCGTCAGCGCGACGATTGGCAGTCTTTGAGTGTCTTGGTTAAGTTCCTCTTTGCGTTGTTCTATTTGACGAATGCTTGATGCAAGTGTGTATCCGTCCATTTCGGGCATGTGGCAATCGGTTAGCAATAGACCATAGCGTTTATCTTTCAAGGCGTTCAGAGCCAACACTCCGTTATCCACGATGTCGGCGTGGACACCAATATTTTCAAGCTGTTTGGCGATGACTTGCTGGTTGATGGGATGATCTTCCGCGACCAGAATCAGCCTACCGTTGAGTTCAGCTTGTTCACGAGTCTCTGTGGCGATCGGCGCTTTAGTTTCGTTGTCTAATGGCGATATTAGATTGTCGTGACTGACGGGTTTCGTTAGAACGTGAACTAAGTTATCGGGCAGTAATGGGTTAACCGATAAACACCAAGAGTTGCCTAAAGGCTCAGGCGAGAGCATTGGATTTTGGTTGATCACTGTGAATCGTGTTGAGCTTGTATGTTGTTGAATCCAGGCATCGGTAATCGCCAGTTGCTGCCATACAGACATCGCCACAAAGATGTGTTTTGGCTGATGTTTGACGACCATTTCTTTGAGCAGGTGCTTTTGATTAATATGCAGAACCTTTGGTTCAAGGCCGAAGTGTTTCAGATATCGACACAACTCTTCTTGTTGAAGAACGTAACCAACCACATACACCTCGTGTGAGTGATTACCAACATCTAGTCCAAGAGAGTTCTCAGTCTCCGAAGTGCAGAGCAAAGTTTGTGGCAGAGCCAAAGCGTTGCTGACTGCCTGTTCAGGCGTACAAGTTGGGAGAGTAACGGTAACCGTAAAGTGGCTGCCTTTTCCTTCTTCACTCGACAACTCTATGGTGCCATTCATCTGTTCAATCAACTTCAACGCGATAGACAGCCCAAGCCCTGTGCCCCCAAAGCGGCGGCTGGTGGTTTTGTCGGCTTGTTCAAAAGGTTGGAATAAACTTTGTTGTCTGTCTTTCGGGATACCTATGCCCGTATCTGAGACGGTGAGGCTGATTCTCTGCTGATGTTCGTTTTTCTCAATAACGTCGACATGTAACGAAATTGTCCCGTGTTCGGTGAACTTAATCGCATTATTTAGGAAGTTGTTCAGAATCTGGTGGAGTCGTATGTCATCTGCGAACAACCATTGAGCGAGATTTGGATCTTGCCAATAGTGGAAAGCCAAGCCTTTTTGCTGTGCGTGAATGGATTGCGGCTGTACGATGCGGGCTAATACTTTGCCAAGCTCAATTTCGGTCGGGTTAAGCTCTAGTTTTCCTGCTTCAATCTTGGAGTAATCGAGTACGTCATTAACGATGTGCAGTAAGTTACGAGCTGACTGATTCAATCCTCCGTGTAGGTTGAGTAACTCTTCACTCAGTTGATGTTCTTGCATTAATTCCAGTAATCCTAAGATCCCACTGATTGGGGTGCGAACCTCATGGCTGATAGTCGCTAGGAATTGCGACTTAGCAGCGGTGGCACTTTCTGCTTTCTGGCGAGCATTGTCTAAAGCCTGTTGCTGTTTCTTCAGCAGAGTAATGTCTGTAATCACCGTGTTCCATTCGATAGCCTTGCTGTTCGATATCTGGCTATTAAATTTCACCCATTTCAGTTCACCAGACTCTAACTGCACTTGCTGTTCGCTTTCCCAATGCCCGGTTTCAATAGCATCAAGCATACTGGCTTCAAACTGTGGTAGATCATCCTTTGAGATAAGCTCGAAAAGATGTTGAGGGTGCTCTTTTACACTATCCACGGATAAGCCGAACATATCGGTTACACCGGCACTGACGAAGCTAAACTGGATATTCAAAGGCTGTTGAGGGTGCGTTTGAATATGTTTTAGCACCACCCCATCTATATTGTCGGCCAGTGTTTGTAAATGAGCTTCTGCGGCTTTGGCGCGTTGTTCTGCGACTTTTCGCTGCTCGATTTCTGCTGCCATTTTACGGTTCCAGAATACGATTACGAAAATGACCACAAAGATCCCAAGCCCGATGATCACCGACCATTTAGCTACTTCGCGTGGCGACAAACCTTCTTGGTATTCGTAGGTTAACCATTTGTTTTCCAAACGCTCAAGTTCATTGGCAGGCAATGCGCCAATGGCTTTGTTGAGAATACTCAACAGCATGGGGTGGCGGAAGTTAACGGCTAAAGCCAGTGGTGCGCTGTTTTGTTTGTTGATGGTGCCGGTGATTTTGAATTGCCCTACATAGTCTTGATGCAATAAAGGCGCGGCATGATGAAGTGAAGCAAGCGCAAAACTGATTTCGTCTTTCTGTAATGCTTGGAAAGCGCTGACGTGATTGATGTAAGGGACGGCTTGGCAAGTCAGGCAGAGAGAAGGTAGAACCGTTGTGCCTCCCGAACTTTCAATCACACCAATCGCTTCGGTGCCACTTGGCGCAAAGTTGCCTAATCGATCAGAGCGACTCAATAACACCCAAGGTTCAAAACTGTAAGCTTGAGTGAAGTCCATGTATCGGATTTTATCTGTGGTTGGCGTGATGTTGGTTAGCACCATAGTCTCACCATTATTGAATGCGACCTCTGCTGCTTCTGGTGTTAGGTAAGTGGTACTTTTAAATGACACGCCGAGCACATTACTGATTAGATTTAAGACGTCAGCAGATAAGCCGGAGTGTTGCTGTTGCTCGTTGGTAAAGTCGTAAGGATACCAATTGGAGTGTGTGCCTACAGGGATGGACGGGTTGTTATCAAGCCAGTTCTTTTCGTCTTGAGTTAAATTCAATGTTCCATAATCCAGCAACATCGAGTGTTGAGAGGGAGCAAGCCATTGATTGTAAATCGATTGCAATGAACCTTGCTTGATGTCCTCTAAAGCGAAGTTGATTCGGCTGAGTAGTTTGTGTTTTCCTTTTTTGACCGCGAAGTGCAAGTGGTCAGCTGGCAGATCAGGAAGAACTGATAGCGTAAGTGAGTCTTTAGGTTGTTCTCGCAGTAATGCAGAAAGCGCAAGTGCGTCACCAATGTAAGCATCAACATGGTTCTCTTCAATCGCTGTGAAGGCCGCTTGTGTGCTGTCTAGCGTGGTAATTCGACTGTCTGGAAGCAAACTAGGAAGAAGGTCATTGAGTGCAAACCCTCTCTCTAGCGCTAAGTTTGCGGTTGCCAGTTCACTTAGGTCGTTTATTTTCAAGTTTTGAGTAATGACCGCTCGTCGGATCGAGAACATCGGTTCACTAAAGGTCATGTATTCTTGACGCTCTTTGGTCGAAGAGACGCCTACCAACAAATCTAATTCACCTCTTTCAAATGCACTAAGTACGCCGCTAAAAGTTGGGAATAGCTCTATTTTATATTTGAAGCCTGCGTTTACCGATACCTCGTCCAACATGCTGATGAGTAGCCCTTCAGAAACAATGTTCCCAGAGGGCGTTTGATGTTGGTAGCTATAAGGGACCATGTTGTAAGAAGGCAGGCCGACACGCAATACAACCTGGTTATTTGACGAGTTTTCTAAAGGTGTGCTTTCAGCAAAGCTGTGCAGTGGCCACATGAATACCGTAAGGCAACTCAATAGAAAGGCGACACACCACGTTTTCGTTCTTGTAGCATTGTTCTGCATAAAGACATCCTGTCGTTTACGTACTCATTTGGGTTTGACGGCGTGCTCAACTAACGGCGGCCAAAGACGCTTTGGTTAGCGTGGGTAATGCAAAATTGTCTGCTTGTTGTAGTGCCATACGCTGCAAAAGGGCGAGACTGGTGTGGTCTGCTTTTAGATGGATCTCTATTTGGCGCTTTATTTGGTCGACTTTGTCTTGTAGACCCAAGGCTTGATTACACAGTGCTAATAAGAAGAAGGCTTCGACATCATTGTCTGAGAATTCGTTCATCGAAATGCTCTCAATACGCTCTTTTGCCACCTCATGCTGTTCGAGTTGAATGAGTTGTAAGGTTCGACAAAGCTTCAACAACGGCTTGCTGAGTGCGTATGACTTTTCAGAATGAGAGAGTCTTTGCCAAGCAACTTCAGGTTTCCAAAGTGCTAGCTCTTTTTGAGTGAGGGTTAAACTGTCTGCCCACAAGATCAGTGCTCGCTTACCTGCAGAGTCCCAGATCGAGTGGGGGATGAGTTGAGCAAGCGATTTGAGGTGTAAGGTCGCTTGTTCGATATTTTTATCTAATAGTTGTAGCCAAACCATGGTGTTGTTCAGCTCAATATTACTGCCGTTTACGGTGAGCACTTGGTCGATTAGCTCGTTAGCCGATTCGAAGTCACTGGTATTGAGACAGATCTTGACCTTAAGTTGCTGCAATTTGATATTGCGAGGGTTGTTTTCTATCAAGCCATCTATCTGGCTGAGCGCGTCGTGATAATTCTGTTTATTGATATGGATTTCAACCAGCTTGACCTTGGCAGGCAAGTAATCATGAAGCTGCAACAAACCATTCAACATGGCTTGTGCTTCATCGAGGTGGTGATTCTTAATCAGAATGTTCGCCATGTAGATAATGGCGTCTTTCAATGTCGATGGGTCAGGGGCTTTACCAAAGAGCGGCTTTACCGCGTTAAGCCCATTCTTAAGATAGGCTTGCTCTAGTGTCGAAAAGTATTGCTGTCGACATAGGGCTGATGTCACTCGTTTTATGATGTCATCGGCTCTTATTGGCTTGATCAGGTAGCCATCAGGTTCGAAGTGAGCATAACCAAAGAAGATGTCTTGGCTATCATTGCCCGTCACTATAAACACAAGAGTTTGTGGTTTGATTAACTCTTTCTGCTGCAAAAACTCAAGCAGTTGCAAGCCATTACTACCTGAGCCTAAATCATGGTCAATCAGTAAGATATCGAATCGATGTGCGCGGCAAGCCTCAATCGCATTTTGGGCATTGGAGGCGCTGATTACATTGTTGTTCGGAACACCGAGTTTGATAAGCAGTGCGCGTGTCGCACTTTGAATGACGCTGCTGTCATCAATGATGAGGTAGCGCGATCGGGCGAGTATATCCATATAGTAGCCTTCTGACGTATTGAGCCTTGCCGCTTGGTCTTCTATGAATTAGCGGCTTATTTATTAAACACTTAAGTGTAGAAGTGAATTTAATGAATAGCCATGAGTTGCATATTAATGCGCACAGGATAATGTATAGAAAGTGACTTTGGTTCAGAAGGTTAGCTTATTTCTAAAGTTATAAAGAAAGAGGGGAAAGAGGCTAAATACAAAAAAGACCGCACGAGGCGGTCTTTATAAAAGTAAGCGTAGGGCTCTTTAACTACAGAACCGAATTACAGAACCATTGCAGCAATCCAACCGAATACGATCAGTGGGATGTTGTAGTGCAGGAACGTCGGTACTACGGTTTCCCATACGTGCTCGTGTTGACCATCAGCATTAAGACCAGACGTTGGACCTAAGGTTGAGTCAGAAGCAGGAGAACCCGCATCACCAAGCGCTGCAGCTGTACCTACTAGCGCGATCGTTGCCATTGGTGAGAAACCAAATGCTGCTGCTAGTGGAACGTAGATAGTTGCAAGGATTGGAATCGTAGAGAACGAAGAACCAATACCCATAGTCACCAGTAGACCAACAATTAGCATAAGCAGTGCAGCTAGAGGCTTGTTGTCACCGATGCTGGTTGAAAGCGCTTCAACCAAAGATTCAACGCCGCCAGTTTGCTTCATTACTGCTGCGAAACCTGCCGCTGCAATCATGATGAAACCGATCATTGCCATCATGTGAACGCCTTTGGTGAAGACATCTTGTGTCTCTTTCCAAGCGATTACGCCACCGAAGGTGAATACCATGAAACCAGCAAGAGCACCGATGATCATAGAACCCGTCGATAGTTGAACCGTTAGTGCTGCAACGATACCCGCCGCTGCTACTAGGATGTGCTTCTTGTTGATCTCTTTTGTCTCAGTTGAAACAATCGTGTGAGATGTTTCTTTGTATTGACGAGGCTTACGGTAAGTAAAGAATACTGCCGTTAGCAAGCCGAAGATCATGCCCGCAGCGGGTAACAACATCGCCATTGGTACTTGGCTTGCTACTACGTTTTCAAGACCATTGTCGTGAAGGTTTTTAAGCAGGATGTTGTTTAGGAAGATGCCACCAAAACCAATCGGTAAAACCATGTAAGGTGTAATCAAACCAAAAGTCAGCACACACGCAACCAGACGACGGTCTAGGTTCATTTTTGCGAATACGCCTAATAGAGGTGGGATTAAGATTGGGATGAAGGCTATATGTACTGGAATCACGTTTTGCGAAGACATGGTCACTAAGATCAACGACGCAAGGATGCCGTATTTAAGACCAGTCGATGCTGCACTGTTCTCTTTGCCGTGAATGCGTTTGATAACACTTTGAGCAAGTAGGTCTGTGATACCAGAACGTGAGATAGCAACAGCGAATGTACCAAGCATAGCGTAGCTAAGTGCAATCGTTGCACCGCCGCCTAATCCACTTTCGAAAGCCGCGACTGCGTCGTTCAAGCTCATACCAGAGGCTACGCCACCGATAATTGCACTGAACGTCAGAGCAACGACTACGTTTACACGCATCAAAGCTAAAACAAGCATGATGCAAACTGAAATTACAACAGGATTCATATTATTCTCGGGATGTTGTGTTTTTTATGAAGGCAATACGAAAAAACGTTTACCGACTCTATTTTTATTCTTCGTCAACAAGAGGCCAACCACCAAGGGCTTTCCATTTGTTTACTATGCCGCAAAATAACTCTGTGGTTTTTTGCGTATCATACAAAGCAGAGTGTGCTTCTTTGTTGTCAAATTCCATCCCTGCAGTGCGGCAAGCTTTAGCCAAAACGGTTTGACCGTAGGCAAGACCACTAAGAGCTGCAGTGTCAAAAGTTGCAAATGGATGGAACGGGACGCGTTTAAGCTTACAACGCTCACTTGCCGCATTAACGAAGTTCAAATCGAATGTAGCATTGTGAGCGACCATGATTGCACGACTGCAATCTGAAGCTTTTTGTTCTTTTCTCACTAGCTTGTAGATTTCTTTAAGGGCTTCTTGTTCCGACACAGCACCACGTAATGGGCTAAATGGGTCTTTAATTCCGTTAAAGTCTAATGCTGCCTGCTCTATATTTGCGCCTTCAAAAGGCTCAATGTGAAAATGAAGCGTTGATGCAGGTTGCAGATCTCCGTTCTCATCCATTTTTAATGTAATGGCACAGATTTCTAATAATGCATCGGTTTCTGCGTTAAACCCTGCGGTTTCCACGTCGATGACCACTGGAAAATAGCCGCGAAAGCGTTTTTTTAGGGTCAGAGCTTCGTTTTCTACAGTCATGTTAGCCCAAATAAGTGTGATTAAGGCTGCATTATTGCAGATAATAGCAGTGATAAAAACTAGGGAAGGGCAATAAATCATAAATTAGCCGACCCATTGCGGCTTGATAATTGCATATTTAAACACGAGAGAAAAATGCGGCAATTGGCTGCATTGTTAAACGAATTGCTTAAGAGATACTCCACTTTATGAAGAAACAACTCATAACAGGTTCAATGCTATTTTCGCTTCTTATGTCGTCATCGGTAATGGCACAAGAAAAGCGTTACGGAGCATCTCCTCAACAGTCGACGTGGGAGATGGTGGCTAACACGCCACTAGAATGTCGCTTAGTTCATCCAATCCCCAATTTTGGTGACGCTGAGTTTTCATCTCGCGCGAGTAAAAAAATCATTTTGGACTTTGAGCTTAAAATGCGCCGCCCAATGGGGGCGACTCGCAATGTTAGCTTGATTTCAATGCCACCACCTTGGCGTCCGGGCGAAAGTGCGGATCGTATGACTACTATTAAGTTCTTCCAACAATTTGATGGTTACGTGGGCGGACAAACGGCTTGGGGTATTTTGAGTGAGCTGGAGAAAGGGCGTTACCCGACATTCAGCTACCAAGAGTGGCAAAGCCGAGATCAACGTATCGAAGTGTCGTTGTCGTCAGTGCTGTTCCAAGAAAAATACAATGTGTTCAGTGATTGTGTTGCCAACTTACTGCCTTACAGCTTTGAAGATATCTCTTTCACTATCTTGCATTACGACCGCAACAGCGATCAGCTGAATAAGTCGTCACGTAAAAGGCTGAGCCAGATTGCCGATTATGTTCGCTACAACCAAGACATTGATCTTGTGCTGGTGGCAACGTACACCGACTCTGTCGACAGCAAAGGCATTAGCCAAAACCTTTCAGAGCGCAGAGCTGAATCGTTAAGAGAGTACTTTAAATCTCTCGGTTTGCCAGAAGACCGCATTCAAGTACAAGGCTATGGTAAGCGTCGCCCGATTGCCGACAACAACTCGCCAATTGGTAAAGACAAGAACCGACGCGTTGTTATCTCACTGGGTAGAACGCAGGTTTAGCGCCAATAAAATCTAAAGCTTAAATTAAAAAGCCCGTCGTCATGACGGGCTTTTTGTATTTGAATCAACAGACTAAATATGTCGTCTGTGAAAGGGGCTTGCTTAGTTCAGGCGAAAACGAGCAATCATTTCACAGTTAGTCGCGGTATCGATTTTTTCCACCATAGAAGCAATTTTAGGGTTGGGATGGCGTTTCATGAAGTCGATAAGCGCTTTCTTACAGCAACCAATAGAATCGATAAAGCTAGAACATTGCGTGTTAGGGCACTGAGGGATCAGAGTCAGTACTTTTTCTGAAGCCAGTTGAAGGTACTTAAGTTCGTACTCAGTATCTCCAGCCCAGCGCCAGAATTGCGCAAGATTGTGGCAAGAGATCACCGAGATAAGTAGGCGTTCATCGGCTTGTATATCGGTACGCTCTGTGATTTCTTCGCTTAAGTTCAATGCTTGCTGATAGTGAAGAATACTTCGTACAGGATCATCGAGCTGCAATGCCGTATCGGCGAGTAACGTGTGTTTTTCCCATTCGCTAATCATTGTATTACCTCACTAATCAATAGGTGGTTAATTTAAATGATAATCATTATCATGTAAAGTTTCATCAGTGAGATTGTTAATAATATATAGGGCATGTTGACCTTTTGAGCTTGTTTTTGCAGCGAGTTGCTGGGTTTATATGGAAGGATGAGGTTTTGATATGTCGTTTTTTTATCAGAGAAGTTGATAACGTAGTCGTTAATAACCAGCAAACGCTGCCCAAGGGTTCGGCAAAAAGCGTTTTTCTCTTTGTTGAGGGAGACTTGCTTAAAACGACTAGGCTACTTCTCCCTCGCCGCGATTAAAACGCTTTTATCTCGAACAAAACTCAACCGCAAAACATCAACAAGCCCTAGTAAAGAATATCGATTGTGGGGAGAGTGATAAAAAAGAAGCGAGCACTATGCTCGCTTCTTTGTTCATTTCATCAGGCGTTCTAGCCTAATCTTGCAAAGGTATTTAGGAATTAACCTTCTAGACCTGCGCTTGCTTGTTTGTTCTGAATCAGCTCAATCATGTAGCCGTCAGGATCTTTAACGAATGCGATGTGCGTAGAGCCGCCTTTTACTGGGCCTGCTTCACGAGTCACGTTACCACCTGCTGCTTTAATCGCGTCACACGTTGTGTAGATGTCATCAACACCGATAGCAACGTGGCCAAAAGCTGAGCCAAGGTCATATTCAGTCGTGCCCCAGTTGTACGTTAGTTCAATCACAGCACCTTGAGATTCGTCGCCAAAGCCAACGAAAGCCAGTGTGTATTCGTACTCTTTGTTTTCATTCTTACGTAATAGCTGCATGCCCATTACATTAGTGTAGAACTCGATAGATTTGTCTAGATCACCCACGCGTAGCATGGTGTGTAAAATACGACCGTTTGACATGATTTGCTCCTAGCTTTTTATTGGTTGTTTCTTTTATAGCACTATATATGAGCAAGCTCATAAGCAACACCAAAGAGATGACAAGTTTGGTCATATTTTCTTATTCCCATCATCTGTCTTACTCTCCGTCTCTACCTTTTCTTTCATTTGTATTACAATAAAACCAAAGAAAACGGCATTCTTAATTTGTCCATCACTAGAGCCTAGTTCGATATTTTGCATAAGTAGTAAGTTCAAGTGTTGCTATTTTTCGTGAGGTCCAAGAGTAGCCTTAGTTATTGAATTGTGATTTGTATCTCCATCTTGTTACTGAACCGCCTTCATTTTTACAATTGGCATCTAACTTTCCATTTTATCAATTTATGATTACGCCAATATTTCCCTGTTTATAGAAAGGTTATTCCGATGTTTTACTTCGTTATTAAGGAATTTTCGATAAATTACGCCAATAATCAGTGGTTTTTACGAAGTAATAAGGGGTGTTTATTTTTTGTACTTACTCTTATTAAACAATGGGTTGAGTTTTCATTGTTGGTTTTATGTTTGATATTTTGGGTGGTTATGTTTTTAAAGTGGTTGTCAAGTGTGTATCAAGTGTTTTTTTGTGATCTTTGCTAAATAGAGAATCCTTAATATATAGTTTTTCAAGCGCACTAAATCGACTAAATATTCATTTTTGATTTGTGCGATTTTTTTATCATATAAAAATAAGTATTATTTTATTACATTAGCCTCGATGTGAGGCATTGATGTGGAGTACTCAAATGACGAGTAAATGGTTTACACAACAAAGTTCAGATGTTCTAAAGGAACTGAACGCGGATCAAACTACAGGTTTATCAAATTCTGAAGCGGATGCACGCTTAGAGAAGCACGGTACCAACGAGCTGACAGCACAAGAGTCTGCGTCTGCATGGGAACTGTATATTCATCAATATAAAAACCCACTGATTTTTATTCTAGCTGTTGGTGCAATCGTTTCTTGGTCTACTGGCCACGCCATTGATGCTATCGCTATTGCAGTGATTATTCTTATTAATACTGGTATTGCATTCTGGCAGGAGTTTAAAGCTCAGAAAGGGATGGAAGCGCTAAAAGAAATGGCAGCTCCAGAAGCCGAAGTGATGCGAGATGGTAAATGGATCAGTGTTCCAGCGAAAACCCTCGTTCCTGGTGACATCATTAAAATTAATACTGGCGATATTCTGCCAGCTGATGTTCGTATTCTTGAGTCAAACCGTCTGACGGTCGATGAGGCAGCGCTGACCGGTGAATCTGAGCCAGTGAATAAGCAGTCTGAACGCCTTGAAGATGAGACTCTTGGTCTTGGCGATCAGAAGAACATGGGCTTCATGACAACAATAGTGACTACGGGTACAGGCCTTGCTGTTGTAACAAGCACAGGTATGCAAACTGAAGTTGGTCACATCGCTGATATGATGAACCAAACGGAAGAGACGAAAACACCAATGCAAGAGCGTATGGACACTATCGCACTCGCATTATTGGTTGTTGCTCTTGTGGTTGTTGCTATTGTTTGTGCTATCGGTGTTTACCACGGTATGCCATGGTTAGAAATTCTAACAACAGGTATCTCTTTGTCGGTTGCCGCTATTCCTGAAGGTTTGCCAACGGTGGTTACTATCGTATTAACGATGGGCTCGACTAAGATGGTTAAGAATAATGCATTGGCTAAACAGCTAGCAGCAATCGAAACGCTAGGTTCTACAACTGTTATCTGTTCAGATAAAACAGGTACGCTGACACAAAACCAAATGCAGGTAATGAAAGCGTACGATGTGTCTGGTCGTTACTGGGATGTGTCAGGTAAAGGTTTTGATCCAAAGGGTGAATTCATTACCAAAGGTCACAATGTCGAAGCGACAAACAGCCCTGCAATGATGAAAGGTCTTGTAGTTGCAACACTTTGTAATGATGCTGAATATGTAAATGCTGATGGTAAATGGACGGTTCGTGGCAACCCGACAGAAGGTGCACTAATTGTTGCAGCGGCAAAAGCTGGTCTTAAACAAGATGAAATGCTATCAACGGGAGGCTACTCAATCGTTAAGAAGTTCCCGTTCGATTCTGGTCGTAAGATGGCTTCTGTTATCGTTCGTGACCCACAAGGTAAGCACTTCCTAGCATTGAAAGGCGCGCCAGATGTTGTTCTTGGTAAATCAACTAGCTTCATGGTTGACGGTGGTTTCGTACCAACGCTTGGCTGTGGAGTATCAGGCAACTTGGCTCTCGATACTGCACCGTCTCAAGATCTTCATTTAAACTTTGAAGAGGCAATCCAAACCTTTGGTGGTGATGCTCTGCGTACACTTGCCGTTGGTTTCCGTGAATTAAAAGAGGAAGAGCTAGAGTTAGACTTCCCTGAGCTTGAACAAGACGTCAGTATCCTGGGTATCTATGGCATCATGGATCCACCACGCCCAGAAGTGCGTGATGCAGTAAATAGCTGTTATAGCGCTGGTGTTCGTACGGTAATGATTACCGGTGACCACGCAGTTACGGCAGCAGCGATTGCTCGTGAAATCGGAATCATCCGTAGCGAAGATGATCTAGTGGTAACGGGTACTGAGCTTGATCAAATGGATGACGAGAAGCTGTTGTCTATCTGTTCTCAGGTTGCAGTATTTGCACGTGTTACTCCAGAGCACAAGCTGCGTATCGTAAAAGCGCAGCAAGAGAACAACGAAGTTGCCTCTATGACCGGTGACGGTGTGAACGATGCGCCAGCACTGCGTCGTGCAGACATTGGTGTTGCGATGGGTATTACAGGTACTTCTGTTGCGAAAGACTCAGGTGACCTTATCCTGTTGGATGATAACTTCAGTACTATCGTGAAGGCGGTACGTCAGGGTCGTCAAATTTTCGATAACTTACGTAAGTTTATCCGCCAAGCACTTACAGCGAATGTGGGTGAGGTTTCGGTAATCCTATTTGCATTCCTACTCATGGGACCAGATGTAGTACTTCCGCTAACTCCACTAATGATTTTATGGGTTAACCTCGTTTCTGATGGTCTACCAGCACTCGCACTCGGTGTTGAGCCAGAAGAGAAAGATCTCATGGAGCGTAAGCCAGGCAAACGTGACCAAGGCTTCTTCTCTAATGGTCTAGGCGCTCGTATCCTAACTCGTGGTCTCGCATTAGGTGGTCTAAGCTTTGTGACATTCTCTTACGCACTCGACGGTGGCTACAGTGCTCAATACGCACAAACCGTTGCGTTTTTAACACTGATCTTTGCTCAACTTTGGAGCTTGTTCGATGCACGTACGTTTACAACGATTTATCGTAAGAATCCGTTCACTAACCACTACCTACTTGGTGCGGTGGCAGTATCGGCTATCTTGTCTTTAAGCGTTGTTTACACAAGCTTCGGCCAGCTGGTATTCAGCACAGAAGCACTAGAGTTTGATCACTTAATATCGTTAATCTTCATTGCAGCAGTACCAACATTTGTTCTATCTGCTATCAAGGAAGTGACTAAAGTGAAGTTTATCTAAGACAGACTTCTTAGCTAAATAATTGAATCCCGCCCCAAAAGGCGGGATTTTTTATGCCTGTTATCTTGGGAACGTAGAATGAGAAATGAAAACTGATATAGAGGCGGCTTCTAGAGAGTCATAATAAAAAGCAGCGCTTTAAGCGCTGCCGTATTGATTAATCGTTGTGAACGGAAAGACTAATCTTCGGTCTTCTCTTTGAACTCACATAGGTCTTCAATGATACAACTGCCACAGCGTGGTTTACGCGCGACACAGGTGTAACGTCCATGAAGAATGAGCCAGTGGTGGACATCCAATTTGAATTCTTTTGGAACCACTTTAAGTAGCTTGGCTTCGACATCATCGACTGTCTTACCCATAGCGAGCTTAGTGCGGTTCGATACACGATAGATGTGAGTATCAACGGCAATAGTTGGCCAACCAAAAGCGGTGTTGAGTACAACGTTAGCTGTTTTACGACCAACGCCAGGAAGGGCTTCTAATGCCGCACGATCTTCCGGCACTTCACCGTTGTGTAGGTCAAGCAGCATTCGACACGTTTTAATGGTGTTTTCTGCTTTTGAATTAAACAGGCCGATTGTCTTGATGTACTCTTTTAAGCCATCAACACCTAGGTCGAAAATGGCTTGTGGAGTATTAGCTACTGGGTAAAGCTTATCCGTTGCTTTGTTGACACTGACATCGGTTGCCTGTGCTGATAAAAGTACCGCGATCAGCAACTCGAAAGGGCTGTTCCAGTTAAGCTCAGTCTCTGGCTTTGGGTTGTTTTCTCTTAAACGCTCAAGTATTTCTACTCGTTTTACATTGTTCATAGCGACATTACTTTCAAATAGTTAGGGCTTGAGCTCCGGAGTTGGTATTCAATAAACTCTCAATGCTCAGGCTTTATCATCGGTTACGCGCTCTTATGAGCGTCATTATTATGTGTACTTGGTCAATCTAATTACCTGCTGAGCGGTTGAGCTACTCAGCAGGTTTTAAGCTACTGTAACTTATTAAGCATTGGTAACGCGAGCGCGTTCAATGACTGGCTTTTCTTGTTTAGGCTGTCTAGATTTTGCTTGGTTGTCGATGATGTTTTTCAACGCAATCAAGAAACCAACACCAATAAAGGCACCCGGTGGAAGCAGGGCTAGCAAGAAGCTGTTATCAAATTGGAATATTTGGATTCGTAACACAGAAGCCCAATCACCAAGAAGCAGGTCTGCACCATCAAACAGAGTGCCGTTACCAATAACCTCACGCATTGCACCCAGTACAACCAGTACCGATGTCATGCCAAGACCCATCCAGAAACCATCTTGAGCAGCAGGCAGCACTTCGTTTTTAGAAGCGAAGGCTTCAGCTCGGCCAATGATGATACAGTTGGTTACGATCAGTGGGATGAAGATACCCAAAGACAGGTAAAGGCCATACGCGTAAGCATTCATCAGAAGTTGAACACAGGTTACCAGTGATGCAATGATCATTACGAAGACTGGAATACGCACTTCTTTTGGCACGTGGTTACGAACCAGAGAAACTGCAACGTTCGAACCAACCAATACAAGCAGAGTCGCAATACCCAGTCCAAGTGCGTTCGTCACTGTTGAAGACACAGCCAACAGAGGACATAAGCCAAGAAGTTGAACTAGGGCAGGGTTGTTAGCCCACATGCCATTTTTGATTAGTGTTTTATGGTCACTCATTATTCACCACCACAATTTAGAGGTTGAGCAAGCAATGCTTGGTTGTTTTGGTTAACGTACTGAACCGCTTGTTTTACTGACTTCACAACCGCTCTCGGAGTTATAGTAGCGCCAGTAAACTGGTCGAAGTCACCACCGTCTTTGCGAACCTTCCAACGGTCTAGATTAGAATCTGTTACTTGCTTACCTGCAAACGAAAGAATCCAATCACTCACACGCAGGTCAATCTTATCACCCAAGCCCGGAGTTTCTTGGTGTGAAAGTACTCGAGTACCTAAAATAGTACCGTCAGTTTTCATTCCAACAATGACTTTAATCGCGCCATTGTAGCCGTCTGGTGCAATCGCTTCGATCGCAATCGCGCTTGGCTCACCATTAAGTTTAGCGATGTAAGCTGGCATCGCTTGTTCAGTACCAAGTTCTTCTGCTTGAACCAAAGTACAAGACGAAAACAGTTCGTTGTCGTGAAGATCGTGCGGGATCACTTGGTTAAGAACAGACAGTAACTGAGCCTGTTCTTGCTGTTTGATCTGATCTTTGGTCAGGTAGTGAGTCACCGCGACCAAACCTGTTGAAGCACACGCAAAAATCGCGAGTACAAGGCCATTTTTCTTAATAGCATTTAGCATGGTATCCGCTCCTTAGTGACCGTACGTACGAGGTTTGGTGTAGTAGTCAATCAGTGGAACACACATGTTGGCTAACAATACAGCAAACGCCACGCCATCAGGGAAACCACCCCAACTGCGGATAATAAACACTAACGCGCCAATCAAGGCACCAAATACCAATCGACCTTTTACTGTCGTTGAAGCTGAAACCGGGTCAGTTGCAATGAAGAATGCACCAAGCATGGTTGCGCCAGACAATAGGTGAATAGTTGGAGAAGCGGTTTCACCTGGCGTTAGGATTAAGAACACTAAGCTAAACAGCGCAAGGCTGCCGATGAACGCCACAGGAATATGCCATTGAATCACGCGTTGCTTGATAAGTACCAAGCCGCCAACGAGGTAAGCAAGGTTCACCCATTCCCAACCTACGCCAGCTAGCCAGCTAAATTGCGGTTGAGACAGAGCTTCAGACGCTGTGTTACCTGCCGTTAATGCGGTTTTGAATGCATCAAGCGGCGTTGCCATTGTGGTGCCATCAATACCAAGGCGTGCTTGTTGAAGAGACAAACCTTCGTTATTGAACCCCGTGAAGATCATCAAGAAAGAGTCAACAAAGCTTGTTGCTTCTGCCGTTAAGCTGGCTGGAGCATTCCAACTGGTCATCTGAACTGGGAATGAGATCAGCAAAACAACGTAAGCCACCATCGCTGGGTTAAATGGGTTTTGCCCAAGCCCGCCATATAGGTGCTTTGCAATAATAATCGCGAAGAACATACCAATCACTAGAATCCACCACGGTGAGTGTGGAGGAATAGCGACACTGAGCAGCCAAGCGGTCACAACAGCACTGTAATCACGTAGCGCCATTACTGGCGGGCGTTTTCTTAGCAGCATTACGGCTGCTTCAAAGGTAACAGCAAGTGCGATAGCAAATACTAACTGGATGAGCGTACCCCATCCAAAGAAGTAGGTTTGAGCTAGTAGACCTGGCAATGCACAAATAGCCACCCATTTCATCAGATCAGGGGTGCTTCTACGATTGTGTGCGTGCGGTGAGCTGGCGATAAAGAAGGCCACTACTCTTTCTCCTCATTGTTCTTTTTATCTTGCTCTTGCTGCGCTTTTCTTGCTTTAGCGCGAGCAATTGCGGCAGCAACAGCTGCTTTTTTAGGATCGACGGGTTCTGATTGAGCCTCAGATTCAACCACAGTCTCTTTTTCAATTAATGGTTCAGCCACGGCTTCAGGAGTGATTTCTTCAGCTTCGACCTGCTTAGCTTGCTGTGCTTTTTTCGCTTTAGCGCGTGCGATAGCGGCAGCAACTGCGGCTTTCTTAGGATCGACAGTTTCTGGTTGAGCATCAGCTACCACTTCGAGCACTGGATCAGGCGTTTCTGCTGTCTCAGTCTGTTTCGCTTGCTGAGCTTTTTTTGCTTTGGCGCGAGCAATCGCAGCAGCAACCGCGGCTTTCTTAGGATCGACTGACTCTTGTTGAGTTTCAGCTTCAACTTCAATTACTGGCTCAGGCGTTTCTACTGTTTCAGCTTGTTTTGCTTGCTGAGCTTTCTTCGCTTTAGCGCGTGCAATGGCCGCAGCAACTGCGTCTTTTTTAGCATCGCCAGAGCTTCCAGTTGGAGCTTCACTTTCTGTTTGAATAGTCGATTCCGCTTGCTGTGCTTTCTTTGCTTTAGCACGAGCTATTGCAGCAGCAACGGCATCTTTCTTGGCATCACCAGTACTTTCAGCAGGAGCCTCAGAAGCTGACTCCGCTTGTTGTGCTTTCTTTGCTTTAGCACGAGCTATTGCAGCAGCAACGGCATCTTTCTTGGTATCACCAGAGCTTTCAGCTGGAGCGTCACTTTCTGTTTGAATAGCTGATTCCGCTTGTTGTGCTTTCTTCGCTTTGGCACGAGCTATTGCGGCAGCGACGGCGTCTTTCTTAGCGTCGCCAGTACTTTCAGCAGGAGCGTCAGAAGCTGATTCCGCTTGTTGTGCTTTCTTAGCTTTAGCACGAGCGATAGCGGCAGCAACAGCATCTTTCTTGCCATCACCAGAGCTTTCATCTGGAGCGTCAGCAGCTTGTTGTGCTTTGCGTTCTCTAGCTTGACGCTTACGCTCTTCACGTAGCTTCGACATTTCAGAGTTGTCTGGTTCAGCGCCGTCTGCTTTCTGAGCCGCAGCTTGTTTCGCTTTTGCCTTAGCAATCGCAGCTGCAACCGCAGGTTTCACTGTTGGCTCTTCATTTGGAGCCTGATCAGCAGCGGCTTTTTGTGCTTTAACTCGTGCAATCGCAGCAGCAATTGCATCGTCACCGTCTGCCGCTTTCATGTCTTTGCGACGGTTATCCGCGGCTTTCTTGAAGCGGTTTTCGCGTTCTGCTTTGTCACGCTCCATACGAGCGTTTTTCTCTTCGAAACGAACCTTGGCGCGCTCTGCGGCCGTCGCTTCGTCTTTTCTTGTTTTGATTTCAGCTTTCGCTTGGCGATAGTACTGAACAAGAGGAATCTCACTTGGGCAAACAAACGCACAAGCACCACATTCAATACAGTCTTTAATGTTTAGCTCTTCGCACTTGTCCAGCTCATTGGCTTTCGCGTGCCATTGCAGCTGTTGAGGCAGCAGAGAGGCAGGACAAGCTTCGGCACAAGCACTGCATCGAATACATTCCATCTCGTAAGTGCTTGGTGAAATTTCACGACGCGTTGGCGCTAAAATACAGTTCGACGTTTTCGTGATTGGCACATTGGCATGTGGCAAGGTGAAGCCCATCATAGGGCCGCCCAAAATCAAACGCGGCAGCTTTTTATCGGCTTTGTAGCCAAACTCTTCAAGCAACTCATGTACTGGCGTGCCTAATAGCGCCCAAACATTACGAGGTTGTTTAAAGGTCTTACCGGTTAAAGTCACAACGCGGTTAACGACAGGTTCACCGTCGATTACTGCTCTCTTAATCGAGTAGAGAGAGCCTACGTTCTGAACCAAAACACCAATATCTGCAGGAATACCACCGGCAGGAACCTCTTTATTGGTGAGGATCTTGATGAGCTGTTTCTCACCACCGGAAGGGTATTTGGTTGGGATAACACGAATGACGATATCTTTGTCTCTCGCTGCAATCTCAAGTGCTTTTATCGCGTCTGGCTTGTTGTCTTCAATACCAATCACGGTCAGTTTTGGTTGAAGGATATGTTCAACCACTTCGATGCCTTTTAGTACTTCTTCGGCATGTTCTTGAAGCAACTTGTCATCAGAGGTGATGTAAGGTTCACACTCAGCAGCGTTGACGATCAAAATGTCAGTACGGCCAAGGCCTGACTGCAGCTTTTTCGCGGTAGGGAAGCCTGCACCGCCCATACCTGAAATACCAGCTTGGCGAATCACATCAAGCAGTTCGTCAGAGGTCTTTGTCGAAAATTCTTCAACTGGGTGTTTTTCAATCCAAGTGTCTAAACCGTCAGGTTTAATAACCACACTGAGTTCGCTTAAGCCCGAAGGGTGAGCAGTAGTTCTTGGTTCGATAGCAGTAATCACACCTGATGTTGGTGCGTGTACTGGCAAGGTAAAACCCGTGTCCAAGGCAGTCAGTTGTTGGCCTTTTAGTACGGTGTCACCCGCAGCAACCAATAAGTTACCTGGCTTACCGATGTGTTGTTTTACAGGAAGAACGATTTCTTCAGGAAGCCTTGCATGAACGATGTCAGTGGTATTGGACTGTTTCTTGTTTTCAGCAGGGTGCACGCCGCCCGGGAAGTTCCAAATAGAGCCCGTGCGAATTTGTTCAATTAAAGAGATCATACTAACCCTACGCCTTAGGCTCTGACGCAGTCGCATCAGTCGCTTGGTTAGTGATATCAGTAACAGGAA
Source organism: Vibrio sp. Isolate33 (assembly GCF_022397895.1). Taxonomy (NCBI): domain Bacteria; kingdom Pseudomonadati; phylum Pseudomonadota; class Gammaproteobacteria; order Vibrionales; family Vibrionaceae; genus Vibrio; species Vibrio sp. Isolate33. The sequence goes on from NZ_JAKEUP010000005.1 coordinate 165,855, forward strand.
TGATGTTCATCTGCCATTTCCAATTTTCAGTCGTTGTTGCCACTGGAATCATTTCGATACAGTCAGTAGGGCACGGTGCGACACATAGATCACAACCTGTACATTCATCTTTGATAACTGTGTGCAGTGCCTTAGTGCCACCAACAATGGCGTCAACAGGGCAGGCTTGAATACACTTGGTACAGCCGATACACATATCTTCATGAATGAAAGCAACGGTTTTTACTTTGTTATCTAAGTCATGAGCGGAGTCTTCAACTTCTACGCCCATTAAGTCTGCTAGCTTTTCAATGGTTGCTTGGCCGCCTGGAGGACATTTGTTGATTTTGTCTCCGTTAGCGATCGCCTCTGCGTATGGACGACAACCTGGGTAGCCACATTGGCCACATTGAGTTTGCGGTAAAATGGTATCGATCTGATCAACGATAGGGTCGGCTTCTACTTTAAAACGGATAGAAGCAAAGCCCAAAATAGCGCCAAAAACAGCGGCTAAAACGGCTAGTGCAATGATCGCAATTAAAATGGTACTCATGCTTATTTCACCAATCCAGTAAAGCCCATGAATGCCAGAGACATTAGGCCTGCTGTGATCATCGCAATTGATGCGCCTTTGAATGGCATTGGAACATCAGCAACCGCAATACGCTCACGCATCGCAGCAAATAGGATAAGAACAAGGGAGAAACCAACCGCTGCGCCGAAACCATAGATGATCGACTGAATGAAGTTGTGGTTTTCATTGATGTTCAAAAGTGCCACACCTAACACCGCGCAATTAGTGGTGATAAGAGGTAGGAAGATACCCAATAGGCGATAAAGAGTCGGGCTGGTTTTGTGAACGACCATTTCCGTAAATTGAACAACCACCGCGATAACCAAGATGAAGCTCATGGTACGCAGGTATTCAATACCCAGAGGGGTAAGGATGTAGGTTTCTACTAGGTATGCAGATACCGACGCTAACGTCAGAACGAAAGTCGTCGCGAGGCCCATGCCAATCGCAGTCTCCAGTTTCTTGGAGACTCCCATGAAAGGACATAGCCCTAAAAACTTCACTAGCACAAAGTTATTGACCAGCACTGTGCCAACCAACAACAAAAGGTATTCGGTCATAATGGATTAATTCTTGAGATTCCGATCCCGATATTATCCTGCTTTGCTCACCTAATAACAACCAAGGATCACTAGGGATTTAGATACTTGGCGAAAAAAACATCAGGTAATCGTTTGATTATTAAAGTTACATTAAGTATAGACGGGCAATTTTTACTTGGTGAGACAAGTTTATAGGAGTGGTTGAGTTGGAGCTTTGACAAGATCATTCGTGAGTTGGGTATGTTCTTAGTGCTAATTACAGGGGAATAATTGTTGGTTCTTGGGAGAGTAGAGTTATCGAAGGAACGTCAAAAAATAGCAAAATGCCGACTAAAAGCTTCAAAACGCAAAAAGCCGCATCGAGTGATGCGGCTTCTTTAAATTTGGCTCCCCTTGCAAGACTTGAACTTGCGACATACGGATTAACAGTCCGCCGTTCTACCAACTGAACTAAAGGGGAATTGCTTGTTAGCGACGCGAATTCTAATAACAGTCCGTTTTTCTGTCAACAAAAAATAGCAGAAAAAAGTAAGATAAAAAACTTTACTTTCTGGAACGCCTTATTGGATTTAGCTTTGCTTTAGTTATCCACCAAAATTGTGGATAAGTGTGTGTGTGAAACTTTAACAACAATAATTGGGATAAATCTGAAAATGTAAAAAATGGATCTAACTTGATGTATTTAAAGAAATAGTATCAAAATATCACGGTTGTATAACTTTTCTAGATTATAAATTGAACAGTAAAACAAGCGGTATTTTTAGGTTTTTTGGGGAAAAGTAGTGGATTAAAATTCGAGTAATTTAGCTGGGGAAACTTTGCAGGGGCACGGATAATACCAAGTTCTAAAAATAAAAGCTATAACTGATCTCGAATCTTAAGAAGCATTTCTCTAGATAATAGTTGCAACGACACTCCTCCTAGAGTGACAATGACCTGATTAAAAAAACAGTATGGAAATGGCGACCTATGAGTAAACTCTTTGACTTGGTATCGGACTACAGCCCGTCCGGTGACCAGCCGACAGCGATAACCAAATTACTAGATGGATTAGATTCTGGTTTGGCACATCAAACGCTACTAGGGGTAACGGGCTCAGGTAAAACCTTTACCCTCGCCAATGTCATTTCCCAATCTCAAAGACCTGCGATCTTGTTAGCGCCCAACAAGACGCTGGCCGCTCAATTGTATGGCGAGATGAAATCCTTCTTTCCGAATAATGCCGTTGAGTATTTCGTTTCTTACTACGATTACTACCAACCAGAAGCTTACGTTCCGACAACAGACACATTCATCGAGAAAGACGCGTCTGTGAACGCCCATATCGAACAAATGAGGCTTTCGGCAACCAAGGCCTTGCTAGAAAGAAAAGACGCCATCATCGTCGCGTCTGTATCGGCTATCTATGGTCTGGGTGATCCTAAGTCTTACCTGAAGATGATGCTTCACTTGAGTCGCGGTGAGGTCATGGACCAACGTGATATCTTGCGCCGCCTGGCTGAGCTGCAATATTCAAGAAACGACGTTGCGTTCGAGCGTGGTCAGTTCCGCGTTCGTGGTGAAGTTATAGATATTTTTCCTGCTGAATCTGACCAAGATGCCGTGCGCATCGAAATGTTCGATGACGAAGTGGATTGCATCAGTATCTTTGACCCACTGACTGGTGCGGTTAAACAAAGAGATTTACCGCGTTTTACCGTGTATCCGAAAACTCACTATGTGACGCCAAGGGAGAAAATTCTTGAGGCGATTGAGAACATTAAAGACGAACTTCGAGACCGAGCTCAGTATCTAAAAGACAATAACAAGCTTTTGGAAGAGCAGCGCATTTCTCAGAGAACTCAATTTGATATCGAGATGATGACGGAGCTTGGTTTCTGCTCGGGTATCGAAAACTATTCACGATACTTGAGTGGCCGTGCCGAAGGGGAAGCGCCTCCTACGTTATTTGATTACTTACCTGATGATGGTCTGTTGATTATCGATGAGTCACACGTGACTGTGCCGCAAATTGGCGCGATGTATAAAGGTGACCGCTCTCGTAAAGAAACCTTGGTCGAGTTTGGCTTTAGACTGCCTTCCGCATTGGATAACCGTCCAATGAAGTTCGATGAGTTTGAATCGATCGCGCCGCAAACGATTTTTGTATCGGCGACACCTGGTAATTACGAGATTGAAAAATCAGATGGTGAGATTGCTGATCAAGTGGTTCGTCCTACTGGCCTGTTAGATCCGATCATTGAAGTAAGACCGGTCGCGACTCAAGTTGATGACTTGTTGTCTGAAATCAGAATCCGTTCAGCGAAAGAAGAGCGTGTTTTGGTGACCACGTTGACGAAGCGAATGGCGGAAGATTTAACCGAATACCTGAGCGAGCATGGCGTTAAAGTACGTTACTTGCACTCGGATATTGATACGGTTGAGCGTGTCGAGATCATCCGAGACCTGCGCTTGGGCGAGTTCGACGTGTTAGTGGGTATTAACTTACTTCGTGAAGGTTTGGATATGCCTGAAGTATCGCTGGTGGCGATTCTAGATGCAGATAAAGAGGGCTTCTTACGTTCTGAACGCTCTCTTATCCAAACCATTGGTCGTGCTGCACGTAACCTTGAAGGTAAAGCGATCTTATACGGTGACTCGATTACTAAGTCGATGAAAAAAGCGATTGATGAAACCGACCGTCGTAGAGAGAAACAGCAGGCTTACAATGAAGAGCAGGGTATTACGCCGCAAGCGCTTAAGCGCAATATCAAAGACATTATGGAATTGGGTGACATCACCAAGTCGAAACAACAGCGACAATCTAAACAAGTTCCGCTGTCTAAGGTGGCTGAGCCTTCAGAAAGTTATGTGGTGCTTACACCACAACAGCTTGATAAAGAGATCAGTAAGTTGGAAGCGGCAATGTATCAGCATGCTCAGAACTTGGAATTTGAATTGGCGGCACAGAAGCGTGATGAAATTGAGCAGTTAAGAAAGCAATTCATTACCAATAGCTAACTTCACTTGATCGCATTCCTTAACTCAAGAATTAACTAAAGAAGCTCCTCTCAAAAGACTACATTTGAGAGTGTTTCAGACAAAAAAACAGCCAGTAGTAAATGTTCTACTGGCTTACGTTTGTGAACACTCAGTCCACTAACAACGTCAGTTGGCTAGGTGACCCGAAGGTCATCTACACAATTGCATCGTTCGTGCCATATAGATAAAACATTGATTATTTGAAGCAAGTAAAAAAATACAATACAAATATTGTGGCTAATTTGCATAATGCAAAGCGGAATGCGACTATAATAGTAAATGCAAATTATAAATGGCTAGGATATGCAATCAAAAACGCTAGATAACAAATCAAAGTATTTGTTGATGGTGGAGGATACGGCTTCAGTCGCAGCGTTATATCGCTCGTATCTTACACCGCTCGAAATTGATATCAACATTGTCGGTACTGGCCGCGATGCAATTGAGAGTTTGAATCATCGAATCCCTGACCTCATTTTATTAGATCTACGTCTACCTGATATGACGGGTATGGACGTACTTTTCGCTGTAAAACAAAAATACCCTGAAGTGCCCGTTATCTTCATGACAGCGCACGGCTCCATCGATACCGCCGTAGAAGCGATGCGTCATGGCTCTCAAGATTTCCTGATCAAACCGTGTGAAGCCGACCGACTTCGTATTACGGTGAACAACGCGATCCGCAAAGCGACCAAGCTTAAGAACAGCTCTGAACATCCTGGAAACCAGAATTACCAAGGCTTCATTGGCAGTAGCCAAACCATGCAGCAGGTTTACCGAACTATAGATTCAGCCGCATCGAGTAAAGCGAGTATTTTCATCACCGGTGAAAGTGGTACGGGTAAAGAGGTGTGTGCAGAAGCGATTCACGCGGCGAGTAAGCGTGGCGATAAGCCTTTCATCGCCATCAACTGCGCGGCAATTCCTAAAGACTTGATTGAAAGTGAGCTGTTTGGCCACGTAAAAGGGGCGTTTACGGGCGCGGCAACCGATCGCCAAGGTGCTGCTGAATTGGCTGATGGAGGCACACTGTTCCTCGATGAGTTGTGTGAGATGGACCTTGAATTGCAAACCAAGCTTCTACGTTTTATCCAAACGGGTACTTTTCAAAAGGTAGGCTCTTCGAAGATGAAGAGTGTGGACGTGCGTTTTGTTTGTGCGACCAACCGTGATCCTTGGAAAGAAGTGCAAGAAGGTCGCTTTAGAGAAGATTTATACTACCGTTTGTATGTGATTCCTCTGCACTTGCCGCCATTGCGTGAACGTGGTGAAGATGTCATCGAGATTGCTTACTCATTATTGGGTTACATGTCGGTTGAAGAAGGCAAGGCGTTTGTACGTTTTGCTCAAGAAGTGTTGGATCGCTTTAACCAATATGAGTGGCCGGGTAACGTTCGTCAGCTACAAAACGTATTGCGGAATGTGGTGGTGTTGAATAATGGTAAAGAGATTACTCTGAACATGCTTCCGCCACCGTTGAATCAACCGATTGAAAACAGTCTGCGCCTGAAAGAGAAGCAGAGTGAAGACATCACAGTAAAAGATATTTTCCCATTGTGGATCACTGAGAAAACGGCAATCGAACAAGCCATAAAAGCGTGTGATGGCAACATCCCTCGCGCGGCTGGTTTCTTGGATGTCAGTCCATCAACGATATACCGTAAATTGCAAACGTGGAATGCGAAGCAGTAATCGCCAAACAATAAGAAAGAACGATGATGAAAGTATTAAATCAGCAAAAAGTTGATGAGCTTGCCGGTGAGATTGGGCAAGAGAATGTCCCAGTGTTATTGGAAATCTTTTTAGGTGAATTGAAGGGATACTACGAGCACCTAGAGCTAAACAAAGATACCGATACGTCTAAGTATTTGGCCGATATCAGCCATGCATTGAAGAGCAGTGCGGCGAGTTTTGGTGCTGATTCTTTGTGTAATTTTGCTATTAGCTTAGACGCAAAAGTGAAGCAAGCATTGCCCGTGACTGATATTGATTTTCAAGATATGCAGGAGCTTCTGCTATCGACTTATACTGAATATCAGCAGTTGATGACGGATCTCTAAAACGGTTAATTGCCAAATATACAAGTAGAGATACAGAGACTAAAAAAGGAGCATCATGCTCCTTTTTCGTTTTCTGATGTTTGAACTTATGGACTAAGCCAACTGAGCTTCGATCGCTTGTTGGAGCTTCACTCGGTCGTGTCGCCAATCTCGGTTTGCAGATGCAAGGTCCGTGGTCACACAATTCCATTGCCCTTCTAGTTCTGGGTGTGGTTCATTGCCTAGTACAACGTCTATCTTACGTGCTTTGCAGGTACGTTCACACCACTCCAATTGCTCTTGAAGCGTCATTTTACCTGCAGGACCGTGTTCTGGAGACAGGTTTTCAATGAAGATAACTTTTGCCTTGGTGTTTTCTGAGATTGCTTTACCAATTTCTGGCAGCAGCAGCGGAGGCATCACACTGGTTAGAAAGCTACCAGGGCCAAGCACAATACAGTCTGCTTCTTCCACCGCAGCTACGGCTTCTTTGGTCGCTGGCACTTCTGGCGACAAGTCCATCATGCGCAGTTTTTCTGTCATGTCATCAACATTGGTTTCGCCGGTTACCCAACGTCCGTCCATTGATAGGGCTGTGAGGTCAGAAGGGTGCTCGGTCATCGGGACGATATTAACGTCGACCTTAAGCATATTTCGAATTAGGTTAATGGCTTCCAACGGACGAACTGAGAGGTTGTCTAATGCAGTGAGCATCAGGTTACCCAGGTTATGACCATCGAGTTCACCTTGGCCGCGAAAGCGGTATTCAAACATCATCGAGCTGATTGAAGGTTCAGTGATCAATTGGTTGATACAGTTGCGTGTATCTCCCCAAGCGATACCACCTTGGCAGTCTCGAATTCGTCCGGTTGAACCGCCATTATCCGTTGTTGCAACAATGCCAGTTGCGTTGTTACCAAAGTCTTTTAGTGCAGCAAGCATACGACCTAAGCCATGGCCTCCACCGATTGCTACGACTTTCTTTGAAGAGTAAATATTCATTTTTTGTTCTTGTTAGATTATTACCAACTATAATTTAGGGTAAATGCTTCTCGCTATATACTCAACAAGAGTTATTTTGAGCGTTTGATACGTTTTTTTTGCCGATGTGACCCGTTTTTTACCATCAGAGCTAGATTCACGTACAAATATTAAGTATTTTATTACTCAGCTACTGCACGTATGAATATAACGTGCGGTTGCCATAACTCCGAGCTCTCGCATGCTAAGTCGCACAGTGGTATTTGCTGTACCGATACGCATCAAGAGCCAGTGACATGTTGTCACAAGGGCTTAATTGGAAATGATTATGCCTCCCGTGTTTGGAAAGGTGTTCCGTGGCGCAACAATTCGAAGATAGATTCCATCGCAAGTTTTATTACTTGCGCTTGTCGGTTACAGACGTCTGTAACTTTAAATGTACTTACTGCTTGCCGGATGGTTATAAACCGTCAGGGCAAAAAAACTCGTCTTTTTTAAGTGTTCCCGAGATCAAACGCGTTGTAAAAGCGTTTGCAGATTGTGGTACCTCAAAGATCCGCATTACAGGCGGAGAGCCGAGTCTGCGTAAAGACTTTCCTGAAATCATACATACCGTTGCTTCTACTCCAGGCATCGAAAAAGTAGCCACGACAACGAACGGCTATCGCATGGAGAAACAAGTAGGGCAATGGCGTGATGCTGGTTTAACCCATATAAACGTGAGCGTGGATAGCTTAGATTCGCGCATGTTCCACCAAATCACTGGTGAGAATAAGTTTACCGAGGTTATGCGAGGCATTGATAAAGCGTTTGAGGTTGGCTACGAACAAGTCAAAGTCAACGTTGTATTGATGAAAGACCTCAACAGTCAGGAATTACCAGCCTTCCTTAATTGGATCAAAGACAAACCTATTCAATTACGTTTTATCGAGCTGATGAAAACCGGCGAGATGGACGAGTTGTTTGATAAACACCATGTATCGGGCGTTGCGATTCGCAATCAGCTTATTGCTAACGGTTGGCTACTAAAAGTCAAAGCCGTTAATGATGGCCCTGCACAAGTGTTTGTCCACCCAGACTACAAGGGTGAAATTGGTTTGATCATGCCTTACGAGAAAGACTTTTGTGAGAGTTGTAACCGCCTGCGTGTTTCTGCGACCGGTAAACTTCACCTATGTCTGTTTGGCGACCACGGTGTTGAACTGAGAGATCTGATTCAAGAAGATCAACAAGAGCAAGAGCTCATTGATCGAATTCAGGCTCAGCTTCAAACCAAGTCCGTTAGCCACTTCTTACATGATGGCAACAGCGGCATGACTCCAAACTTGGCGTCAATCGGCGGTTAACCCGCTATATACTCTAAAGCATTTTATCGCTCAGCTTCTTTAGGCTGGGCGAATCAGTCTAGGGCGTGTTGCTCTTTCGAGCTGATTTTTGCAGCGAGTTGCTGGGTATTTATACAAGGCAGAGGCTTTGATGTGTAGCTAGCCTACATGAGAAGTCGATAACGTAGTAGAAATAACCAGCAAACGCTGCCCGAAGGGTTCGGCTAAAAGCGTTTTACTCTTTGTTGAGGGAGATTTGCTTAGAATGACTAGGCTACTTCCCCCTCGCCGCGATTAAAACGCTTTTATCTCGAACAAAATTTAATCACGAAAGGTCAACACGCCCTCATAATTGAAAAATTTATATAGGTGAACAAATGGGTCACGCAGAAAGCAAATTTCAAGCAGCAAACATCGCAGTACTAACGGTTTCAGATACACGTACAGAAGAAAATGATACGTCAGGTGGTTACCTAGCTGAGCATGCTAAAGAAGCGGGTCACAACGTTGTTGATAAGCAAATCGTTATCGACGACATGTACAAGATCCGTGCGATCGTATCTCAGTGGATCGCTGATGAAAGCGTACAAGCGATCATGATCACGGGCGGTACGGGCTTCACTTCTCGTGACAGCACGCCTGAAGCGCTTAAGCCACTATTCGACAAAGAAGTAGAAGGCTTTGGTGAGCTATTCCGTCAAGTGTCTTACGAAGAGATCGGCACATCGACAATTCAATCTCGCGCAATTGCAGGCTTTGCTAACCACACAGTAATCTTTGCGATGCCAGGCTCTACAGGTGCTTGTCGTACAGGTTGGACTAAGATCATCAAGCAACAGATGGATGCTAGCCACCGCCCTTGTAACTTCATGCCACACCTTTCTGTATAAGGTGGTTTGAGCATGAGCCAATTTACACACATTAACGCGTCTGGCGAAGCAAACATGGTCGATGTATCGGCTAAAGCTGAGACAGTACGTGAAGCGAGAGCGGAAGCATTCGTTCAAATGTCTGCTGAAACGCTAGAGCTGATTGTTTCTGGTAGCCACCATAAAGGTGATGTTTTCGCGACGGCACGTATCGCGGGTATTCAAGCGGCTAAGAAGACGTGGGATCTGATTCCACTGTGTCACCCTCTGCTATTAACCAAAGTAGAAGTGCAGCTTGAAGCTATCGAGTCTGAAAACAAGGTTCGCATCGAATCTGTTTGTAAGCTTGCGGGTAAGACAGGCGTAGAAATGGAAGCGCTAACGGCTGCTTCTGTTGCTGCGTTAACGATTTACGATATGTGTAAAGCTGTTCAGAAAGACATTGTTATCGAGAATGTACGCCTGTTAGAGAAGACGGGTGGTAAATCTGGTCACTTTAAGGTGGATGCATGATTACAGTACTTTTCTTTGCTCAAACTCGTGAGCTTGTTGGTGTGGACAGCGTTGAAGTTGATGCACAATTTAAGACGATTGAATCGATTCGCAGCCACCTTGTAGAACAGGAAGGAAAATGGGATATCGCTTTGGAAGAGGGCAAGCTTCTGGCGGCGCTTAACCAATCTATCGTACCTTTGACTACTGAAGTGAAAGACGGCGATGAAGTCGCTTTCTTCCCACCAGTGACTGGAGGTTAAGCATGGATCCAAGAGTATTAGTGACAGCAGAGGACTTCTCTGTAGGCGACGAATACGACTACTTGGCTCAAGGGACAGCTGCCGGAGCGATTGTGACGTTCGTTGGTAAAGTTCGCGACATGAACCTTGGCGACAATGTGATTGGTTTGTCTCTGGAGCACTATCCAGGTATGACAGAGAAATCACTGAGCGAGATCTGTGATCAAGCTGAGGCACGCTGGCCAATCCAAAAGATGCGAGTTATCCATCGTGTTGGTGACCTAGATATCGGTGACCAGATTGTTTACGTTGGTGTATCCAGTGCACACCGCGGTGCGGCCTTTGAAGCCTGTGAGTTTGTTATGGACTTCCTAAAAACCAAAGCGCCGTTTTGGAAGAAGGAACGTACCACTGAAGCAACTCGTTGGGTTGACTCTCGAGATTCAGATGCGAAAGCTGCAGAGCGTTGGGAAAAATAACTACCCAAGGTTACTCACCTTCAGAACGAATATTAAAAGCCGACTATTAAAGTCGGTTTTTTTGTGCGTGCTACAAAGCTATTTATAAATAAGCGGTGTATTAATAAATGGTTAATCATTCAAGTTGCATATAAATTCGGTGCGTGATTTTGTCTGTCTTGGTGCATTTCTAAATCTGTTTTGGTGCAGTGCATTATGCTGTTTTGTATAAAGTGATAATCCTCACAAATAGTGGAGTCTATTTAGGGGATATGTGATGTGCAATTAGATTTCATGTGGCATTAATGTTAATTTGCTGACCGTGTTCTAGCATAAGATGCTAAAAAAAAGTATCAATACAGATACATCAACACTAAAGGCTGTTTTTTAATTAATCCCTATGTGTAACTCACTATTCATTAGGTTTTTATTAGAGATTTACACTGTTACCTTGAGTAATTCGGAGAATTATCCGATTTTTTGCGACTTGTTTATGGCAAATTACTTCAATGGTTGATAGTGTGTGCCTCAATCTTTGTAAGGTTTTAGGTTTTTATGCTTAAATTTTGAGCTAAATAAATCTAAATCACTGCCGTTCAGTGAACCTAGCAAAGAAGTCATGGATGCAATACATAAAACTTGGAGTTTATTAAATGTACAAGAATAAAATCACTCAGGCCCTTCTTCTAGGTGCTGGTTTGGCAGTGGCTGCCTCTTCTACTCTTTCTATTGCTGCTGAAGTTCCAGCAGGTACAGAACTGGCAAAAGTTCAGGAACTTGTTCGTGGTAACGGTACTGAAGTTGCGACAATCGACCCACACAAATCTCAAGGTGTACCAGAATCTCACGTAATCCGTGATCTTCTTGAAGGTCTAGTGAACCAAGACGGCGAAGGTAATACTATCCCTGGTGTTGCTGAAAGCTGGGAAACGACAGACAACAAAACATTCACTTTCCACCTACGCAAAGACGCAAAATGGTCTAACGGCGATCCTGTAACAGCTGAAGATTTCGTATACAGCTGGAAACGTGCAGTCGATCCTGCGACGGCTTCTCCATACGCTTGGTACATGGAATATACCAAGATGGCGAATGCGAAGGACATCGTAGCGGGTAAGAAAGACAAGAGTGAGCTAGGCGTTAAAGCTGTAGATGCAAACACGCTTGTTGTTGAATTAGAAACAGCGGTACCATACTTCGTAATGATGATGGGCCACACAACAATGAAGCCAGTACACCAGGCGACTGTTGAAAAATACGGTGACCAGTGGACTAAGCCAGAGCACTTTGTTGGCAATGGCGCATTCTCTGTTGATAAATGGGTTGTTAACGAGCGTCTAGTACTTAAGCGTAACGACCAATACTGGAACAACGACAAAACGGTTCTTAATAAAGTAACGTTCCTACCAATCGAGAACCAAGTAGCGGAAATGAACCGCTTCCTATCTGGCGAAATCGATTTCACAAACGAACTTCCAACTGAGCACTTCAAGCGTCTTCAAAAAGAGTACGCGGAAGATGTATCTGTAGCGGGTAACCTATGTACTTACTACTACATCTTCAACACGAAGAAAGCACCATTTGATGATGTTCGTGTTCGCCAAGCAATCTCTTACGCAATCGATCGTGATATCGTAACAGGTGCTATCCTAGCGCAAGGTCAAAAACCTGCGTACTTCCTAACGCCTGAAATCACAGCTGGCTTCGATCCTGAGCTACCAGCTTACGGTAAGATGTCTCAGAAAGAGCGTAACGCAGAAGCGGAACGTCTTCTTGAAGAAGCGGGTTACGGTAAAGACAACCCACTTAAATTCAACCTACTTTACAACACTTCAGAGAACCACAAGAAGATTGCTGTAGCGCTAGGTTCTATGTGGAAGAAAACACTGGGTCTTTCTGTAACACTTGAGAACCAAGAGTGGAAAACGTACCTATCTTCTAAAGATTCTGGTGACTTCGAAGTAGCACGTGCTGGTTGGTGTGGTGACTACAACGAAGCGTCTTCGTTCCTAACGCTAATGAAGAGTAACAACACTACCGGTGGTGTTCACTACGACAGCGCGGCTTACGATCAAATCATCGATAAAGCACTTAACTCAACTTCAGAAGAAGAGCGTAAAGCACTTTACCTAGAAGCTGAGGCGCTAATGGCAAAAGACATGCCAATCGCTCCTATCTACCAATACGTTAAATCTCGTCTACTTAACCCGCATGTTGGTGGTTTCCCAATCAACAACGCGGAAGACAAGATCTTCTCGAAAGACCTATACATCAAAGCTCAATAATAAGCTTCGATTCTAAAAAGTTAATATAACTATAACGATACAGGCACTACATGCGCAGGGCGCGCATGTAGCGTCTTTCTAATTTTAATTGTCACAGACTGAAAGAGTGAGTTTATGCTTAAATTCATTATGAAAAGGATATTTGAAGCGATTCCAACCATGTTGGTGTTGATCACTATATCTTTCTTTCTCATGCGTTTCGCACCGGGTAATCCGTTTTCAAGCGAACGTCCATTACCGCCAGAAGTTATGGCTAACATCGAAGCTAAATACGGCTTAGATAAACCAGTATTTGAACAATACACCACGTATTTGACAAATATCTTACAAGGTGACTTCGGTCCCTCGTTTAAATACCAAGATTACACAGTAAATGAGCTGATCGCGGTTGCACTTCCAGTATCTGCGAAGGTAGGTTTTGTTGCCTTTATCTTCACATTATTGATGGGGGTCACCGTCGGGACGATTGCTGCCTTGAAGCACAACACCTGGGTCGACTACACCATAATGTCGACCGCCATGCTCGGGGTGGTGATGCCATCCTTCGTGTTGGCACCGGCGCTTATTTACCTTTTCTCCCTGCACTGGAATATATTCCCAGCAGGTGGTTGGCATGGCGGTACATTCATGTACATCGTGCTGCCTGTTATCGCGATGTCTCTTCTTTACGTAGCAACCTTTGCTCGTATTACTCGCGGTAGCATGATTGAAACGCTAAACAGTAACTTTATCCGAACTGCACGTGCAAAAGGCCTAAGCTACCGCTATATCATTCTAAAACATGCACTTAAGCCAGCAATGCTGCCTGTTGTTTCTTACATGGGACCTGCGTTCGTAGGTATCATCACAGGTTCAGTTGTTGTTGAAACCATCTTCGGCCTACCAGGTATCGGTAAGCTGTTTGTTAACGCCGCGTTTAACCGTGACTACTCGCTAGTAATGGGTGTAACCATCTTGATTGGTTTCCTATTCATCTTGTTCAACGCAATCGTTGATATTTTGCTAGCGCTGATTGACCCGAAAATTCGCTACTAACAGGGACTGGTTATGTTGAAGAAAAAAGAAAATTTAGAAGCGATCGAAAAGTTCTCTGAGAGTTTAGAGATTGAAGGTCGTAGTTTGTGGCAGGATGCTCGCATTCGTTTCATGCGTAACAAAGCTGCGATGGTCAGCCTGTTCATCCTTACTATTATGGTACTGGCAGTTATCTTCTTACCGATGCTAGCTCAGTACACTTATGATGATACTGACTGGTACGCAATGCACGTAGGTCCAAACGCGGATCACTGGTTTGGTACAGATAGCTTAGGCCGTGACTTGTACGTTCGTACGCTTATCGGTGGCCGTATCTCACTGATGGTTGGTGTGATGGGTGCATTCGTAGCGGTACTGATTGGTACGCTTTACGGTGCCGCTTCTGGTTTCATCGGTGGTCGTACTGACCGAGTGATGATGCGTATCCTAGAGATCTTGTACGCGGTTCCATTCATGTTCCTAGTTATCGTTCTAGTAACATTCTTTGGTCGTAACATCATCCTAATCTTCGTTGCTATTGGTGCGATTGCTTGGCTAGATATGGCGCGTATTGTACGTGGTCAAACGCTGAGCTTACGTAGTAAAGAGTTCATTGAAGCAGCACACGTATGTGGTGTGAGCAAATGGAAGATCATTACACGTCACATTGTACCGAACGTACTGGGTATTGTAGCGGTTTACTCTACGCTGCTTATCCCGAGTATGATCCTTACAGAATCATTCTTATCTTTCCTTGGTCTTGGTGTTCAAGAGCCTATGACAAGCTGGGGCGCATTGCTTCAAGAAGGTTCGCAAACAATGGAAGTTGCTATCTGGCAATTGACGTTCCCTGCGGCATTCATGGTAGTTACGTTGTTCTGCTTTAACTACGTAGGTGATGGTCTGCGCGACGCGCTTGATCCAAAAGACAGATAAAGAAATAGCAATTAAAAGCTATAAAAGATTAAGGAAGCAATAATGAGCTTATTAGATGTCAAAGATCTGCGCGTCGAATTTACCACGCAAGATGGTATCGTAACCGCAGTAAACGATCTGAACTTCTCACTCAACCAAGGCGAAACGCTGGGTATCGTGGGTGAGTCAGGTTCAGGTAAATCACAAACTGTATTCTCTATCATGGGTCTGCTGGCTAAGAACGGCATCATCTCGGGTAGCGCGAAGTTTGAAGGTAAAGAGATTCTTAACCTTCCAGAGAAAGAGCTGAACAAAGTTCGTGCTGAACAGATCGCGATGATCTTCCAAGATCCGATGACATCACTGAACCCTTACATGAAAGTAAGTGATCAGCTGATGGAAGTACTTATGCTGCACAAAGGCATGGGTAAAGCAGAGGCGTTTGAAGAATCAGTACGCATGCTTGAAGCGGTTAAAATCCCTGAAGCACGCAAGCGTATCACTATGTACCCACACGAATTTTCTGGCGGTATGCGTCAACGTGTGATGATCGCAATGGCACTATTGTGTCGTCCTAAACTGCTTATCGCTGATGAACCAACTACCGCTTTGGATGTAACTATTCAAGCGCAAATCATGGAGTTGCTGAACGAATTGAAAGATGAGTTCAACACGGCAATCATCATGATCACCCATGATTTGGGTGTGGTTGCAGGTTCATGTGACAAAGTACTTGTGATGTACGCTGGTCGTACAATGGAGTACGGCACGGTTGATGAAATCTTCTACGAGCCAAGCCACCCATACGCAGAAGGCCTACTGAAAGCGATTCCTCGTTTGGATACAGAAGGTGAAATTCTACCGACTATTCCAGGTAATCCACCAAACTTACTTCGCCTGCCAACAGGCTGTCCTTACCAAGACCGTTGTCACCGTGTAATGGACCGTTGTAAGCAAGAAGCACCTATTTTGACGCCATTTGGTAATGACCGTCAGCGTGCTTGTTTTTCTGACTGGGAGACTTGGACAAAATGAGTGTAGATAAGCAGTTATTATTAGATATTAAAGACCTGAAAGTTCACTTTAGCATCGCAGCTAAATCAGCGTGGCCTTGGGCAAAACCGTCAAACCTGAAAGCTGTTGATGGCGTTGATATTCACCTTTACGAAGGAGAAACGCTAGGTGTAGTAGGTGAGTCTGGTTGTGGTAAATCGACATTTGCTCGTGCAATCATTGGTTTGGTTGAAGCGACAGACGGCGAAGTTATGTGGTTAGGCCAAGACCTAACTAAAATGCAGGAAGTGCAGCGTCGTGAAACTCGTAAAGAGATTCAGATGATCTTCCAAGACCCACTAGCATCGCTAAACCCGCGTATGTCTGTTGGTGACATCATTGCTGAGCCTCTAGAGACTTTTTACCCAGAGCTTTCTAAACAGGAAGTGAAGGATCGAGTTAAAGAGATGATGGCAAAGGTTGGTCTACTACCAAACGTAATCAACCGTTACCCGCATGAGTTCTCAGGTGGTCAGTGTCAGCGTATCGGTATCGCACGTGCTCTTATCTTGAAGCCTAAGATGATCATCTGTGATGAACCAGTTTCAGCATTGGACGTATCTATCCAAGCTCAAGTAGTTAACCTTTTGAAGGAATTACAAAAAGAGTTAGGTTTGTCTTTGGTATTCATCGCACACGATTTGTCGGTTGTTAAACACATTTCTGACCGCGTGTTGGTGATGTACTTAGGCAACGCGGTAGAACTTGGCGAATCAGATGCATTGTTCTCTGATCCTAAGCACCCATACACCAAAGCGTTGATGTCTGCAGTTCCAATTCCAGACCCACGTTTAGAGCGCAGCAAAACCATCCAGATGTTGGAAGGTGATCTACCATCGCCAATCAACCCGCCATCAGGTTGTGTGTTCCGTACTCGTTGTCCACAAGCAACAGAGGCGTGTGCGCAAACTAAGCCATCGATTCAAGGCGATGACGTTCACGCAGTATCTTGCTTGCACGTACAAGTCTAGAGCCTATTTAAAACGGTTCAGCCTGTGACAGGCTTAAGCGCGACTAGTTATTAGAGTCGCGCTTTTTTTGTCTTAGGTTTAGGCTTATTGGTCCGCTCAACACGCTTCATCAAAATATTCGAACAACTAAGCCAACTTCTTCTAGTTTTGAAAAAGTTGGCTTTTTTTATACTAGAGAAAAGTTAGCATCACAGAGGTTTGGATATGGGCAAGTTAGTTGAAGGTGTTTGGCACGATGTGTGGTACGACACCAAAGAAAGCGGTGGTAAGTTCGTTCGTGAAGATGCGGGCTTTCGCAACTGGGTTGAAAACAAACCAGGAGCGCAATTTGAGCCAGAAAGTGGTCGTTACCACTTATACGTATCATTAGCTTGTCCGTGGGCGCATCGCACGCTGATCTTCCGTGAATTGAAAGATCTAACCGATCACATTGATGTGACAGTAGTTTGCCCCGACATGATGAGTGAAGGTTGGCAAATGGGCTTGCCTGAGCCTCTGTTCGGTCACACTCGCATGTACCAAATCTACACCCAAGCCAAACCGGACTATTCAGGTCGAGTCACGGTTCCTGTTTTATGGGATAAGAAAACCAATACCATTGTGAGCAACGAGTCGTCTGAAATCATCCGCATGTTTAACTCAGAATTTAATGAGCTAACGGGTAACACCGATGATTACTATCCATGGGAGTTGGCGAGCAAGATTGACGAATGGAACGACTACATCTATCCGAACATCAATAACGGTGTTTATCGTACCGGCTTTGCGACCACACAAGAGGCTTATGAAGAAGCGTATGACGCGTTATTTGAAGCGTTAGACAAAGTGGACGCCCATCTTAGCGAGCACCGTTATCTGGCGGGTAACGAGATTACAGAAGCGGATTGGCGGTTGTTTACGACCTTGGTCCGATTCGATGCTGTGTATGTGGGTCACTTTAAGTGTAACAAGCAGCGAATTGAGGACTACGTAAATATTCAGGGCTACTTAAAAGAGCTGTATCAGATCGAAGGCATCAAAGAGACGACTGATTTTTACCATATCAAACGTCACTACTATTATAGCCATACGGGCATCAACCCAACTCAGGTTGTCCCTAAAGGACCCGCGTTAGATTTAGAATCGCCACATGGCCGAGGCTAGGCTTACCAGTTAGTTCCTTTACTCCAGACATAAAAAAACCCTAGATAAACATCTAGGGTTTTTGCTTTCTACTAAAGAAAAATTAGTTAATTACTTTTTCTTCAGCTTGAGCTGCTTGGTCTGCTTGGATAGCCGTTAGAGCCACTGTGTAAACGATGTCGTCTACTAGAGCGCCACGAGACAAGTCATTTACTGGCTTGCGCATACCTTGAAGCATTGGACCGATTGATACTAGATCTGCTGAACGTTGTACCGCTTTGTAAGTCGTGTTACCAGTGTTTAGGTCTGGGAATACGAATACAGTCGCTTTACCAGCTACTGGAGAGTTTGGTGCTTTAGAAGCAGCAACGTTTTCCATGATAGCAGCATCGTACTGTAGAGGACCGTCGATCACTAGATCAGGACGCTTCTCTTGAGCAAGTTTCGTCGCTTCACGTACTTTATCTACGTCTGCACCCTTACCAGATTCACCAGTAGAGTAAGAGATCATAGCAACGCGTGGGTCGATACCGAATGCCGCAGCAGAATCTGCAGATTGGATAGCGATTTCAGCAAGCTGTTCAGCTGTTGGATCTGGGTTGATCGCACAGTCACCGTATACAAGAACTTGATCAGGCAGAAGCATGAAGAAGATTGAAGATACGATAGAAGCATCAGGAGCAGTCTTGATGATCTGGAACGGAGGAACGATAGTGTTCGCCGTTGTGTGAACAGCACCAGAAACTAGGCCGTCAACTTCACCAGCTTCAAGCATCATAGTGCCTAGGAATACTGAATCTTCTAGCTTCTCACGAGCTACAACTTCAGTCATACCTTTAGCGCCACGAAGTTCTACTAGACGAGCTACGTAGTTTTCGCGAACTGATGCAGAATCGATGATCTCAACGCCAGCGCCAAGCTCAACACCTTGCTGTGCAGCAACACGACGGATTTCTTCTGGGTTACCTAGAAGTACACAAGTCGCGATACCGCGCTCAGCACAGATAGCCGCAGCTTTAACTGTACGTGGCTCATCACCTTCAGGAAGAACGATGCGCTTAGCTGCTTTACGAGCAAATTCAGTTAGCTGGTAACGGAATGCTGGTGGGCTTAGACGACGGATGCCTTGAGTGCCTTCAGATAGAGAGTCAATCCAAGGGCCATCGATGTGGCTTGCAACGTGATCGTTAACGAATTCAATACGCTCTTTATCGTCTGCAGGAACTTCTAGGTTGAAGCTCTGTAGGTTAAGAGACGTCTGCCAAGTGTTACCTTGCGCCTTGAAGATCGGTAGACCTGAAGCGAATGCTGGTGCACATAGGTTAGCAATGCTTTCTGGGATGTCGTAACCGCCAGTAAGCAGGATTGCGCCAATCTCAACACCGTTTTTCGCAGCAAGAGCCGCAGCAACGATAACGTCAGGACGGTCTGCAGAAGTTACTAGCAGTGAACCTGGTTTAAAGTGCTCAATCATGTGCGGTAGAGAACGTGCACAGAAAGTGATGCTCTTAATACGACGAGTCGCGATTTCACCTTCGTTGATGATTTCAGCGTTAAGGTGCTTAGCCATATCAACCGCACGAGTTGCGATTAGGTCGATGCTCCATGGCACACAGCCAAGAACACGGATAGGGCTAGAGTTGAAGATTTGCATTACTTCAAGGTTCGCTTGCTGAGCTGTATCTGCATCGTCGAAGATTTCAGATAGGTCAGGGCGAGTACGGCCAGCTTCATCAACAGGAGCGTTAAGCTTGTTGATGATTACGCCTTTGATGTTCTTGTTCTTAGTACCGCCGAAGTTAGAACATGCTACTTCGATACGCTCTTTAAGTTGCGTAGGGTTGTCAGTACCAGGAGTCGCAACGAATACGATCTCCGCACCAAGTGTCTTCGCGATTTCCGCGTTTACTTGGTTAGCAAATGGGTGCTTACGAGTAGGTACTAGACCTTCGATTAGCGTTACTTCTGCGTCTTTGTTGATCTTGTTGTATTGCTCAACAACAGACTCAAGAAGTACGTCCATTTTTTCGCTACCGATCAAAGCTTCAGCTTTAGTCATTGCGATTGGCTCACCAATCTTAATGTCGCTGTTTACGCTGATAATAGTAGACGTTAGATCTGGTTGATCACCACCGCTGCGAGGTTGAGCGATTGGCTTGTAGAAAGAAACACTTACGCCCTTACGCTCCATAGCGCGAAGAACACCCATGCTAACACTAGTAAGACCAACACCAGCGCTTGTAGGGATAAGCATAATAGTACGTGACATTGACGAACACCTTTGACTATTGGAAATAAAAAAAGCTCAACGGCTATTCCCACCGATATTTAAATTGGGGTAGGAATAGAAGTTGAGCCCCATTTTCTTGATATGAAAAACTGACTAGCTTCGAGTGAAGCTAGTCAGGAAAATCAATTAAAGACCTGCTAGTTTCGCAGTGTCTTCAGCAATTACTAGCTCTTCGTTAGTAGAGATAACCATTGCTGGGATACGGCTGTTAGCTGTAGTGATAGTACCTTCGCCGCCGAAACGAGCTTTAAGGTTAGCTTCACCGTCAACTTCGATGCCGAAGATGCCTAGGCGGTTAAGAACCATTTCACGGATTGGGCCAGAGTTCTCGCCGATGCCGCCAGTGAAAGTGATTGCGTCTAGACGACCTTCTAGAGTTGCAGTGTAACCAGCTACGTACTTAGCTAGACGGTGACAGAACACGTCCATTGCACGAGTTGCTTCTTCTTTCTCACCGTAGTTGTCTTCAACGAAACGACAGTCAGAAGTCACTTCAGTTAGACCAGCAAGACCAGACTCTTTAGTTAGCATGTTGTTGATTTCTTCAACAGAGTAACCAAGCGCGTCGTGTAGGTGGAAGATGATCGCAGGATCTAGGTCACCACAACGAGTACCCATTACAAGACCTTCAAGAGGAGTAAGACCCATAGAAGTATCTACAGATTGACCGTTCTTGATAGCACATACAGAAGCGCCGTTGCCTAGGTGACAGTTGATGATGTTAACTTCTTCAACTGGCTTGTTTAGTAGGCCTGCAACTTCACGAGTGATGAATAGGTGAGAAGTACCGTGCATGCCGTAACGACGGATGCCGTGCTCTTTGTACAGGTTGTACGGTAGAGCGTATAGGTAAGACTCAGAAGGCATTGTTTGGTGGAACGCAGTGTCAAATACAGCAACGTTTTTAAGGCCTGGGAAGTTCTGTTGAGCCGCTTCGATACCGATAAGGTGAGCTGGGTTGTGAAGAGGTGCGAAAGTCGCAGCGTCTTGGATACCCTTAAGTACTTCATCAGTGATAAGTGCAGAAGAAGTGAACTGCTCGCCACCGTGTACGATACGGTGACCGATAGCGCCAAGGTTAGCTTTAAGCTCAGGCTTAGAAGCAAGAATAGTTTCTACCATGAAAGATAGTGCTTCTACGTGAGCTGCGCCCGCGCCTAGTTGTGCTTCGTGCTTGCCATCAAGTTTCCACTTCATACGAGCTTCTGGAAGACCCAGACACTCAGCAAGACCAGTTAGGTGCTCAGCACCTGTTTCTGCATCAACCACAGCGAATTTAAGAGAAGAACTACCACAGTTTAAAACTAAAACTAGCTTAGACATTAATGACTACCTGTTAATTTTTCTGATCGAAATCAGTTAAGGATGAAAATTAATCTCAAGAATAGACGAAGCACGGTAGCTTGCGTACTAACCTTGGTCAAAAAAACGTTAATTTCCGTATAAAGTGAAAGCGCACTTTTTCAAAAAAAGAGGCTTGTGCATTCCTTGCAGAAGTCTTCTCAAAGTTGCTTAAATTGTAAATAAGGGCAACAATGAGATTGAGGTCTGCAAATAATAGCGATATTGTGCAAATATAACAAAAAAATTTGAAAGAATATTATTTTTCGTCAAATTTTTGTGTTTTTAGTTGATGATTTCAACTTTTTTTTAATGGGAGACTCATATGAGCAATAGAGTTGGTTTAGCTAGCAGTTTAAAAGATGGCCAAAAGTACATGGATCTCTGGCCTGTTCGAAAAGAGTTAAACGCTATTTTCCCTGAGCAACGCATCATTAAAGCGACGCGCTTTGGTGTAAAGGTGATGCCCGCGATAGCTGCTATCAGCGTTCTTACGCAAATGGTCTTTAATAATTATCAAGCGATGCCACAAGCCGTGGTTATGGCTTTGTTTGCTATTAGTTTGCCACTTCAAGGCATGTGGTGGTTAGGTAACCGCTCAAATACACAACTTCCGCCAGCGTTAGTATCGTGGTACCGCGAACTGCACGAGAAGATCACTGAAACGGGTTTTGCGTTAGAGCCAATGAAGCCACGCCCTCGTTATAAGGAATTGGCGATTATTCTGAATCGAGCATTCCGTCAGTTAGACAAATCTTCAATGGAACGCTGGTTCTAAGAAAACCTCACTTCTCCCTATCGTCTGAGAACGGCTACACATCGTTGATAGCATGTTCTCAGATTCGTTCTTCTTGATCCTGTTTGCTCATCTTCCCCTTTGTTGTGTGTTTCATTTGCTTCTTGTTATTCACTTCGTTTCTTACCTAGGGATTCAACCCAACCAGCCTTTTGACGCATAATTCGAGCTTTGTTGTGTTTTTGTTAAATATCACTTCAAGTTATCAAAACTTACTGGTAATAATATCAATAGTGAATTTAATGTTGTGTTCTCTCTAGATCGAGCAATAACAACGAGCGCTTGATGAAGGGAGTATTGATGGGTTCTGTAAGAAAAGTATTAACGGCTGCGTTGAGCAGTTGCTTGTTACTATGGGCTAGTGGTGTGGCAGCAAATATTGCCAAGGTATCGGTGTCACAAGTTGTAGATCATCCAGATCTAAATGCAACACGCTTAGGGCTTCTTGAAGGTTTAAGAGCTAAAGGCTATGAACCCGGTAAGAACTTAGAGTTTTCTTATGAAATGGCGGATGGGAATCCAGCGCAAGCTGCCAAAATTGCCAGAGAGCTCGTCAGTGAAAATCCCCATGTATTGGTAGGTATCGCAACACCGACCTCACAAGCCTTAGTCTCAGCGACTCGCTCGATTCCTATCGTGTTTACTGCGGTTACGGATCCTATCGGCGCTAGGCTCGTCAAACAACTGGAAAAGCCTGGGCGTAATGTCACGGGGCTTTCTGACTTATCTCCGATCACTCAGCATGTGTCATTAATCAAAGAACTGCTTCCTGAAGCTAACTCAATCGGTGTTGTGTACAACCCTGCAGAAGCAAATGCAGTTGCCTTGGTTGGACTGTTAAAGAAAGCGACACGAGACTTTGGTTTTACCCTTTATACAGAAAGAGCACTCACCATTGATGATGTGGAATCAAAAGCAGAATCAGTGGCAAAGAAATCGGATGTTATCTACGCCTTAACGGACAATACTGTTGCAAGCGGCATGGAAGGTCTTATCAACGCGGCTAACCAAGCTGATACGCCCGTCGTCGCAGGCGCTACATCTTATGTAGGAAAAGGCGCTATTGCAGGTTTGGGTTTAGATTATTATGACGTTGGGGTACAAACTGCGGATTATGTAGCGGCTATTCTCAATGGACAAAAGCCTGGAAAATTGAGCGTTAAAACCGCACAAAGCTCACAGCTGGTGGTGAATCTAGAAGCTGCTCGTGAGTTAGGTGTGACACTGCCTCAATCAGTGATCGACCGCGCGGTAGTCAGTCGTTAATAGGTCGACTTCAAACGCGATCTACGCTTGGTAACAGGCCTATTCATTTGATCATTTTGAGAGAAATCGTCTTACTGAAAACAAAGTGGGTCTACAAAGCGTGATCTACTTTGACTGACGATATTTTTCTGATTGTCGCCAACAAAAAATTTCATATCTTAAGCAAATTAAACATTGCTCGAGAACCACTATGAAGCCATTTATCTTTCATGCGCAAACCTCCGACTACTTCCACGAAAAAGACGGCATTCTGACCGTTAAATTAATGACTGACCGCAGTGATTGGAATAGGGTTCTCTTGAGGCATGAGCCGGATAATGAAGAGTATCTGCTTGATATGATCAAAGTCGGTACTGAAGGTCGGTTGACGGTGTGGCAAGTCTCTTTTCCTCTCAATGCTGACAAAGACATTACTCATTATGTATTCAAGTTAGTCGACTCGAAAGGACAGCACTGGCTTGATGCTAGAGGCGTACATAGTCGCGTTCCTAGCCGTGAGTTTCATTTCAAGTTTAATGCCCACCACCGCCCACCATCATGGGTCTCGGAGCAGGTCTTCTACCAAATCTTCCCAGAACGTTTTTGCAATGGTAACCCGAGTATCAGTGTTAAAGCCGGGGAATATCGCTTAAAAGAAAACACATTAGATGTCGTTGTTAAAGAGTGGGGCGATTCTGTTGAAGGGCACAATGGAACAGGAGCTGCTGAGTTTTTTGGTGGCGACTTAGCGGGCATTCACAACAAGCTAGACTACTTACAAGATCTAGGTATTACCGCCTTGTACCTAAACCCGATCTTCCAATCACCGAGCAATCACAAATACGACACGACCGATTACTACAAAGTCGACCCACACTTTGGCACGAATGAAGAGTTCGCGACGCTCTCTAGCGACATTCATGCACGTGATATGAAAATTGTCTTAGATGCCGTGTTCAACCATACGTCGGTCGAGCACCCTTGGTTTGATAAACTCAAAACCAACAGTTCAAATCTGAAATCAGAGAAAGGGGCTTATGGTCATTCTGATTCTCCTTATCATGACTACTACTTCTTCAAACCAAGTGATTCGACTCAGTACGTAGGATGGAAAGGTATCTCATCGCTTCCTGTTTTAAATTTCTCTAACGAAGCAGTTCGAGATCATATCTACCAATCCGAAGAGTCAGTGATCAAACATTGGCTGAAAGCGCCTTACCATATCGATGGTTGGCGTTTCGATGTGATCCATATGCTAGGGGAAGGCGAGGGCGCCTATAACAATGCACATTATGTAAAGGCATTCCGTGACTCAGCTAAGGATGAGAACTCAGAGGCTTATATCTTGGGAGAGCATTTCTTTGAGGCCAGCCAATGGTTACAGGGAGAGCAAGAAGACGGGTCAATGAACTACTACGGTTTTGCCCATCCGGTCCGCGCATTATTGGCGAAACAAGATATCGCGTATGAGCCCATCAATATTGATATGTACACTTTCTCTGATTGGTTAGCAGAAGCAAGAGCTAAGGTGCCATGGCTGAATCAGTTATCGCAACTGAATCAATTGGATAGCCACGATACAGCACGGCTCTTGACGCTTCTCAATGGCGATGAAGCGAAACAAAAATTAGCTCTGACTTTGTTATTCACTTACGTTGGGACACCGTGTTTGTATTATGGAACCGAGGTGGGCTTAGAAGGTGGTCAAGATCCGGATAATCGCAGATGTTTTCCGTGGGGAGCAGAGCAAACATCCCATTGGTTCTCATTCCATCAAGCGTTGATTAGCTTGAGAACAGAGCGAAGAAGCTTGCAAAGTGGTGATTACTTAGAGTTGTATTGTGACGCTGAAACCTTAGTGCTTGCACGTTGCCTTGGAGGGGAAAAGACCTTAGTTGTACTAAACTTATCTAACAAAGAAAAGTCGCTAGCTTTACCTGTATGGATGCTTGGACAGGAGCAAGGTGAAGTGGTCGCTTTGCTTGGTCAAATAGAACGTGTTTTGATCTGCAACGGTACCGCAAATATAGTTATTCCAGCGATGCAGTCGATGATTTTTGACGTTGGCAATAAACTGGACTAAATCACTCAAGGCTAGCCCTGCTTAGTCTGGGCTAGCTTTTAAAGCTTCGAGTGAATGGGAAAGATCGATTCATATCAATTTACACTCTTTTACCTCGTGGGAAATGACAATTAATGTAATAATATTAATGGGGTAAATGAAAATAGCTGAGCGCTAAGAGCAAATTATATGAAAGTAAATAGGCACTTTAGCCTTACCTTTATCTTCGGCTTTCCCGCGGTGATTGCGACGATGCTGCTTGGTCTAATCGGAAAGAACCATTTTGATTCGGTTAAAAAAGACATCGACAGCGAGTTCCATCGTATCGAAGAGGTGTTCAAAAGAACCACAAAAGTGGTGACGGCCCTAGACTACAGCTTCTCCAACTACTACAAATCCGGAAACCCTCTCTTTCTCGATCACAACAAACAAGTTGTGGATGGGCTTTGCCAAATCTGGCCTATTGATGTGTTACTCCTCGCGGATGGTAAAACTTCAGACATTCCTTCTGTCGATATCGACTATATGCTAGTCGGCCAAGAATCCCTGTGTTCCGAAACTAGTGACAGCTATAAGAGCGCCTCAGAGAAGATAGCTCTAGCTCCTATTCTTTCGTTTTTATCTCAGCTTGATGAATACCACGACGGCGTGCACTTTATTGATACGAGTGGCTATGTGATCTCTTCGCCGGAAGATTTTGCCAAAGGACTGAGTAAAGAGCTGCTCTCGACTATAAAAAGTCGTCCTTACTGGCAGAAAACCGCCAACAACCCTGACCAACTCACTCTTTCTGGCCCTGGTTATCGTTTTGATTCCCTTGACCGCATGATCAGTATGACCATCCCTGTATTCCATAAAGGCGTTCACCAAGGGATGCTGTCGGTGGATATTAATGCTGGCAGGTTGCTTGAGAACTCTAATGAGCATCTGGCAGGTCGGATAGATATTATCGATACCACTCGCTCTGCGCCGATTGATAGCGCGGCTTTCTATCATGAGATTAATCTAGAAGGTGTCGCATCCCACCATGCCATGTATTACGAATTGGATATCGCCATAGAGATCGAACACTTTTTCGTGTATGAGAAAGACAGCCTTATCGTTGCTATCATTGTCTATCTTTTCTCTGTAACGATCTTTTTCTACGTCAATTCGACTATTGAACGGGGTTACTTCAAAGAGCTCGCTGCGAAAGACCCAATGACGGGGCTGTTAAACCGACGTGGTTTAGAAGCGTTTTGGCGAAGCGTCGATCACGATCAGTTGTTTGCCTTAACGGTATTTGATATCGATGATTTCAAGTTAATCAATGATACTTATGGCCATGACAAAGGTGATGATGTGATTCGTTATATGTCGCGCCAGATCAGTAACAGTGTTCGCAGCAGTGATGTAGCCGCAAGGTTTGGTGGAGAAGAGTTTGTCGTTTACATGAAAGGTGATGATCGTGAAACTCTGATGAGAACACTAGAGCGCGTAAAGAATGCAATCAGTGTCAAATCAGTCGATATTGTTCCGAATGGATTCACGGTGTCTGGCGGTGTCTGCATTGTAGAAACAGAGCAAAGTAAGCTCAATTTTGAAGAGATATTTAAGTACGCCGATGAAAAGCTTTACGTGGCGAAGACGACGGGTAAAGACCGTCTCGAATTTTAACCACGTTAATCAATCGGCGTATTGTTAGAAGTAGGGAACAGCCAGCTTGTTCGAAGATTTAAACAGGTTGGCAGTACTGCTCTTGATAACGTTTAATCTGCTCGACGATTGGAGCCGCTTTTTTGTAGGTTCTGATCTCACGAAACAGCTCTTCAGCTTCCGGGTACTCTTTACGTAGATACACAAACCACTGTTTTACGCGGTTTGGATAATACAGACCTTTATCACCCTCAATTTCAAACTCAGAGTAACGTAGCAGCAGGGCAATCACTTGTTGCCAAGGCATTGGCTGGTGGTTGTGTTTAACGACGTTACCAAGGTTTGGAACATTGAATGCACCACGACAGACCATCAATGAATCGATGCCTGTAGTTTTTATACAATCTTGCCCATCTTGGTAATTCCAGATCTCACCATTTGCAATCAACGGCAGAGAGGTTTTCTGACGGATCTGATTGATGTAATCCCACTTGATTTCACTGGCTTTGTAACCACCGGTTTTGGTTCTTGCATGCACGGTTAGTTCGTCGGCTTTTGCTTGTTCAATGGCATCGACAATCTCAAAGCACTCGTCTGGGTGTTCCCAACCTAAGCGAATCTTCGCGGAAACAGGGATATGTGCAGGCACCGCTTCTCGAGTTGCTTTGACTACTTGGTAGATAAGCTCTGGCTCTTTCAGTAGAGACGCACCACCGTTACTTTTGTTTACCGCTTTTGCTGGGCAACCAAAGTTAAGGTCGATCCCTTTCGCACCAAGGCTTGCAGCTTGGATAGCGTTTTCTGCCATCCATTTTGGGTGCTGTCCAAGCAGTTGAACGTGAACAGGAACACCGGCCATGGTTTGAGAGCCTTGGTGGAGTTCTGGACACAAGCGATGGAATACATGCGGTGGCAGTAATTGATCCGTAACGCGAACAAATTCAGTGACACAGAGATCGTAATCATTGATCTCTGTGAGAATTTCACGCATTAGGTGGTCTAGAACGCCCTCCATAGGGCCAAGTATTACTCGCATGCTGATCTACCGAAACATCTCTGTCCTGAAATTAAGAGGCGTGATTGTACGGTGTGCTTACAGGATTGTCACTATGAGTGTGGAGTGCCTGTAGTAATCTCGATTTCGCCTGTGTCTGTGTTGTAGTTTAGCCTTGGCAGAGGTTCTCCTTGAGAATATCCGGTAGTGTAGTAATAGAAACAGGTAGATGAACCTTGATACCAAGAGACAATATCGGTATTTGATGGGAAAACATCATTTGTGTACGAGCGGATTGTCAGGTCAGTGTTCATTAGAGCAGTCCAGATTTTTTCGCACTGCTCACCGATTAGGATTGGGGGGTTAGATGGTTTATCAAGAACTGATATTGGAAAGCCAGTAAGTGATGGGTACACATCGCCTTCGCCGTAATCTACCACTTGATCAAAATTTGGCTCTCCATCAACAAGCCATTGAGAGTGGTACATATCAATGCTGTTTCTGAACGCAGCAAATGCGCCTTGTGCTAATGCTTCATGAGCGTCTCTCTGAACACCAAGAAATCGAGGTGCAGCGGTCACTGCCAATATTCCTAGAATAACGATCACAACGACAAGTTCGAGTAATGTAAAACCTTGGGATTTTGATTTCATGTTGACCACGCCTAAATGTAACTAAATGTTTATGGAAGCGTTTTACACCCAAGATTCTGATTATCAAAGCGAAATAAGTGAAATCTCGCCAATATCTGAATAGCAATGGTTTGCGTATCGTTATCGGTTAGAAAACAGAGGGAAGTGGTTGGCGACATCTTAGCGGGGATAACGTTATAATATCGAAAATGCCCAAAT
This sequence comes from Vibrio sp. Isolate33, assembly GCF_022397895.1. Taxonomy (NCBI): domain Bacteria; kingdom Pseudomonadati; phylum Pseudomonadota; class Gammaproteobacteria; order Vibrionales; family Vibrionaceae; genus Vibrio; species Vibrio sp. Isolate33. The sequence continues at coordinate 194,951 of NZ_JAKEUP010000005.1, forward strand.
ATCCAGAGCTTTCATGACATATCAATTATTAAGCCTACCAGAATCTATTTCAGACATTACGCCGCAGTTTATCGAAGGTGCAATCCTTGCGTCTAACTTAGCGACAAAGCCCCTCGATCCTGAAGAATGGATTGCTATCGTAGCTCCTGAAGCGGGCAAAGAGCTTGTAACATTAGTGACAGAACAGATTAACCGACAGCACAACCTAATTCAGCGAAGTGAATACTTACTGACTGATGTGTTTGCAGAAGGTGACTTCAATGAGCAGTTCGCAGATTTTGCGGAAGGTTTTATGATGGTTTGGCCGACAGTGGAAGAGCAATGGCAAAGCATTACGGTAGCGGACGGCACTCTGCGCATGCTGCAAGCTCTGCTGACGACATTAATGCTAGCGATTGATGAAGAGCAAACTCAACAACAAATGGTTGCGGCTGGGCTTCAAAACCCACCATCGCTTGCCGATTTAGTGGGTCAGGTCGATCTGATGATCTCAGAAGTGGCAATGGCGGCTGATGAGGCGATGCTAGGTAATAAATCGCAGAGCGTGAATCCATTTAAAGATATCGGCCGCAACGATGCTTGCCCATGTGAAAGTGGTAAAAAGTTCAAACAATGCTGTGGTAAAAACAGCTAATCGCAGTTTGTTGATGAACATTACTTGGGTCAGTAACAGACTCTCTTTATATGTTCAAAAGCTTAAGTCATAAAAAGTCGACCTCGTGGTCGACTTTTTTGTTGCCCAAGTTTCAACGGCTTACTGCTAGTCGTTTTTCGACTTCACAAATTGAGAAATAACCACAATACCGAAAGCAATCAAGTTACCTGCGAAGATAATCACAAGCCATTGCGGCATAGAAAGATCGAAGAACTGCCACACAACCTTGCTGCAATCACCGTACGCTTCAAACATCCACGGAGCCCATTGGTTTAAAGGCGCCCAGCTAGGGAAGGTTACGAATAAGTCGCAGGTTGCGAAAGGAGACGGATTGAACTGGTAATCGACGTGCTCTAAAGCAAGCATCAAACCTTTGTATGCGCCAAATCCCCAACCAGCAAGGCCTAACCAGCGTGATATTGGGTTATTCGGGGCAATAGCACCAATCATGGCAGCAACACCGATAGCGAGCATAGCAACGCGCTCATAGATACACATCACGCAAGGACCAAGCATCATCACGTGTTGGAAGAAGAGAGCGCACGCTTCAAAAAAGACAATAAAAGCCAGCAGTAAAAGCCAAGATAAACGTCCCTTAGAGAAGTCTTTGATCATTGCTAAAAAGTTCACGAATTGAATCCTGTCTATAAAATAAAAAAGCCCTGATTACTCAGAGCTTTTTATCTTGGATAAGTTTCCTAATCAACTAATATTTTTGATTAGCTAGGGCGTGTTAACCTTTCGCGGTTAAATTTTGTTCGAGAGAAAAGCGTTTTAATCGCGGCGAGGGGAAAGTAGCCTAGTTATTCTAAGTAAATTCCTCTCAACAAAGAGTAAAACGCTTTTAACCGAACCCTTCGGGCAGCGTTTGCTGGTCATTTCTACTACGTTATCGGCTTCTCATGTAGGCTAGCTACACATCAAAGCCTCTGTCTTGTATAAATACCCAGCAACTCGCTGCAAAAATCAGCTCGAAAGGTCAACACGCCCTAAATACACTTATTGTGCTTTACAACACAAAGTCAGATTAGTGACCGCCAGAGATAACGGGAGCAACAGCTTCACCAGTGCGTTGAATGATCCAACCTGCATCATAGAACCATGCTGTCATCGGTTCTACGAAGAACACGATACCTGCAAGGCCAACCAGTGCTAACACGATGGTGTATGGCAGAGCCATGATAACCATGCGGCCGTAAGACAGTCGAATTAACGGAGCAAGTGCTGATGTTAATAGGAATAGGAATGCAGCCTGGCCGTTTGGTGTAGCAACAGAAGGTAGGTTAGTACCTGTGTTGATAGCAACAGCAAGTAGGTCGAATTGGTCACGAGTGATGATGCCTTCTACTAATGCAGTTTTCACTTCGTTGATGTAAACCGTACCTACGAATACGTTATCTGAAACCATCGATAGAATACCGTTGGCTACATAGAAGAGGGCGAGTTGTGCGCCTTTATCTTCAACGTGAAGTACAGCATCGATTACTGGCTTAAATAGAGCTTGATCGATGATTACAGCAACAACAGCGAAGAAAACAGCAAGAAGTGCAGTAAATGGTAGCGCTTCTTCAAAGGCTTTACCCATAGAGTGCTCTTCAATAACACCCGTAAATGCTGTTGCTAAGATGATTACAGAAAGACCAATCAAACCTACTTCAGCAACGTGAAGTGCAAGGCCAACAATAAGCCAAACTGCGATTGCACTTTGAACCCATAGTTTTGCTACGTCTTGCTTGGTGCGGTTTGCACGTTCTTTGTTGTCAAACTCAACCAAGATTTGGCGAACATTCGTTGGTAGTTCAGAACCGTAACCAAATACTTTGAATTTTTCTACTAGTGCACAAGTCACAATACCGCAGAAGAATACAGGCAGTGTTACTGGCAGCATACGGATGATAAATTCACCGAATTCCCAGCCCGCTTGTTTAGCAATTACCAAGTTTTGTGGTTCGCCTACCATGGTCATTACACCACCTAAAGCTGTACCAACACCAGCGTGCATAAGCAGTGAACGTAGGAAAGCACGGTAGTTCTCTAAGTCATCACGAGTTAGCTCAGAGATCTCTTCATCATGCGTATGGTCGTGTGCAGACGTTGTGCCTTTACCCGATGCAACCTTGTGATAAATAGAGTAGAAGCCGACCGCAACGCTAATAACTACGGCGATTACTGTTAGTGCATCTAGGAATGCTGATAAGAAAGCGGCAGCAACACAGAAGGCAACAGAGAGTAAAATTTTAGATTGGATGCCAAGCAAGATCTTCGTGAAAATGAACAAAAGCAGTTCTTTCATGAAGTAAATGCCAGCAACCATGAATACGAGCAAGAGTAATACAGGAAGGTTTGCTTGCAGCTCGTGATAAACCATTTCTGGTTTGGTCATGCCAATGGCGACTGCTTGAATAGCTAATAGACCACCCGGTTGAAGAGGGTAGCATTTGAGAGCCATAGCTAGAGTGAAAATAAACTCAACCACCAATAGCCAGCCCGCAACAAATGGGTCAACTAGGAAGAAAACAAACGGGTTGATGATTAAAAAGGAAATGATGGCAAGTTTATACCAATCAGGAGCTTTACCAAGGAAGTTCTTGATAAAAGCGTTTCCGAGAGACATCGGCATGTTAATACTCTTTTATGTTGATTATGAATAGACAAGCAATACAACATTTTGAGAATCGAGCTATAGAAATTGTTAAAAACTATAACTAACAGTGACTTAGAAAAACTACATTCCATGTAATGTTCTGTGGTCTTGCCAAGTCACTCCCTTAGAAACTCAAGCACTGCTTATTTTTGAGCGCAACTCTACTCTTAGATAACATTTAGTCAACAGGAAAAGCCCTGTAGCACTAAAAATACCTCTTTTTTGTTGAGAAACGCGATCAAAGTAGCGGAAGCATACCACTTAAAATGTGATAAAAACCGACTAGAATCAATATTTCAGCGAAATGATTGAAATTTACAGAATAAAGACGGTTTATATATGATTATTACAACTTAATATTGCAATTTAATGGCTTTAAAATTATGACCAATCTCATTGATTTTAAAGAAAATTTATTGTGTTAATGATTTGTTGAAATAGTGATTTATAGTCGCTTGCTTTCTAAACCTAAGGTGCAAACGTGTGCTGAACTTTAGAGTTTTAACTCTATTGGTGTTTTGAGTGAGTAAAATTTTTGAGGGTGTTTCCGCTAGGTGTTAACTAGTGGTATGATGAGTAAATTAGAACAGAATAATTAAATTGGATTGAAGTGTAGATGGTCATTAAGGCGAAGAGCCCGGCAGGATTTGCAGAAAAGTATATCATTGAAAGTATTTGGAATGGCCGTTTCCCTCCAGGTTCTATCTTGCCAGCAGAGCGTGAGCTTTCTGAGCTAATTGGTGTTACACGTACTACGCTTCGTGAAGTACTTCAACGTCTTGCTCGTGATGGTTGGTTGACAATCCAACACGGCAAACCAACAAAAGTTAACCAGTTTATGGAGACATCAGGTCTTCATATCCTTGATACGCTAATGACGTTGGACGTTGATAACGCAAGCAAGATGGTAGAAGACTTACTTGCTGCTCGTACTAATATCAGCCCGATCTTTATGCGTTATGCATTCAAAGCAAACAAAGAAGCTTCAGAGCGTACTATTAGCAACGTGATTGAATCTTGTGAAGCGCTACTTGCGGCACCAACATGGGATGAGTTCTTAGAATCATCACCATACGCTGACAAGATCAAGCAAGCAGTCAAAGAAGATTCAGAGAAAGATGAAGCGAAACGTCAAACGATCTTAATCGCGAAGACTTTCAACTTCTATGATTACATGCTTTTCCAACGTTTAGCATTCCATTCAGGCAACCAAATTTACGGCCTGATCTTCAACGGTGTACGTAAACTGTATGACCGCATTGGTAGCTACTACTTCTCTAACCCAGAAGCTCGACGTTTAGCGATGGACTTCTATAAAGAGTTGTTTGTTATCTGTGAGAGCGGCCAACGTGAAAACTTGCCATTGGTGATCCGTAATTACGGTATCGCAAGTGCGCAGGTTTGGAACGAAATGAAAACAACGTTGCCAACGAACTTCACTGAAGACGACAGCTAATCTTTTGGGCTAACTAAATAGCGTTAAAGAAAGAACAAAAAAAGCGGCGAGATAATTCAATTATCTCGCCGCTTTTTATTTAGAATCTGGCCAATTTACCAGTAGGTTTTCATTTAACCTGCAAACTCTTCTGAGTCAGGGCGGTTAGTAAACTGAACGCCATTTAGGAAGTCGCAAAGCAGTTGGTCTTCACACACTTTGTAGTTTTTGTTCTCTGGCTTACGGAAGTAGGCACCAATCTCATATTTACTTAGACTTACGCCAACCACTTCTAACACGTCCAGCACATCTTCTGCTTTCATGTTTAACGCGATACGTAGCTTCATAAAAATCATGTTGTTTGTCAGTGCTACCTCAGGCTTAGGTTGAGCACCTTCTTTTTTGCCACGCTTCAGGTTAATGAAACCATTTAGGAATACCGCTAGCTCTTTATCCTTCATCTTAGAGCATGACTTGTCATTGTCGTCTTTCAGCCAGTTAATCACTTGGTCATGAGCAACCGTCACATCAGCTTGTTCGATAGCTTTGATGATTTGTGCATTTTTAAGGTTTAGTGCGTGCTGAATACGACGCAAGATTTCATTGTTAGTCACTGAGGTGTCCTAAAGAGGTTTAGAGAGTAAAGTGGATTCAAATGGCGCATTGCCATTCAGAAACCATTTCATACTTTACTTAGCATAGTTGACGGCGACTCTAACAGAGAACGCCTATTTTCGGTAGATATAAAAAATCCCCAATGCTTGTTAGCTCTTTCAAGCTAAAAGTGCATTAGGGATTTTGCTATGAGTGTTTTCTATCTGACAGAAGTCAGAATTACATTACACGCATACCAGGTTGAGCACCTTCGTGTGGCTCAAGGATCCATAGGTCGCTGCCGCCAGGGCCAGCTGCTAGGATCATACCTTCAGACATACCAAACTTCATCTTACGAGGTTTTAGGTTTGCTACCATAACAGTTAGCTTGCCTTCTAGCTCTTCAGGTTTGTATGCTGATTTGATGCCAGAGAATACTTGGCGCGTTTCACCACCGATGTCCAATTGGAATTTCAGTAGTTTGTTCGCTTTTGGTACTTCTTCACAAGAGATGATACGAGCAATACGCATATCAACTGCAGCAAAGGCATCAAACTCAATCTCATCTGCGATTGGCTCTTTGTCTAGCTCAGTTTGGCTTGCTTGCTCTTTCTCTGCGTCTGCTTTTTCTTTTGCTGCTGCTTCAGCGGCTGCATCTTCTTTAGAAGACTCGATCATCGCTTCCACTTTCTTAGGGTCAATACGGCTAAATAGCGCTTTGAACTTAGTGATTTCGTGATCAGTTAGCGGCGTTGCAACACCTTCCCACGTTAGCTCTTCGTTTAGGAAAGCTTCAGTACGAGCCGCAAGCTCAGGCATTACTGGTTTCAGGTAAGCCATTAGTACGCGGAATAGGTTGATACCTACAGAAGAAACTTCTTGAAGCTCTTTCTCTTTACCTTCTTCTTTTGCAAGAACCCAAGGTGCTTTCTCATCGATGTACTGGTTAGCTTTGTCTGCTAGTGCAGTAATTTCACGGATAGCGCGGCTGAACTCACGAGTTTCGTATAGCTCACCGATACGCTCAGCAGCAGCAACGAATTCGTTGTAAAGTTCTGGTTCTGCAAATTCAGCAGAAAGCTTGCCTTCAAAACGCTTAGTGATGAAGCCAGCGTTACGAGAAGCTAGGTTAACAATCTTGTTTACTACGTCAGCGTTTACGCGTTGAGTGAAGTCTTCAAGGTTAAGGTCTAAATCATCGATACGGCTGTTTAACTTAGCAGCGTAGTAGTAACGAAGACACTCAGGGTCTAGGTGATTTAGGTACGTGCTTGCTTTGATGAATGTGCCTTTTGACTTAGACATCTTAGCGCCGTTTACAGTTACGTAGCCGTGTACGAATACGTTGTTTGGCTTACGGAAACCCGCGCCGTCTAGCATTGCTGGCCAGAATAGGCTGTGGAAGTAAACGATGTCTTTACCGATGAAGTGGTAAAGTTCAGCTGTGCTGTCTTTCTTCCAGTATTCGTCGAAGTTTAGGTCGTCACGCTTGTCACATAGGTTCTTGAAAGAAGCCATGTAGCCAACAGGTGCATCTAGCCATACGTAGAAGAACTTGTCTTTTTCGCCTGGGATTTCGAAGCCGAAGTAAGGCGCGTCACGTGAGATGTCCCACTGTTGCAGGCCAGACTCGAACCATTCCTGCATTTTGTTTGCAGTTTCGTTCTGTAGAGAGCCAGAACGAGTCCACTCTTTAAGCATGCTTTCGAACTGAGGTAGGTCGAAGAAGAAGTGCTCAGAGTCTTTCATTACTGGAGTTGCGCCAGAAACCGCTGATTTAGGGTTAATCAGTTCAGTTGGGCTGTATGTCTCACCACAGTTATCACAGTTATCACCGTACTGGTCTTCTGACTTACACTTAGGGCAAGTACCTTTTACGAAGCGGTCTGGTAGGAACATCTCTTTCTCAGGGTCGAAAAGCTGAGAAATAGTACGGCTAGAAATGAAGCCGTTCTTTTTAAGTTCTAGATAGATGTGAGAAGCCAGTTCACGGTTCTCTTCGCTGTGTGTGCTGTGGTAGTTATCAAAGCTGATATCAAAGCCAGCGAAGTCTTTTTGGTGCTCTTCACTAACAGCAGCGATCATCTCTTCTGGTGTGATACCCATCTGTTGAGCTTTAAGCATAATTGGCGTGCCGTGAGCATCGTCAGCACAGATGAAGTTTACAGTGTTGCCACGTAGACGCTGGTATCGAACCCAGATATCAGCTTGGATATGCTCAAGCATATGACCAAGGTGAATAGAGCCGTTAGCGTACGGAAGCGCACAAGTTACCAAAAGTTGTCTTGGATCAGTTGCCATACTTAATAATTCGCTTTTTTGATAGGTATAAATTTGAGAGGTAATACTACTTTATAACGTGTGATACGCCAAGGTATCAGACAAAGGATTCCCTTAGTTTTTTAGGGGTTCAGTCTTCATCTCGTGGGTGATAGCATAAATAAAAAAAGGAGCCCCAATGCGTAACTTTACTTCGAAGCAAGATTTCTGTTCATGGTTGAATGAGTTTGAATCACCAATCCTCATCCCAGAGTGGGCGCTACACCAAAATATTGTCTCTGTTGATCCTCGTGGATCGTTTGTTATTACCTTGCCTTTCGCTGCCAACCAGCTTGCTGTTGATCTTGAAGATTGGATTAATACCCAGATTGAGCAAAAGCTTGTGAGTGCTTTCCAATTTGAAGTGAAGGTGAAGCCATCTGCGTTAGAAACGGCAGTAGCGACACCATTGAAGGGCGTGAAGAACATCATCGCCGTGACATCTGCAAAGGGTGGCGTGGGTAAATCGACCACTTCAGTCAACCTTGCTTTGGCTTTATCTAAGTCTGGTTCAAAAGTGGGTCTATTGGATGCCGATATCTATGGCCCTTCTGTGCCGATGATGCTTGGCCAATTAGATGCGAAACCAGAAGTTCAGAACAATAAGTGGATGATGCCAATCGAAGCGCACGGCATTTTCACTCATTCTATCGGTTACCTTGTGTCGAAAGATGATGCTGCGATTTGGCGTGGCCCAATGGCGGCCAAGGCTTTAGGTCAACTTGTTAACGAAACTGTTTGGCCAGAATTGGATTACCTAGTTATCGACATGCCACCGGGCACGGGCGATATTCAGTTAACTCTATCTCAGCAAATCCCAGTAACAGGCGCAGTTGTTGTTACTACTCCTCAAGATTTAGCATTAGCGGACGCACGTAAAGGTGTCGCGATGTTTGATAAGGTGAGCGTGCCAGTTGCGGGCTTAGTTGAAAACATGAGCTACCATATTTGTAGTCACTGTGGTGAGAAAGAGCATATCTTTGGTGCGGGTGGTGCAGAAGCGATGTCAGAAGAGTTTTACCTCGATATCCTAGCGCAAATTCCACTGCACATTGATGTTCGTGAAGACATCGATGCTGGTTGCCCGACAGTCGTTCGTCGACCAGATAGCGAACATACTCGTCACTATTTAGAGCTGGCAGAGAATGTAGCTGCGAAAATGTTCTGGACAGGAAAAGCAAGGCCGGAAGCGATTAACTTCTCTATGATTGAATAGCGAATATATAGTTGAATAGCGCAAGTTAATCACAAAGTCGTTTAAATATTGTTTGGATTAGATAAACAGCGGTGGATTTAAGCCAATATCCATTAGGCTTGTGCAAATAGTTGTAGGCAAGTTATTTGAAAGCAAACGATTGTCTTAAGTAAATGTATTGAGATCATCAATTTGACTGCAATTAGCTAAAATGGCGACTAGAATCTATGTGCTTTAGCCCCTATAATCAGGCGGTTTATCTATTCCCACCACCAAACCATATCGGGTGCAAAATAATGTCTGATAATAATCAATGTGTCATCGTAGGTATCGCTGGCGCTTCAGCTTCAGGAAAAAGTCTGATTGCTAGTACGATTTATAATGAGCTGCGCGAAAAAGTAGGCGACCATCAAATTGGTGTTATCACGGAAGATTGCTATTACAGCGACCAAAGCCACTTGAGTATGGAAGAGCGAGTTAAAACTAACTACGATCACCCAAATGCACTAGATCATGACCTTTTATGTGAACATCTACAGCAGCTAATGAGTGGCAATGCCGTAGAAGTTCCTGAATACAGCTACACAGAGCACACACGTACTTCTGAAACGACTACACTTACTCCTAAGAAAGTGATCATTTTAGAAGGTATTCTGCTTCTTACAGACCCGCGTCTTCGTAAACTAATGCACGCAAGCGTGTTTATGGATACACCGTTAGACATCTGTCTACTACGTCGTGTTAAGCGTGATGTGGAAGAGCGTGGTCGTACAATGGACACGGTACTTAAGCAATACCAAGAAACTGTACGTCCAATGTTCATGCAGTTTATCGAGCCTTCAAAACAACATGCAGACATCATCGTTCCTCGTGGTGGTAAAAACCGTATTGCGATTGATGTGCTAAAAGCGCACATTGCGAAGTTGTTGAAGTCTTAATCGAATAAAAATTTGCCTAAGTGACTCACTTAGCTTTATTTTTTACCGAATCAGTGGCACTTTTATAGTGCCACTTTCTTTTGGAATCTAAGCAAGGAATATGCGGATGAAGAAACTACTCATTTTCATAGCTGTACCAGTGTTTGTTGTTATTGCAGCAATTCTGGCACTAGTGCTGTTAGTGAATCCCAACCAATTTAAGCCATTAATTGTCGAACAAGCCCAGAAACACACTGGCCTAGAGCTAGTGATCGAGGGCGATATCAGCTGGCAATTCTTCCCATCTATTGGCTTTGAACTTGGTCAAACTGAATTACGTAACCCAGAAGGGTTCACCCAACCGAACCTATTCAAGGTTGATACCGTTGGTGTTGATGTTTCGGTTACTCCGCTATTTAGCAACCAACTAGAGATCGGCAACATCACTCTAGACGGTGCAGAATTCTATTTAGAAACGCTTAAAGATGGTCGCAAGAACATCGATACGTTAACACAGGCGTCAGCGCCTCAAGAATCTGAACCAGCTGCAGATACTAATACTGCATCAGCTCCAGCACCTGAAGAACAAAGCGCAACGGAAGCATCTGGTTGGACGATTAACCTTGCGGGTGTCACGGTATCAAACGCACTTTTTGAAATGGACGACAAGCAAGCGGGTTCATTCACTAAGTTGTACGATGTGTCTTTGAACTTATCTGAATTTGCTGTGGATACATGGACAACGGCAACCTTCGCTGCTTCTGGTGAAAACAATCAACAGAAATTCTCTGCAAACGGCAGTGCTGAATTTAAACTAGCGGAAGGTTTCGCAAGTTACGCATTACGCAATATTGACCTCAATGCGAAATTCAATGATCCAGCAACGTCGATTGACTCAGCGAAGATTGGCTTGGATACGTTTGAGTTCGATAAGGTAAACCAACTGACTTACGCTGTGGTAGGTAAAGCCGCGGGTCTTGACCTAGACCTGAAAGGTGGTGGTGAGCTAACCGTTGATAGCGCAATTTCAAAAGTGACATTGAATAAGCTAACACTAGATTCAACATTCAAAGGTGATACGCTTCCGCAATCACCAATGAAAGTCGATATGTTGTCTGACTTGAGCTTTGACCTAACTAAGAGCCACCTGAGCTTCGTGTTAGAGAAGCTACAAGCAAACTCGATCGCGCTAGATGGTAAAGCAGACGTAACCCTATCTGAAATTCCAAAGGTTCGTTTCTCTCTTCATAGCCCGGACATCGACCTTGATGAGTTCTTAGGCTTAGGTAACACAACAGAAACGGCAAGCACGGCTCCTTCTGAGTCTGCTGGTGGTTCAACGTCAAACTCAGCTAGCTCTGCACCTGCGAAAGAAGTAGAACCTGATCTGTCTGCATTGAAAACGTTAGACGTGAAAGGTGATATCACGATTGATAAGTTCAAGGCGAGCAATGCGAAAATGCAGAATGTTAAAACAGCATTCTCTGTTAACCGTGGCATTGCAGAACTTACTTCATTCACATCGAACCTTTACCAAGGCTCTATTTCTGCGACAGCTAAGTTAGATGCACGTAAAACACCAGCGACTTACACAGCTAAGAAGAAAATCAAAGGCGTGAAAGTTCAGCCGTTACTGGTTGATGTTGCAGATAACGATATGCTGGAAGGTACCGGTAATATCGATGTTAACGTGAAAGGTAAGAGCCTGACTCCGACGGGTATTAAGAAGAACCTAGTCGGTACTATCGCGATTAACTTTGAAGATGGTGCGGTTAACGGTATCAACGTTGCACAATTGATTCGTGAGAATTACGCGAAGATCAAAGGCGAGAAAGTTGAAAGCACAAATGAAACTCAAAAAACGGACTTTAGTGCAATGAAAGCGACGCTGAAGGTCGACAAAGGTTGGGTTTCAACCAACGACTTATCGGCACAGTCGCCACTACTGCGCGTTACGGGTCAAGGTAAAGCGAACTTCATTAATGAAACCGTAGACTTCCTTGTTCGTACATCGATTGTAGGTTCACTTGAAGGCCAGGGCGGTAAGAGCATTGATGACCTGAAAGACGTGACGATCCCAATCAAGATCACTGGTCAGTGGGCTGAGCCAAAATTCGCACTTGTCTTTGATGATGTGTTGAAACAGAAAGCACAGAAAGAGATTGATCGTGGTTTAGAAAAGCTGGACGAAAAGTACGGCGACAAGATCAAAGATGAGAAAACAAGAGACGCAGTAAACGGTCTACTAAAAGGTTTATTTAACTAATCTTCATCTCATTTGAAAATGAATAAAGCGCCATTCCTGTTGTAGGAATGGCGCTTTTTATTTTGGCTCGATAATACTCAAGAGAGATTCCCTATGACACTCGTCCCTCGCTCTAGGGAATGACGATAGGTATTCGCCCTTTGTTAAGAACGTGACAGTCTAGTGCTCGTCACCCTCGCGAGGTAAGCTTAGGCGCATTAGTGCTTACTTTTAGAGTCTCGCAATCAAAGAGATTCCCTATGACACTCGTTCCTCGCTCTAGGAAATGACGACAGGTATTCGCCCTTTGTTCAAGAGCGTAACGGCCTAGTGGTCGTCACCCTCGAGAGGGAAGAATGACCGAGTCGGGGATCTCTGGTTGAAGGTGATTACCAGTCAACGCCTTGTAGCGCCTTAACACCAGATTCAAATGCGTGCTTCACGTTACGTACTTCTGATACGGTGTCTGCTATTTCAGTCAGTGTGCGGTGTGCCCCACGGCCTGTAATGATCACTGATTGCATCTTCGGACGGTTGTTAAGCGCTTCAACGACTTCATCTAGCTCAATGTAGCCGTAGCTCACCATGTATGTCAGCTCATCAAACAGAATCACATCAATCGACTCGTCAGCCAGCATGCGTTTACACTCTTTCCATACGCGTTGTGCCGCTTCAATATCTTGCGCTTTGTTCTGCGTTTCCCACGTAAAACCAGTACCCATTACTTGGAACTCGACATCTAGCTTTTGCAGGACATTTTTCTCGCCGTTATCCCAAGTGCCTTTAACAAACTGAGCAACCGCACATTTCTTACCGTGGCCTACTGCACGAGTTATGGTGCCAAATCCAGAGGTCGATTTGCCTTTGCCATTACCAGTGATGACCAGTAGCAGGCCTTTTACTTCTTGTGCTGCAGCGACACGAGCATCGACTTGTTCTTTGACTTTCTGTTGTCTTGCTTTATGACGTTGTTCTTTGTTGTCTTCAGTCGACATAACAAATCCTTTTAAGTTGTGATTGCGCCTATCATAGCCTAACTTAACGATAGCAAAAACCATCGGAAGAACAGGTGATTACGGATGAAAAAGATACTCGTGGTTTGCATGGGGAATATTTGTCGCTCGCCAACAGGTGAGGCGGTACTCAGAAAGAAAGCGCAACAGCTGGATATTGATGTTGTGGTCGACTCTGCAGGGACGATTGGCTTCCATCAAGGAAACCCACCGGATTCGCGCTCAAAGGCGGCAGGCGAGAAGCGAGGCTACAGTTTCAAGGGAATTACTTCTCGTAAAGTGAGCGCGAATGACTTCGAAGAGTTTGACCTGATACTCGCGGCAGATAAGGCGAATTTAGAAGACTTAATGAGTCTGTGCCCTGCGCACCTCCAATACAAGCTTGCGTTATTTTTGAGTTTTGGAGAATCGGACTATCAAGAGGTTCCGGATCCATATTATGGAGAGGGCGATGGTTTTGAGCTGGTTTTGGACTTAATCGAAGAGTCGAGCGAAGCGATATTGAGGTCTATTTAACATCGAAGCTATGTTTAGTGTTTGGTGTTCAGTGCTTTGCTGGCGAGTTATTAAAGACGACGTATAAAAAAGGCCGACATTCAATGTCGGCCTTTTAAAATCTAGCTTACGTTTTGACTAAGATTACTTAGACATTACTTTGTAGATTGGGTCTTCTGCAACGTTCGCTTCCACTAAGCTACCAGCTTTGTGCAGCATAGCAACACAGTCTTGGCTTAGGTGGCGAAGGTGAAGCGTTTTACCTAGTGCTGCGTAACGCTCTGCAATGGTATCAATCGCTTCAATAGCTGAGTGGTCGGTAACGCGTGAGTTTGCGAAATCAACGATAACATCTTGTGGATCGTTGTATGCGTCAAACAACTCTAGGAAGTTAGCCGTTGAACCAAAGAAGATTGGGCCGTTAACCTTGTACTCTTTAGAGCCTTTGTCATTTACCGACGTGTCTGCGTAGATATGCTTGGCATGTTGCCATGCAAACATCAGTGCAGATGCAATTACACCCACAAATACAGCAACCGCTAGGTCAGTCATTACAGTTACAACCGTAACAAGAACGATAACGAAGAAGTCTTGCTTAGGTACGCGACGTGCAAGCTTGAAGGTTGCCCATTCGAATGTACCAATTACAACCATGAACATTACACCCACTAGCGCTGCTAGAGGAATCATCTCGATAAGTGCAGAGCCGAATAGGATGAACATCAGTAGTGCAACGGCAGCAACGATACCAGAAAGACGACCACGACCACCTGAGTTTACGTTGATCATCGATTGACCGATCATCGCACAACCACCCATCGCGCCAAATACTGAACACGTCACGTTCGCCATACCTTGACCAACACATTCACGGTTAGATTGACCACGAGTGTTTGTCATTTCGTCTAGTACAGTTAGCGTCAGTAATGATTCGATTAGACCAATCGCTGCAAGAATCACTGCGTAAGGCAGGATGATGTATAGCGTTTCTAGGCTAAATGGTACGGCTGGAATAGAGAATGTTGGTAGAGAGCCCGCTAGTGTTGCTGCTTCGTCACCAGACATAGTGCGCAAGAAATCAACAACAGTACGAGTTTCTAGATCAAGGCCAACAACCAAAGCCGTTACCGTAACAATGGCAACCAATGACGATGGTACCGCTGTTGTTAGCTTAGGTAGGAAGTGGATGATAGCCATAGTCAGTGCTACAAGGCCTAACATCAGTGTCATTTGACCACTTGGTAACCAAGTTAGTGCACCTGTTACGTCTGGTGCCTTAAATTGACCAAGCTGCGCTAAGAAGATAACGATCGCTAAACCGTTCACGAAACCAATCATTACTGGATGCGGAACGATACGGATGAATTTACCTAGCTTAAATACACCCGCTGCAATTTGCAGAAGGCCGGCTAGCATAACTGCCGCAAATAGGTATTGAACGCCATGGGTTGCTACTAGGCTCACCATTACAACAGCCATTGCGCCAGTTGCACCAGAAATCATACCTGGACGACCGCCGAAGACAGAAGTAATTAAACCTACGATGAATGCTGCGTAAAGACCAACCATTGGGTCAACGCCTGCAACAAAGGCGAATGCTACGGCTTCAGGTACCAGAGCTAGGGCTACTGTTAGACCTGAAAGCACATCATTCTTTACAGAGTGCTTTGAAAATTGTGGGAATTCGAACATGTTTGCTCAGCTATGCTTTAGATGGATTTACCCGACACGAGTGTATTGCGTAGCCAAACGGTGATTGAAAAGAGCGGCAATAGCGAAGTGTCGAAAAGATAAGTGCGCGAATGCTACCCAAAAATGTGATTAAGTTCAAGGTTGAACCTAACTTTGAGTAATATATCTATTAATTTTTATTCGATTAGCAGATATGAAAAAGGCTGCTTTAATAAGCAGCCTTTGATTCGATTTTCTAGTGATTACTTAGAAGTAAACGCTAGTAGTTTGGCTTAGTCATGCCTGCGCCAGCTTTGTTTGACGCTGCTTGACTGCCTGCACCTTTCGGTACAAAGCGCTCAGTACGGAATGGAGCAGCAACAACTTCAATCTCTTTGATCTCTTGAGGACCAGGAGCTTTAGTCATTGGCGAACCCGCTTGTTTCTTAGCAACTGCCGCTTTTGGTGCTGCTTCTGAAGCTGGTGCTTCTACCACAGGAGCTTGTTCAACTTTCACACTTTCAGCTTTAGGCGCTTCAACTGCTTTTGTTGGTTCAACGACTGCAGTTTCAACAACTGGTGCTTCAACAACCGCTTCCTCTGCTTTCACAGTCTCAACAGGTGCTTCAACTACTGCAGTTTCAACGACAGGAGCCTCAACTTTCACTTCAGCAACAACTGGAGCTTCTTCAACTACAGCAGGAGTCTCAGCTACTTGAGCTTCAACAACAGCTTCTTCGCGACGGATAATCACTTTACCCATAGCCAGTTCAGGACATGCAAAGCCGCCTGCCATTGCTACGTTGCTTTGTGGAGCCGTCTCTTGAGCTACGTTTTGCTCTTGTTCTTTAACAGAAACTTGAGCTTCAACTGCTACTTGAACTTCAGCCACTTCAGGTTTTGCCTGTTTGTGGTGAGGTTTCGGAATGAAGCGAGGCATCACTTTACCCATAGCCATCTCTGGAGAAGCTACACCACCTTTACGTAGGCGGAATGGGTTCGGGCGACGATCACGACCGCGACGACGACGTTGACCACTTGCACGTAGGTGACGTGGAGAACGACGGTTACGACGTTGCTTCGGCTCTTCCTGTTCAGTTTGCTCAGCATTTGCTTGAGTTGCTTCTACTTGTTCCGCAACTTTTTGCTCTTGAGCGACTGATTGTTCTTTTGAAACAGATAGTTCTTTTGCAACAGCTTGTTCTTTTGACGCGTTGTCTTCAGCTTGAGCTTGCTGGTCTTTAACACGAACTTGCTTGTTCAGTTTACGACGTTGACGACGCTCTTTGATCTTAGCCGCTTTCGCTTCAGGCTTAGCTTTAGGCGCTTCTGGCTTGTCAGCTTGAGCTTCTGCCGCTAGCTGTAGACCTTCTTCTGCTAGCTTAGAAGGAACTTGCTCTTCGCGTTGCTTCTGCTCATCACGTGGCTTGTTGCGACGATCTTGCTTAGGCTTGCGAGGTTGACGATTTTGCTGTGGAGCTGCTTCTTTCTGCTCTTCAGGTTTCTCGTCTCGAGCTGGCTTACGACGGCGCTTGTTGTCACGGTTTTCGTTACGATTGTCACCACGCTCACCACGTTGGTTGCGACGACGGTTATCGTTACGATCACGACGTTGACGGTTGCCGTTGTTGCGATTGTTCTTAGGTTTTTCTTCTTCTTTCTTCTCTTCTTCTTTCTTCTCTTCTTGAGTTGAAGAGCCGAATAAGAAGCTACCGATAGCTTTGAAGAAACGACCAATTAGACCTGGTTCTTGAGTCGCTGCTGGCTCAGCTTTCTTCTCTTCTACAGCTTTAGGTGCTGGAGCAGGAGTTGGAGCTGATTGAGCAGGGGCTGCGAAACCTTTCAGAGCTGGCTCTTCGATCTTCTTAGGACGAATAGTCTGTTCTGCTGGTTCTTTGCTTTCTGCTTCTTTAAGAGCGTCTAGCTTCTTAGGAAGTAGGTAAGACAGTAGATCGAACTCTTCACCTTCACGAACACGGATAACCTCAAAGTGTGGTGTTTCCATGTCTGAGTTAGGAACAACAGTGATCTTAACTTCTTGGTTCTTCTCGATGTGGTTTACTGAGCGACGTTTTTCGTTCAGAAGGTAAGAAGCGATTGGCACAGGCACAACAGCAAGTACTTGCGCTGTGTTGTCTTTTAGAGCTTCTTCTTCGATCAAACGTAGAACAGACAGTGCTAGAGACTCGTTATCACGAACAACACCAGTACCTGTACAACGAGGACAAATGTGGTGGCTTGCTTCCGCTAGTGATGGGCTCAAACGTTGACGAGACATCTCTAGAAGACCAAAGCGAGAAATACGACCAATCTGAACGCGTGCGCGGTCTAAACGAACGGCATCACGTAGACGGCTTTCTACTTCGCGTTGGTGGCGAACCGGAGTCATATCGATGAAGTCGATAACAACAAGACCACCTAGGTCACGTAGACGTAATTGACGTGCAATTTCATCCGCTGCTTCTAGGTTAGTGTTTAGCGCTGTTTCTTCGATATCGCCGCCCTTTGTTGCACGAGCAGAGTTGATATCGATAGAAGTTAGAGCTTCTGTTGGGTCGATTACGATAGAACCACCAGATGGAAGACGAACTTCACGTTGGAAAGCAGATTCGATCTGGCTTTCAATCTGGTAATGGCTGAATAGTGGTACTTCACCATCGTACTTCTTAACGCGATTCATGAAATCTGGGCGTATTAATTGAATGTGCGCTTGTGCACGTTCAAAAATAGTGTTGCTGTCGATTAGAATCTCGCCGATGTCACGACGTAGGTAGTCACGAATCGCGCGAACGATAACGTTACTTTCTTGGTGAATTAGGAAAGGAGCTGCATTCGAATCAGAAGCTTGCTTGATAGCGCCCCAGTGATTCAATAGAACATTCAGGTCCCACTCTAACTCTTCTGCACTTTTGCCAACACCTGCTGTACGCACGATCAAGCCCATACCTTGAGGAAGCTCAAGAGTGCTTAATGCTGCTTTCAGTTGAGTGCGCTCATCACCTTCGATACGACGAGAAATACCGCCAGCACGAGGGTTATTAGGCATAAGAACTAAGTAGCTACCCGCCAAAGAGATGAAAGTTGTCAGTGCAGCACCTTTGCTACCACGTTCTTCTTTCTCTACTTGTACGATTACTTCTTGGCCTTCTTTTAGCACTTCTTTAATGCTAGGACGGCCTTGGTATGTATAACCTTCAGGGAAGTATTCGCGGGCAATTTCTTTAAGAGGGAGGAAACCGTGACGTTCTGCGCCGTAATCAACAAATGCCGCTTCTAGGCTTGGCTCAATACGGGTAATACGTCCTTTGTAGATATTCGCTTTTTTTGACTCGTGACCTGGACTTTCGATATCTAGATCGAACAGTCGCTGGCCATCAACCAAAGCGACACGCAACTCTTCTTTTTGAGTTGCGTTAATTAACATTCTTTTCATTTAGAAATTCTCATTGTCTTTTCTTATTTTCATCATTGTTCTTATCGCTTTATTTCGTTTCTCATGGTGCCAGATCCCATGGCTTTATCGGTGCAGCCTCCCGGCTGGAGAGGGATGCTCTGGGGCACGTCAGTCATCATAGGGAGTTAGCCTATGATCCGCGATGTGGCGGTGAATACTCAACATGAGCGTACGTGAGTAGAGCGATAAGGAACTCAGTTGACCGTGTCTTACGCCGATTGCAGCACTGTCTAATCTGAGTTATCTACTCATTTACTTGCTTATGAATGGTTAGCTGTTTAAATAATAGTCAAACCACTGATAGCAGCTGTGAACTATAGCAGCGGTCGGTAAACACAGCAATCTGCTTTGTCGGAATGCTGTAAAAAAAACAGTTTTTGTTTGGGTTTTGATAGCTCTAACTCACTGTCTATAAATAATTTATCAATTGATATTTTAATTTGCAGGAATCTTGGTGCTTTTTTGTTCGAAGAATCAAAGAAATATAGAACTTCAACGAGCATTTGAGGATAGATCGGTAGGGATTATGGATAAATAAGTTCGGAATCGAGCTAAGAAAATCTCAATTATCAAAAGTGACAGTGATACAATAGCCCAATGAGCGAAATTAGAACCCAAGTCCAATTTGTCGACATTGACGAAGATATGGCTGGTCAGCGTATTGATAACTTCTTACGCAACCAATTAAAAAACATCCCGAAAAGCATGATTTACCGAATCGTGCGTAAAGGCGAAGTCCGCGTAAATAAAAAACGCATCAAGGCTGAGTACAAACTAAAAGCTGGTGATTTAGTTCGTATCCCGCCAGTCACGATTGAAGAGAAAACTGAAGAGAACGTGCCAAGCACGAAACTCAATAAGGTTTCAGAATTAGAACAGTGCATCATTTATGAAGATGATCACATGCTGATTCTAAACAAACCTTCGGGCACTGCTGTTCATGGTGGCAGTGGGTTGAAGTTTGGCGCAATCGAAGCATTGCGTGCACTTCGTCCTGATGCTCGTTTTCTAGAGTTAGTGCATCGTATTGATAGAGATACATCTGGCATTTTGCTTGTTGCTAAGAAGCGCTCGGCGCTAAGACACCTTCAAGCACAGTTCCGTGAAAAAACGGTTCAAAAATATTACTTCGCTTTAGTCATGGGCGAATGGAAGAACAGCTGTAAGGTTGTTAACGCTCCATTATTGAAAAACGAAGTGAACAGCATTGTTCGTGTGAACCCGAATGGTAAAGCCTCTGAGACGCGCTTTAGAGTTTTAGAAAAATTCAAAGATGCGACGTTAGTTCAAGCAAGTCCAATTACGGGGCGTACACACCAAATCCGTGTGCACACTCAATATACTGGCCACCCAATCGCTTGGGATGATCGTTACGGTGATCGTCGTTTTGATGCTTACACTGGTAAGGTTGGCTTGGATCGTTTGTTCCTACACGCAGCAAACATTAAGTTCACGCACCCAGGTAGTGAAGAGAAGATGGATATCTCTGCGCCAATGGAAGCGAGACTTGAAAAAGCACTGACCGGATTGCGTAAGATCTAAGAAGATACGAGATACGAGATACGAGATACGAGATACGAGATACGAAAGGAAAAACCCTTTCAGGATTGAGTATCAGCTATCTGAAATTGATAAAGGTTGACGAATATCGTCAACCTTTTTTGTTTGTGCCTACTGTAGAAGATCCCCGACTCGCTCGTGCCTCGCTCTTGAGGATGACGACACATTGAATTACCAATGGCTAAATAAGTAGAAGCCTTCAGGACTGTAATTATTTCGTCATTCCCTAGACTGACGAAGGAAGGAGTAGGGAATCTCTGTAAGTGTGATAAGCGTTAGTTAAAGCACACTCATTCCTTGTACTTCAAGCATATCGACCAAGTTGATCAGTGGCAGACCAATTAGGGTGTTCGGATCTTTCCCTTCCATTCGCTTGAATAAAGCAATACCTAACCCTTCACACATAAAACTGCCCGCGCAGTAATAAGGTTGTTCCTTCTCAACATAGGAGACGATCTGCTGCTCGGTTAAATCACGAAAATGCACGATGAAGGTGTCGAGACGCGTGTCAGCTTTGTCGGTTTCGCTGTTCCAAACAGAAAGACCAGTATAGAAAGTGATGCTCTTACCGCTTTGACGAGATAGCTGTTCAATTGCTTTTTCACGAGTATGTGGCTTACCAATGATCTCCCCATCAATCACACAAACTTGATCAGAACCAATCACCAAGCTCGGTTGCTCTACCGCGCAAGACTTAGCTTTGGTCTCGGCAAGGCGCATGACTAACTGTTGAGGCGTCTCATTTGAAAGCGGCGTTTCATCGCAGTCTGGTTTAGCAGTAATGAAGCTTAACTGTAGTTTTTTGAGGATCTCTTGCCTAAATGGTGATGTAGAGGCTAAAACTAGTTGGTAATTTCTCATTTTAATTTACAATTCAAGGAAGCATTTATCTCAGGATAACGTAACTTGTCCTGCTATTCATAATGCTCTGAATAGGAAAGGCAGGAAAGTACATTTTTTTTGCCATTTCCTTTGACTAAACATGATTTGGAAGATAAGATTCGCGCCCTATGCAAAAGGAAAAAATACCGCGTACAGTTGATCCGGCAAGAACGGCTCAAAAACGACTGGATATGAATGGCATCATTCAAGTCAGTCTTTTAAAGCGTTTAACTGAAGCAACTGAAGGCGTAAAACGTGACGCGCAAGTCTCAATGTCATTTGGGCTTGATGAACAACGATTAGTCGTTATCTCTGGTAAAGCTAACGTCGAAGTCGATTTAGAGTGTCAACGTTGTAATGAGGTTTTCGCACATGAGTGCGATGTCCAATTTACTTATACTCCTGTTTACAGCGAGAAAAGTGAAGAGGAAGCACCGGAAGAGTACGATTTGGTAGATCTGAACGAGTACGGTGAGTTAGACCTGATTCAATTAGTTGAAGACGAGTTCATCCTTGGATTGCCACAAATAGCAATGCACGACGATGCGGACTGTAGCGTTAACTCAAATAATTTGGTGTTTGGCGAACTTCCTGAAGAAATTGAGGAAGATAAAAAGCCGAATCCATTTGATGTTTTAAAAAGCTTGAAGAAGTAACAGCTTCTTTAAGAATTTACATAGGAGTAGGGTCAATGGCCGTACAAAAGAGCAAGAAATCACGTTCAATGCGTGGCATGCGTCGTTCACACGATGCACTAACTACAGCTGCACTTTCTGTAGACGCAACTTCAGGTGAAACTCACCTACGTCACAACGTGACTGCCGAAGGTTTCTACCGCGGCAAAAAGGTTATCAACAAGTAAGGTTGACCTTTGCAAAATCTAACCGTTGCGCTTGATGCAATGGGCGGGGACTTCGGTCCTCGTGTAACAGTGCCTGCCGCCGTGCAGGCACTGTCGTATTTCCCAGAGCTAAAAGTCATTCTCATAGGTGATCGAAATGCGATCACATCTCAATTATCTTCATTAGGTCGAATGCCTGATTCTCGTTTGAGCATCCAGCATTGTGATCGAGTTATTTCCAATTCTGAAAAACCTTCACTAGCCTTACGTAATAGTCAGGGCAGTTCTATGCGTGCCGCTATCGATCTGGTTGCCGAATCACAGGCCGATGCTTGTGTGAGTGGTGGTAACACTGGCGCACT
Source organism: Vibrio sp. Isolate33 (assembly GCF_022397895.1). NCBI lineage: Bacteria > Pseudomonadati > Pseudomonadota > Gammaproteobacteria > Vibrionales > Vibrionaceae > Vibrio > Vibrio sp. Isolate33. Next base: position 217,233 of record NZ_JAKEUP010000005.1, read on the forward strand.
GATGGCTTTGTCCCGTTTCCGACTTAAACTTCTTCCTGGTATTGATAGGCCTGCATTGGTTTCAGCTTTGCCTACCGCATCAGGGAATCGCACATGGATGCTTGATTTAGGGGCGAACGTTTCTAGTGATGCGGATTCACTCTTTCAGTTTGCCGTGATGGGCAGTGCATTAGCCGAACAACATTTAGGTCGCGCTCCACGTGTCGCTATATTGAATATCGGCGCAGAAGAAATCAAAGGCAATGACCTTGTAAAACGATGCGCTGAAATGTTGTCGAATACTCAGTCTGTGAACTTCATAGGCTATATTGAAGGTAATCAACTACTTCAAGATGCTGCTGATGTCGTCGTATGTGATGGTTTTGTGGGCAATGTCTGCTTAAAAACGTGCGAAGGTACAGCTCAGCTCTTTATTGATAAGCTAAAAACGCGCATGATGGCTTCAACAATAAAGGGTTGGATAGCCAGAATGTTGTTTTCTGAGCTATTTACTGAATTAAAAACCTTGAACCCCGACCAGTATAACGGCGCAAGTTTGTTAGGATTGCGCGGCATTGTCATTAAAAGTCATGGAAGTGCTGATGTGTCTGCAGTCGTCAACGCGATTGGTGAGGCAGTACACGAGGTCAAACGACAAGTCCCCAGCCGCATTAGCGATCGTTTGGAAGCGGTTTTACTCGAGAGGCATTATTAGTCTTCATGTATAGCAAAATTTTAGGTACTGGCAGCTACTTGCCATCTCAGGTGCGTACAAACGCAGACTTAGAGAAAATGGTAGAGACTAGCGATGAGTGGATTGTTGCTAGAACAGGTATTAAAGAGCGTCGTATTTCAGCGGAAAACGAAACCGTTGCTGATATGGCGTTTTACGCTGCTGAAAATGCCATTGAAATGGCAGGTATCGATAAAGAAGATATTGATTTAATCATCGTTGCGACAACCAGCAGTAGCCACACATTCCCGTCTTCGGCATGTCAGGTACAAGGTAAGCTTGGTATTAAAGGTTGCCCTGCGTTTGATTTGGCTGCAGCGTGTTCTGGTTTTGTTTACGCACTGTCTGTTGCTGATCAACACATCAAGACTGGTATGTGCAAGAACGTTTTGGTAATTGGTGCGGATGCACTGTCAAAAACCTGTGATCCGACTGACCGCTCTACTATCATCCTATTTGGTGATGCAGCAGGCGCGGTGGTTGTAGGCGCAAGCGAAGAGCCAGGTATTTTGTCTACTCACATTTACTCTGATGGTAAATATGGTGAGCTTCTAAGCTTAGAAGTACCAGAGCGCGGCGGTGATGCTGACAAATGGCTGCACATGGCGGGCAACGAAGTATTCAAAGTGGCGGTAACTCAGCTTTCTAAGCTAGTTAAAGACACATTAGCTGCGAACAATATGGATAAGTCAGAGCTTGATTGGTTAGTTCCACACCAAGCGAACTACCGTATTATTTCGGCAACGGCTAAAAAGCTGACGATGTCACTTGATCAAGTGGTAATTACCCTTGATAAGCACGGCAATACTTCGGCAGCTACCGTACCAACGGCCCTCGATGAGGCTGTTCGCGACGGGCGAATTAAACGTGGTCAAACGCTTCTACTTGAAGCATTTGGCGGCGGCTTCACTTGGGGTTCTGCGTTAGTTAAATTCTAACCCCAAGCGATAATCAACAAACAAGGCACATAACTTATGTGCCTTATTCAATTTTTTGCTTTGCTTAAAGGATAATTACAATGAGCAAGTTTGCTATCGTATTCCCAGGCCAAGGCTCTCAAGCTATCGGTATGCTTGCTGACCTAGGCGAACAGTATGATGTTGTTAAACAAACATTTGCTGAAGCTTCAGAAGCACTTGGTTACGATCTATGGGCATTGGTTCAAGATGGTCCAGTAGAAAATCTAAATGAAACTTTCCGCACTCAACCGGCTCTATTAACAGCGTCTGTTGCAATTTGGCGTGTATGGCAAGAGCTTGGTCTAGAGCAACCTGTAAACTTAGCAGGTCACAGCCTAGGCGAATACTCTGCACTCGTATGTGCTGGCGTTATCGACTTTAAAGAAGCGATTAAGCTGGTTGAACTACGTGGTCAACTGATGCAAGAAGCAGTACCAGCGGGTGTTGGTGCAATGTACGCAATCATCGGTCTAGATGATGAAGCGATTGCTAAAGCGTGTGAAGAAGCTGCGCAAGACGAAGTTGTGTCGCCAGTTAACTTTAACTCGCCAGGCCAAGTTGTTATCGCAGGTAACAAAGCAGCAGTTGAACGTGCTGGTGCACTATGTAAAGAAGCGGGCGCTAAGCGTGCACTTCCTTTACCTGTTTCTGTGCCATCTCACTGTGCTCTGATGAAACCTGCAGCAGACAAGCTAGCGGTTGCTCTAGAAGCTCTAGAGTTCAATACACCAGCACTGCCTGTTATCAATAACGTTGATGTTATTGCTGAAACAGACCCTGCAAAAATCAAAGACGCCCTTGTTCGTCAGCTATACAGCCCAGTTCGTTGGACTGAAGGCGTACAAGCAATGAACGAGCAAGGCGTTGAGAAGCTATTAGAATTAGGTCCAGGTAAGGTTCTTACTGGTCTAACAAAACGAATCGTAAAAACTATGACAGCTGCTGCAGTTAATGACACTGCATCACTAGAAGCTGCTAAGTAAATAACCACTTAATAGAGAAGTTATGATGAATTTAGAAGGCAAAGTTGCACTCGTTACAGGCGCAAGCCGTGGCATCGGTCGTGCAATCGCTGAACTTTTAGTTGAGCGTGGTGCTAAAGTTATCGGTACTGCTACGTCTGAAGGCGGCGCTGCTGCAATCAGCGAGTACCTTGGTGAGAACGGTAAAGGTCTTGCTCTTAACGTAACGGATGTTGATTCAATTGCAGCGACACTGAAAACCATCAACGATGAGTTCGGTGCGATTGACATTCTAGTTAACAACGCAGGTATCACTCGTGATAACCTTCTTATGCGTATGAAAGACGACGAATGGAATGACATCATCGATACTAACCTAACGCCTATCTTCCGTATGTCTAAAGCTGTATTGCGTGGCATGATGAAGAAGCGTCAAGGCCGTATCGTTAACGTTGGTTCTGTAGTAGGTACTATGGGTAACGCTGGTCAAGCTAACTACGCAGCGGCTAAAGCTGGTGTAATTGGTTTTACTAAATCAATGGCTCGTGAAGTTGCATCTCGTGGCGTTACAGTGAACACTGTTGCTCCTGGTTTCATCGAAACTGATATGACTAAAGCGCTAAATGATGACCAACGTGCAGCAACTTTGGCGAATGTACCAGCAGGTCGACTAGGTGACCCTCGCGAAATCGCTGAAGCTGTGGTATTTTTGGCGTCACCTGCGGCAGCTTATATCACAGGTGAAACACTTCACGTCAATGGCGGTATGTACATGGTGTAAATTATGTGCAACATTTGTGCATGATTTAAGTCAAGATCATACGTAATTTCGGTTAAAATCGTGAAAATTGTGGTTTGACCAGAAAAGTTGACCTTGCAACTTTCAATAGATTGAATAAACTACGGAAAACATCGCATAAAGCGAACTCTGTAAAGGAAAAGAAAAAATGAGCAACCTCGAAGAACGCGTAAAGAAAATCATTGTTGAACAGCTAGGTGTAGACGAAGCTGAAGTTAAAAACGAAGCTTCTTTCGTTGATGACCTAGGTGCAGATTCTCTAGACACAGTTGAGCTAGTAATGGCTCTAGAAGAAGAATTCGACACTGAAATCCCAGATGAAGAAGCTGAGAAAATTACTACTGTTCAAGCAGCTATCGATTACGTAACTAGCGCTCAGTAATAATCTCTCCCAGGCGGTCACCTCGACCGCCTGTGTTTTATCTAACTCATCTATCCTCATCTTAAATCACCTCAATCTCCGGAGTGTAAAATCGTGTCCAAGCGTCGTGTAGTTGTCACTGGCATGGGTATGTTGTCACCGGTAGGCAACACTGTAGAATCTTCTTGGAAAGCCCTGCTAGCTGGTCAAAGTGGTATCGTTAATATCGAGCACTTTGATGCAACCAATTTCTCAACTCGTTTTGCAGGTCTAGTTAAAGACTTTAACTGCGAAGAGTATATGTCTAAAAAAGATGCTCGTAAGATGGACTTGTTCATCCAGTACGGCGTCGCAGCAGGTATTCAAGCTTTAGATGATTCAGCCCTAACTATTACTGAAGAAAACGCTCCACGTGTGGGTGTTGCAATCGGTTCTGGTATTGGTGGTCTTGGTTTGATCGAAGCAGGTCACCAAGCTCTAACTGAAAAAGGCCCTCGTAAGATCAGCCCGTTCTTCGTACCGTCGACGATCGTGAATATGATTGCTGGTCACATGTCTATCATGCGCGGCCTACGCGGTCCAAACATCGCGATCTCTACTGCATGTACGACTGGCCTACATAACATTGGTCACGCGGCACGTATGATTGCATACGGCGATGCTGACGCAATGCTAGCGGGTGGTGCTGAAAAAGCATCAACTCCACTAGGTATGGGCGGTTTTGGTGCGGCTAAAGCACTGTCTACTCGTAACGATGAGCCTCAAAAAGCTTCTCGTCCATGGGACAAGGGCCGTGACGGCTTCGTTCTCGGTGACGGTGCTGGCATGATGGTTCTTGAAGAGTACGAACATGCGAAAGCTCGTGGCGCTAAGATTTACTGTGAGCTAGTTGGCTTCGGTATGTCGGGTGACGCTTACCACATGACATCTCCAAGTGAAGATGGCTCTGGTGGTGCACTAGCGATGGAAGCGGCTATGCGTGATGCTGGCATTACTGGTGAACAAATCGGTTATGTTAACGCACACGGTACATCGACTCCTGCGGGTGACGTAGCGGAAGTTAAGGGCATTAAGCGTGCTCTTGGCGAAGCAGGCAGCAAGCAAGTATTGGTTTCTTCTACGAAATCGATGACTGGTCACCTTCTAGGTGCTGCTGGTTCTGCTGAAGCTATCATCACGGCGATGTCTCTGGTTGACCAAATTGTTCCACCAACAATCAACCTAGATGATCCTGAAGAAGGCTTAGATATTGACTTAGTACCTCACACTGCGCGTGAAGTTAGCAACATGGAATATGCTGCATGTAACTCATTCGGTTTCGGTGGTACAAACGGCTGTTTGATCTTCAAAAAGATTTAATCATCTTATTAAAGACGCAAACACTCGTAGATAGTCACAATTAGACTTGTTTTTAAACGGCTTGATGCTTTAGCATTGAGCCGTTTCTTTTTATGGGGAAAAACATGTTTTGGGTTGATGGAGAAAGCCAGCAAACTGTCGATATCTTGGACCGTTCGTTTCAATACGGAGACGGCTGTTTTACCACCATGTTTGTAAAAGGTGGCGAGATTCAACATTTTCACGATCATCAGCGTCGTGTCGATGAATGCCTGAAAGCGTTACGCATTTCTGAACTTGATTGGGATGTGGTTAATGTTTGGCTCGATATTGCACTTCAACACATCCAAAATAATGCGTTTCATGGAACAGAGAACCGCCATGAGACAAACAAGCCTCATGATGAAAAAGCAGGAATAAAGCTGCACGTTAGTCGTGGCTCTGGTGGCAGAGGTTATAGCACCAAGAATATCGCTAAACCTACGGTTACCATCAGTACGTTTGCTTTTCCGAGCCATTATTCAGCGTGGCAAGACTCTGGTGTTGAACTCGGTGTCTGCCAACAAGCTTTAGGCTTGAGCCCATTGCTTGCCGGGCACAAGCACAATAATCGCCTAGAGCAAATCTTGATGAAAGATGAAATGGATCAGGCCAATGAAGTCGATGGTGTGGTACTTGATATTTCAGGCAATGTCATTGAAACCACTATGGCTAACCTGTTTTGGCGAAAAGGGGATACCATCTACACACCTCAACTGACGCAGAGTGGCGTCGCAGGGGTTATGCGTAAGCAAGTGTTAACCGCGCTGAATCAAGCTGAACTTTCCGTTACTATTAGTGACTACTGCTTATCTAAACTCATGCAAGCTGATGAGGTTTTCATGACCAACTCCATTTTAGGGGTTGCCCCAGTTACCCGTATTAGTGAAACCCAATTTAACATTGGAACCGTTACTCGTAGCCTTCAAGGACAACTAAACTCGTGATCAAAAAGTTATTTATTTTTCTTATCTTGTGCCTAATCGCAGCAGGCGCTGCTGGGTTCTATGTTTATAACCAAGCACAAGACAACCTGAAACAAGTCATCCAATTAGAAAAACCACAGGTCGTAACCGTTGCTTCAGGCAGCAGCTTTAATCGTGTTCTGGCACAGTTGATAAATGAGGGGCTATTTGAGGCTTCTCCTTACGAGAAATTAATCCGTAAGTTACATCCTGAGCTGGTTGACGTAAAAGCGGGTACATTTCTGCTAGAGCCGGGTTTGACCCTAGAGCAGGCGCTACAAGTGCTTGTTGAGGGCAAAGAGCACCAATTCACGATTACCTTCGTTGAAGGCAGCCGCTTTGATGAATGGCTTGTGCAGCTAAAAGATAACGAATTCATTCAACAAACGTTGGATGGTGTTTCTGAAAAAGAGATCGCTGAAAAGCTGGGCATCGAAAATGAGAAGCTAGAAGGTCTTTTCTTAGCGGAAACCTATCACTACACCTACGGCACAACCGATTTAGATTTGTTGAAACGCGCTCATCGTGACCTAATGAATGTGGTGAACGATGAATGGGAAAACAGAGCGGATAAACTGCCTCTTAAGTCACCTTATGAAGCTCTGATTCTTGCGTCTATCATTGAGAAAGAAACCGCCGTTGCTTCAGAGCGCGAGCGTGTTTCTTCTGTATTCGTTAACCGTTTGAACAAGCGTATGCGTTTGCAAACTGATCCAACGGTTATCTATGGCATGGGTGACAGCTACAAAGGCAATATCCGTAAGAAAGATCTGCGCACACCAACGCCGTACAACACATACACAATGAGCGGTTTGCCACCTACGCCGATCGCTATGGCGGGTCGAGCGTCGATTAATGCAGCTCTGAACCCAGAGAACAGCAACTACCTGTATTTTGTTGCGAGCGGAACGGGCGGTCACGTATTTTCAAAGAGTTTGGCTGAGCACAACCGTGCAGTACGAGCTTACTTAAAGCAATTAAGAAAAAACAAATAAAGAAAGAATTATGAATCAGTCGAAATTTATCGTGGTTGAAGGCCTTGAAGGCGCGGGCAAAAGCACTGCAATCAATGCCATCGTAGAAACATTGAAAGCATCTGGTGTAGAAGAACTCGTCAACACTCGTGAACCGGGCGGTACCGTGTTGGCAGAAAAGATGCGCTCACTGGTTAAAGAAGAACACGAAGGCGAGAAGCTTCAAGACATGACTGAATTACTGCTGATGTACGCTGCACGCGTTCAATTAGTAGAAAACGTTATCAAGCCTGCACTAGACAGTGGTAAGTGGGTATTGGGTGATCGCCATGATATGTCTTCTCAGGCTTATCAAGGTGGTGGTCGTCAGATCGCACGCACAACGATGGAATCATTGAAAGCAACCACGCTAGGCGATTTTAAGCCTGATCTAACCCTATACTTGGACTTAGACCCTAGAGTAGGGCTTGAACGCGCACGTGGTCGTGGTGAGTTAGATAGAATCGAAAAAATGGATATCTCGTTCTTCGATCGTACGCGTGAACGTTACCTTGAGATTGCCGCACAAGACGACACGGTTCTTGTGATTAATGCGCAGCAAGAGATAGATCAAGTGGCTGCTGATATTAAGCAAGCGCTTGGTGCTTGGCTCGACAAACAGTAGGTAGTCATGGCTGAAGTGTATTCTTGGCTCACTCCCGTATGGAATGAGTGGAAAAAAAGTCTTGATGCTGAGCGTTTTCCTAACTCGGTGATTGTTAATGCGCCGGAAGGGCTTGGCGTTGATGCGTTGATTGATCAACTTACCGCAGCATTAATGTGCACCAACTACGAAAGTGAGTCGTGCGGGTTTTGTCATAGCTGTGAATTAATGAAGTCGGGCAGTCATCCTGATTTTCATGTTATCTCGCCTGAGAAAGAAGGTAAGTCGATCACTGTTGATCAAGTGCGTGCCAGTAACCGCTGGGCTCAAGAGTCATCTCAATTGGGTGGCTTACGCGTTATCTTGCTTAACCCGGCAGAGGCAATGAATGAGTCGGCCTCTAATGCGCTGTTGAAAACGCTGGAAGAGCCATCAAGCAAGTGTATCTTCATTCTTTCTACTCGTAACAGTAACCGTTTGATGCCGACTATCATTAGCCGTTGCCAACAATTTAATGTGGTAAGCCCACAGTTGGAGGCCGGGTCGGCTTGGTTAGATGGTGAAGTTGGTAAGGCTGTCCCACAATATATTTTAGCGCTCAATGACAACGCGCCTTTAAAAGCAAAGGCGATGTTTGAGCAGGGTGGGGTAGAGGCTTCGACCAAAGCGCTTGATGGCTTTGTTAATGTCATCAAGGGCACTCAACCTGACATGCTAAAATTCTCGACAGAGCTTAGCAAAGACCCTTTGATTCAATTGGGTTGGTTATGGCACTTATTGTCTGACGTACAGAAGCTGCATTTTGGCTTGGCGAATCAGGCGATCACTCCTAGCGCGAAAGCACTGGTTGAGGTGATGTCTTATCAAAGTGCTTACGCAGCATCGAGTAAACTGCTCACATTGATTGAGCAGTTAAAGCAACACCCTGGGCTCAATACGGAGCTACTCATAATGAATTGGCTGATAGCCACTTGCGAGGAAACATGTTCGTAGATTCCCACTGTCATTTAGACAAACTGGATTATCAAGATTTACACACAAGCGTAGAAGACGTTGTGAACAAAGCGAAGGCAGCAAACGTAGACCAGCTGTTGTCTGTTGGTGTGACACTGGATTCGTTTGAAAATATGCTCGAGATGATCTCGCCGTTTGATAACGTTAAAGCGTCTTGTGGCGTTCATCCTCTCGATGTAGAGAGTGATTTCTGTTTAGAGAGAATGCGTGAATACGCGAGCAACCCAAAAGTTGTTGCGATTGGTGAGACAGGCTTAGATTACCATTACCAACCAGAGACGGCGGAATTGCAACAGCTGCGATTCAAGCAACATGTCGCGTTGGCCGTAGAGCTGAACAAGCCTTTGATCATCCATACACGCAACGCGCGTGAAGACACTCTCGCGATTCTGCGTGATGGTGGTGCTGAGAAGTGTGGTGGTGTGATTCACTGCTTCACCGAAGATCAAGCGTTCGCTGAAGCGGCAATGGAATTAGGTTTCTATATCTCAATTTCAGGCATTGTGACCTTTAAGCAGGCAACAGAACTTAAAGAAGTTGTTAAGAATCTACCGTTAGATAGGTTACTGATCGAGACGGATTCTCCATACTTGGCACCAATCCCATATCGTGGGAAGCAGAATCAACCTGCATATGTCGTGGAAGTGGCGGCCTATATTGCGCAGTTGAAAGGTGTGTCGATGAAAGAGGTTGCTGAACAAACGACCAAAAACTATCAAAAACTTTTTTTGCGATAAAAAACTAAGTAAACAAATAAAAGGGAGCGAAAGCTTCCTTTTTGTGTTTTTGATCACCAAAAGTGCGTTTTTTTTTAATGTTTACGAATTATGTTGAACTTGAGAGCGCTAATTATAACATTTGTAATTTTGTTACTAAAAATAACATTCGCTCCTATTTTATTTACCCAGTAAAATAATAGAGCTCTTGAAAAATAACTATATATTTCAACTAATTAAACTCTTGTAAAGCATTGCATTTCTAGATTTGACATGTGATCCAAGACGTGTTTTGAAACTAAATTTCGTAAGTGACTAGAAAGTTAGTTCCCCATCAATATATATTTAGCGGCAGAAAATATAATGCAATACATGGTTACATTTTCGCAGGGTGCTAACATATAGGCTACGGGGGTGTGCCGTTAGTACCCATATAATTATTTTATCTTTATCAGGAGCATAAACATGTTTAAGAACCTTTTTGCTAGCCTGCAGAAAGTTGGTAAGTCTCTGATGCTTCCAGTATCAGTTTTACCAGTTGCGGGTATTTTGCTAGGTGTCGGTGCAGCAGATCTTCCTTTCATTCCAGAAATCGTTTCAAACTTAATGGAACAAGCTGGTGGTTCAGTATTCGGTCAAATGGCACTGCTGTTCGCAGTAGGTGTTGCACTTGGCTTTACTAACAACGATGGTGTAGCTGGTCTAGCTGCAATCGTTGGTTACGGCATCATGACTGCTACACTTGGCGTAATGGCTGGTGTAATGGGCGTTGATAAAATCGACACTGGTGTACTAGGTGGTATCCTAGTCGGTGGTGTTGCTGCTTGGGCATTCAACCGTTTCTTCCGTATTCAACTACCAGAGTACCTTGGCTTCTTCGCTGGTAAGCGTGCTGTGCCAATCATCACAGGTTTCTCTGCGATTGGTCTAGCAATCCTACTATCTATCGTATGGCCACCAGTTGGCGGCGCAATCTCTGCGTTCTCTGATTGGGCTGCTCACCAAAACCCACAAGTGGCGTTTGGTATCTACGGTATCGTTGAGCGTTCTCTGATTCCATTTGGTCTTCACCACGTTTGGAACGTACCTTTCTTCTTTGAAGCTGGTACTTGTGTAAACGCTGCTGGCGAAACTCAAAACGGTGTTCTTACTTGTTACCTAGTTGCTGATGACGCATCTCGTGCAGCGGGCAATGGCTTCGGTCAGCTAGCTGGTGGTTACATGTTCAAGATGTTCGGTCTACCTGCTGCTGCAATCGCTATTGCACACTCAGCTAAGCCTGAAAACCGCGCTAAAGTAATGGGTATCATGGCTTCTGCTGCGTTAACTTCATTCCTAACGGGTATCACTGAACCAATCGAATTCTCATTCCTATTCGTTGCTCCTGTACTGTACGCAATCCACGCTCTACTAGCTGGTTCTGCTTACGTTCTTGCGAACACTCTAGGTTTTGTACACGGTACATCTTTCTCACACGGTCTAATCGACTTCCTAGTTCTATCTGGCAACGCGTCTAAGATGGGCCTAATGGTTGTATGTGGTATTGCTTACGCTGCAATTTACTACATCGTATTCCGCACTGTGATTAAAGCTCTAGACCTTAAAACTCCAGGCCGTGAAGACGAGACTGAAGAAGAGTCAGTTGCGACTGGTTCTGAACTTGCTGGTGAGCTAGTTGCTGCATTCGGTGGCAAAGCGAACATCACTGGTCTTGACGCTTGTATTACTCGTCTACGTGTTGCAGTTGCTGATACAGCAGTTGTTGACCAAGACAAACTGAAGAAACTAGGCGCAGCAGGTGTTGTTGTAGTTGCTGGTGGCGTTCAAGCTATCTTCGGTACTAAGTCTGACAACCTTAAGACAGACATGGATGAGTGGATCCGTAACAACGGTTAATTCACTGATTCAATAAATTGAAAGGAGGCCGAGAGGCCTCCTTTTTTGTTTTCTGCCTTAGGAAAGTCCTTCCCGCACTTATTCTTTTCCACTCAATCGGTTATCGAACAGCTCGATGTTCTGATGCTCAATTATCCGCTTTGGGTACCTCTTATCTTTAACTTTATGATGACAACATCCGTTGTGATTTAAGTAATCTACCGTTTTTAAAATACATTCTGAGAATATTATGAAACATCGTTACTTGATTGGCCTTATGTGCTGCAGCGGAGCTTCGTTTGCTCATGCTTCTGAAGCTCCAGATTTAGAAGTTGGTCTAGCCATTGACCAAGACCTGAGTGTCGTTGTTGAGTTTGATCAGAAGTACCGTGCAACCGTTGGTAATGACGGCGCGGCATTCGACTACATTTGGAAACGTGGTCAGTTCGAAACGGAAGCTCCGTTAAGCTGGTATGTAGGTGCTGGTGCTTGGGCTGAATGGAATGACGATTTTGGCTTGCGTTTGCCGTTGGGCGTCAAAGTGAATTTCTACGAAGGCTGGAATGCTTACGCACAAGTTCACCCTGAGCTAGACATGTACAAAGGCGTTGAGCTGCAAGTCGGTGGTGCACTGGGTGTGACTTATAAGTTCTAAAGTGAACTTAAACCGTTTTATCAGTTACAGTAATTAGAACGTAAAACTCAGCCCGACATTGGCTTGGAATTGATTCATCCAATCAGTATCAAAGCGGATGATACACTCTTGACCCGTACTAGGGATGTTACACACACCAGATGTGTCGTTATCAACAACTGTGCCCAACCAACGTACTTGTGTGTTGAGTGCTAAACGGTCGCTGAATTTGTATTCCAAACCGCCAAAGATTGAGGTCGAGAATCCATATTTATCTTTCGCCCAGTCAACATCCACGTAAGAAGCACCAAGACCTAAGCCAAGGTATCCAGATAACACAGGCGAAGCCGGGTAGTAGATACTGCTTTGCAAGTGCAGGTACTGGATTGAGGAGCTTAGGTTGAGCGTTTCTAGCTCAGAACTCTGGTTAGAATAGAAAAAGCCGATGCGACCTTTATCAAGTGGTGTTTCAATGGCAAAGGTGTAGTTTTCAGACGCTTTCATGTCGTAGGTTTTGCCATCCTGGTCTTCGACACTACCACCTCCGGTATAGCCCACCATTGGGGTAATGATGATCTCCGGTGAAGCATACACGCTCGATACAGAGAAAAGCGCGATAAGCGCCATCATATTTGCTTTGTTATTCATGAGTATATCCTTATCCATACACTTACTAATTGTGATGGTTACATCAATATTGTGCGACTAATTTCGACGATTCTTGAAGATACTTCACACACCTGATAGTACTTAAATAGAGACTCGACAAATTAATAATAAGCCAGAGGTGTCTATGGACCATAATCTGAAAAATGCCCTACAAATTACCGTGTTTATTTACATGATCATTCTTTCATTTGGCTTTATTGCGATTGGTAGTTAATACCATCTATTGCGAGGCTGAGTTTTGATACTCAGGGACTAATGAATAGTGGGCTTGTAACCAATATTGATACAGCAATAGACTTGGATTACTACGCTAAGTTTATTGCTGGAAAAACAGCACTGGTCGCTCAAGGTGGCGGACAGAGAAGTATTTTTACTTCAGGTGTGCTGGATGCTTTTCTTCTTTCTAATTTTGACCCCTTCGATGAATTTTTTGGTACATCTGCAGGTGCCCTTAACTTATGTGCGTACCTTTGCCGCGATAAAGGCCTCGGCCGCTCTTTCGTGCTCGATCTCACCACCTCACCAGAGTTCTTCAATATCTTCTCCTATATACGACACAGGAAAAATCTGGGATTAGAGTGGGCCTTAGAACAAATTATGGCTTATCCCTATAAGCTCGACCTTGATTTAGGGCGACAAACCTTAGGCGACAGACATTTCTATGCGGCAGTGACAGACTCTAAAGATCTACGCGATCACTACTTCCCGTTATTGGGAGAAGATTGGTACAAGGTGATGATCGCCACCTGTGCGATTCCTCGTTTGTACAATGATGAGATCTTCATCGGCGACAGTACTTATGTTGACGGTGGTGTGTCTGCTTGTATCCCTGTTCAAGAAGCCTGGCGTAGGCAAGCTCGCTCTATTGTTGTGATTCGTACTGAACCTGTGGTCGAGGAGGGAGGTGAACTCTTGGTTGAAGCTCCTAATCGCAGCACCGCAGTGAAAGCGCCTAAACCTATATCTGCGGAAGAGCTGGAATGGTTCAGAGAGTCTTTCGACAGTGTTCAAGATCACTGGCAACAGAAAGTGGAACAATGGAAATCCGATTGGACTTCTTTCTTCCAACAACAAATTATGCGTTCTAAAGAGCAGAAGCGCGATCGTGGACATTTGGATCTGCTCAATGGTGGTCGGTGGTTGTTTGGCGCTGACGATATCTACCGATTAAGTCATTTAATCGGTGATAAATTTGATTCAGGTTTAGCTGACATGTTGATGGTGCACTATCAAACATACTCCCTAACTCAGGACTTTTTAAACTCTCCGCCGGACGATGCGTTCGTGGTACAGATAGCGCCAAGTAAACCACTGAAGTCGAGTTCATTAATGAGTGATAAAGAAGACTTGTTGCATGATTACGACCTGGGGCTAGAAGCTGGTTACCGATTTGTCGAAACCTATACCTCAACACAGAATGCTCGCAGTTCACACATACCAAAACTGACGACTAGTGTCGCGGATAAGTGATATTTTAAGTGGGCAAGTTAATGTGTAGTTGGCTCATTCTATTCAAAAAGAAAAAGGGTTATTGAACTTGGTTCGATAACCCTTTTTTATACTTGCTAGCTAATTACTTACTTATATAAGCCCCTAGTGTTCAGGGTTTAGGTGACTGGTAAGATTCGCATACAGTTGGTTGAGCCCGCGACATCCATTATATCGCCTTGAGTGACGATCACTAAGTCGCCAAACTTCAAGTGTCCCGCCTCTTTCAGACAGGCAAGTGTCGATAGTGCAATATCGAAGCTGTCTTCGGCTTCAGTTTCGAAGTAGATAGGTGTTACGCCTCGGTACAGAGTACAGCGATTTAGCGTTCCTTCGTTACGAGACAGCGCGTAGATAGGCATGTCGGCACTGAGTCGTGACATCATCAGAGCTGTGCGCCCGGACTCGGTAAGCGTCACTACGCCCTTGATGCCTTCCATGTGGTTGGCAGAGTAGATGGTCGCCATCGAAACGGTTTCTTCTGCCGTCACAAAGGTACGGTCAATACGGTAGTTCGATTGGTTGATGCCCGCCATCTTTTCAGCACCGATACACACTTCGGCCATGGATTTCACGGTTTCAACTGGGTAATCACCCGCAGCGGTTTCACCTGAAAGCATCACCGCATCGGTACCATCTAATACCGCGTTGGCAACGTCCATCACTTCGGCACGAGTTGGCATTGGCGCAGAGATCATCGATTCCATCATTTGAGTTGCAGTGATCACTGTTCGGTTAAGCGCTCTAGCACGGCGTATAAGCTGTTTTTGTACCCCGACCAACTCTGGGTCGCCTATTTCCACTCCGAGGTCACCACGGGCCACCATGACCACATCTGAGGCCATTATGATGTCATCCATGTTCTCTACGGTCGCAACTGTCTCTGCTCGCTCGACTTTAGCCACTAGGTGAGCCTCTAACCCTGCTTCCCGTGCTAATTGACGAGCGTAGTGCATGTCTTCACCGTTACGTGGGAAAGAGACCGCTAGGTAATCGACTTGAATCTGAGCGGCGGTGACGATGTCTCGTTTGTCTTTGTCGGTCAGTGCTTCAGCAGAAAGGCCGCCACCTTTTTTGTTGATGCCTTTGTTGTTCGAAAGAGGGCCACCGATAATCACTTCGGTATGAACGCGACAACCTTCGACTTTGGTGACTTTCAGTTGAACACGACCATCGTCAAGCAACAGGATATCGCCGGCGGATACGTCGTTAGGCAGTTCTTTATAATCAAGGCCAACAGCTTCTTGGTTGCCTTCACCTAAACCTAGGCTGCTATCGAGAGTGAATAGGTCGCCCACCGCAAGTTGGATCTTGCCATCTTTGAATGTCGACACACGAATCTTGGGACCTTGTAAGTCTCCGAGAATGGCGATTTGAGTGCCGAGTCTTTTTGCTATCGCTCTGACTTTTTCTGCGCGTTGGATGTGGTCGTCGCTGCTGCCGTGAGAAAAGTTCATACGGACGATATTGGCACCTGCTTTGATGATTTCTTCAAGCACGTTACCTTTATCTGTTGAAGGGCCTAACGTTGTGACGATTTTCGTTTTTCTTAATTCGGCTGTCATGAATACTCCTAGAGTGAGACCAAGTAATCTTTTACAAGACTGAATTAAGTATATGCATTAATTGATAATTTATTGGGAGCTAGGAAGATATTTCTGTATTTACTGATATTTATTGTACTTAGTACTCAAGCGCGATGTTTTTTTATGAAAATTAAGTCTCGATTTATCGATGTAGGTGTTAATTTTCCTCGAACTATTTGACTCGATACACAAAGATTCATGTATATACGTGATACTGGTCACGGCGATATACCAAGTGACTTCACAATTACTTCGCAAAGTAAAAAAATTACCTCGTTGATGATTTCTGGAGCGTAAAATGTACATGGCTCAACCGGGCCATATTGATCATATCAAACAGGTCAATGCTGGTCGTGTATATAAACTAATTGACCTTAAAGGTCCTATTTCTCGTATCGATCTGTCCAAGCAAAGTGAGTTGGCTCCGGCGAGTATTACTAAAATTACCCGTGAACTCATTGAAGCTCACCTTATTCACGAAACCACGGTTCAAGAAGCCACGACTCGTGGGCGTCCTGCTGTCGGTCTGCAAACCAATAATGAAGGTTGGCAATTTTTATCGATGCGTCTTGGTCGTGGTTACCTCACGATAGCGCTCCATGAATTGGGCGGTGATGTGCTTATCGATACCAAAATTGATATTCACGAACGTGACCAAGATGATGTGCTTGCACGTCTTCTCCATGAAATTGATGAGTTCTTCCAAACCTATGCCGAACAACTCGACAGGGTGACGAGCATTGCCATCACACTGCCTGGTCTTGTGAATTCAGAGCAGGGTATTGTGTTGCAAATGCCGCATTACAACGTTGAAAACTTAGCGTTGGGTCCGGAGATCTACAAAGAAACCGGTTTGCCAGTCTTTATTGCTAATGACACCCGAGCGTGGGCATTAGCAGAGAAGCTGTTTGGTAACTCACAAGACAACGACAACTCTGTTCTTATCTCAATTCACCATGGTTTAGGTGCCGGGATCATTCTTGATGGTCGCGTTCTGCAAGGGCGTCACGGTAACATCGGTGAACTGGGTCATATCCAGATCGATAAAGAGGGTAAGCTTTGCCACTGTGGTAACCGAGGCTGTTTAGAAACGGTCGCGAGTTCACAAGCGATTCGTGAGCAAGTCAAAGAGCGATTAGCCAATGGTGAAGAATCAACGCTGACTGTGTTTGAGGATGTCACGATTGAGCAGATCTGTGCAGCCGCGGCTGACGGCGATCCATTGGCTGTTGAAGTGATTGAACAGTTAGGTCGTTACTTAGGCTCTGCGATTGCGATTGTGATTAACCTATTCAACCCAGAGAAGATCTTGGTCGGTGGTGTTATCAATCAGGCGAAAAGTGTTTTGTACCCTGCGATTCAAAAGTGTATCGAAGAGCAGAGTTTATCGGTTTACCATCAAGACTTAGAGCTGGTGGAATCTCGATTCTATAAGCAAGCAACCATGCCCGGTGCTGCACTTATTAAGCAGGCCTTGTATGACGGTCAGCTATTAATGAAAGTTATTGAAGGCTAACTCTTTTTCTCTTCTTTTGGCCTTACCCCAAATCTTTCCATGTACTTAAGCTTTGTATAACATCATTTGTTGTACTTAGTTTAAGCATTCTGTGCATTAGCGCTTTGCTTTAACCCATTGAAGTAGGCTATTGTAGCCACAGTTATTATTTGTCACTAAGGTGTTGTATGTCTGGCGTTTTAAATTCGGTTGATCAGAGAACCAAGCTAGTCGGTGAAAACCGTCTGGAACTCTTATTATTCAGCTTAAATAGTCGTCAACTATTTGCGATTAACGTATTTAAAGTGAAAGAAGTCCTAAAAGTGCCTGTACTTACTCGCTTACCGGGCTCTCACCACCACATAACCGGTGTTGCTTCTCTACGTGGTGAATCGGTGCCTGTGATTGACCTGCGCAGCGCGATTGGCTTTCCGCCGTCACGTGTAGAGTCTCAAGAGAGCAACCTGATCATTACGGAATACAACCGAACCGTACAAGGTTTTTTGGTTGGACAGGTTCGTAATATCGTTAATACAACTTGGACTGAAATCCAGCCGCCGCCAAAGACCACGGGTCGTGCAAACTACCTCACGGCTATCACGCATATTCAAGAAGAAGAGCAGCACAAAATCGTTGAGATCATCGATGTTGAAAAAGTGCTAGCAGAGATCATCGATTACGATGTGTCGATCTCTGAAGGTGTGTTAGATGAGCAGTTAGCCAACGAAATGATTGGCCGCAACGTTCTTATCGTTGATGACTCTTCAACCGCACGTAACCAGATTAAAGGTACTTTGTCGCAGCTTGGTTTAAACATTATTGAGTGTTGCGATGGCTTAGAAGCACTGAACCTACTTAAGGGTTGGTGTGATGAAGGCAAAGACATCAATCAAGAGATTTTGTTGATGATCACCGATGCCGAAATGCCCGAAATGGACGGTTATAAACTGACTCACGAAGTACGTACTGACCCAAGAATGCATGACCTGTTTATTACGCTAAATACGTCATTAAGCGGAAGTTTTAATGAGGCTATGGTTGAGAAAGTAGGGTGTAACCGCTTTATTTCTAAGTTCCAACCGGACCTTTTAGTGGAAGTGACTCAAGAGCGAATGCGTCAGCTTTTATAATTAATACTGCTGTACGGTTTGTTTTGAGTGACCTGATAGAAAACGTTTGCTAATATTGATGCAGCATATTAATCGACACGAAATATGCTCACTACTAACGTAACTTTTCATGCACAATCTAAGGTAGTTCCTCTTAATGATATGGTTAACGTCTAAAGTCGTTATGACTTTGAGCTTATTACTATATAGGGAATTTAAGAAAAGACGTACGGAAGCTGACGTTGAGGTATAACTCAACAATTTGAAATGAAGGGAAGCAGATGCTTCCCTTTTTCGTTTCTAGCGTTTCTAGCGTTTCTAGCGTTTCTAGCGTTTCAGTGTTTATGGGAGGGCGATTTGAATCGCTAATGAAAATCTCGTGATTTGGTTTTCAAACCAACAATCTCATCGGTAATATCAATGAGCTTTCCGGCAATCACATGCACCACTTCACCTTCCTTTTCTAATATTCCTTGTACCTTTAATGCCTTGGCTGTGAGATAGGCTTGCTGTTGCGCACGCGCAGTGGTTCCCCATACCACCACGTTGATATTACCAGTGCTGTCCTCTAATGTGACAAAGGTGACACCTGCTGCAGTACCCGGTGATTGCTTACCTGTAACTAGCCCGACAACGGTGACCATGGATTTGTGCCTTTGTTGTATCAAGTCCTTCATATGAGTAAATCGGCCTAATCGATTCGCTTCTTCTAGTAAGGTGATAGGGTGCTTATTTAATGAAATCCCGACACTGGTGAAGTCTTCAAGTAAATCCTGCATCTCATTGGGTTTGTGCAATGTGTGTTCGCCATGACCATCTTTAGTACCGTCATAGATTTGGCTAAACAGAGGTAGGTCAGAAGCAGAGTCCATTATCGCCCAGCGCGTCTGGAAACGGTCTCCCGAAACGTTGTGCAGCGCGTTTGCTGATGCGAGTAGCTCTATGTCCTTCTTATTCATCGATAGTTGTTTTACTTGGCTAGGATGGCGATAACCAGAATGCGGACGATTGGCAAGTACGCTCTGGATACCGTGCTCACTCAAACCTTTGATTTGTCGCAGCCCTAATCGAATCGCTAGACCATTCTGATGAGAGACAACCATGTGGTCGTTTTGAGAAGCGTTCACACATACCGGAAGTATCGTCACATTGTGTCGCTGTGCATCTTGAACCAACTGCGATGGACTATAAAAGCCCATGGGTTGGCTATTCAACAAAGAAGCATAGAAGCACTCAGGGTAGTAGCATTTCAACCAAGCTGAACAATAGGCTAATACCGCAAAGGAAGCCGAGTGGCTTTCAGGGAAACCGTATTCACCAAATCCACATATCTGTTTAAAAATCTGTTCGGCAAACTCGGTTTCGTAGCCACGCTTTTGCATGCCTTCGATGAGCTTGTTTTTGAACTTAAAAACGTTGCCATTCTTCTTCCAAGCGGCCATTGCGCGTCTGAGCTGATCCGCTTCACCCCCTGTGAAACCTGCGGCAACCATCGCGAGCTTAATCACTTGTTCTTGAAATATCGGTACTCCTAAAGTGCGCGAGAGTACCGATTCAACATCCTTAGATGGATAGCTGATTGGCTCAATACCATCGCGACGCTTTAAGAACGGGTGCACCATATCGCCTTGAATTGGTCCTGGACGCACGATCGCGATTTGAATCACTAGGTCGTAATAAGTTCTTGGTTTGAGCCTTGGCAGCATACTCATTTGTGCGCGTGACTCAATTTGGAATATCCCTACCGTGTCTGCTCGCTGAATCATGCCGTAAACCTGAGGATCATCCTTAAGTCGAGTGATCTCTGCGATTGTTAGTGAGCGGCCATGAATACGCTTGATCAGGTCGAAACATTTTCGAATTGCAGACAGCATACCCAATGCGAGTACATCAACTTTAAGCAGCCCCAGAGTTTCAAGATCATCCTTATCCCATTGAATAATGGTGCGATCGTGCATTGCCGCATTCTCGACGGGAACCAATTCATACAAAGGCCCAGAAGAGATCACGAAGCCGCCTACATGCTGAGAAAGATGACGTGGAAAGCCGATGATTTCATTCACTAAGTGTATAAATTGCTGACCTTTCAAAGAGTCCGGTTGTAGCCCCAATTGGGTGAGTTGAGCTTGCCAACCTAGGCTTTTGTCTCTTCGATTGGTGTTCTTAATGAAGTAATCAAGCTGGGTTTCTTGCAGTCCCAATGCTTTTCCGACATCCCTTACCGCGCTTTTAAAGCGATAAGAAATGACCGTAGCAGCAAGCGCAGCACGTTCTCGACCGTATTTTTTGTAGATGTATTGAATGACTTCTTCACGACGTTCGTGTTCAAAATCGACATCAATATCAGGCGGCTCATCACGCTCTTTACTGATGAAGCGTTCAAACAGCACTGAGATTTGTCTTGGGTCGACAGAGGTGATTTCTAAGCAGTAACAAACTACGGAATTAGCCGCGGACCCTCGACCTTGGTAAAGAATCCCTTGGCTTTTCGCAAACATCACGATGTCGTGGATCGTGAGAAAAAAGAAAGGGTAGTCGAGCTCGCCAATCAGCCCTAGCTCTTTATCGATGATCTGTTGGATGTCATTAGGGACACCTTGTGGAAAGCGAGCCTTTTTTCCTTTCTCGACCAACATGCGCAGATAACTCATGGGTGTTTCACCTTGAGGAATCAGCTCACTTGGGTATTCGTAGCGTAGGCTACCTAAATCAAAGTCGCACAGCTCAGAGATTCGGTTGCTCTCTTCTAACCACTCAGTTTTGAAGATATGAGAGAGCTTATTGATGCTTCGTAAACAGCGCTCGGCATTCGCCAGTAAGTGATTGCCAACTTCGGTTACTGATTTTTGATATTTAATCGCGGTGAGTGAGTGCTGTAAGGGCAAGCGATTAGCATTGTGCATTAACACGCCACCACAAGCTGTAATCGACAATTGATGATGTTGTGACAGCTCCACACAGTAATCGATGTACTGTTGATCGGTTTGTTTTAGGTGTCGTTGTAAGCCAATCCACAACCGACCGGAATGATGTTGAGAAAGCCATTGTCCCCAATGCACGTCTTCATTTTTTTGCTGAGGTAGCCACAGGATGAAGCAGTGCTTAGCCGACATGATATCCCACTCAGAGAGTTGATAATGCCCTTTGCTGCTACGACGTCTCGCATTGGTAATAATACGGCACAGCTCGGCATAGGCTTGTCTGTTTGGACATATCAAAATCACTTGGCACTCGTCATTTAGCCAAAACATGCTCCCTACAATCTGCTTGAGCGACAGCTTGTGTTGCTTGATTGCAGAGTGAACCTTAACGATGCCCGCGACCGAGCACTCATCAGTAACAGCGAGTGCTTTGTAACGTAAAAAATCGGCCTGTAAAACCAACTCTTCCGCGTGTGAAGCCCCCTCAAGAAAGGAGTAATTACTTTGGCAGAAAAGCTCTGAGTACTGCTGAGACATAATGGAATCTCACTTAACTGTTGCGAGTGAACATGATTGAAAAGGGACGTTTAAATGAAGCAAGTGGCAAAACGACTTACTAAACTGACTAGCTGAACAAACCGTGTAAGAACCACTGTTTATCGGGCGTTCTGAATACCCATAGCCATCGACCGTTTTCACTGTGAGCAATAAAGTAATCACGAATGATTTTCTCGCCATCCCACCAACCAGAAACAATACGTTCAGGGCCTTGAGATAAGGTGACGTTTTCGGTTAATGCTTCAGGTTCTGGCAGTAAAATACTGGGCCTGAGTCGCTGTTGGTTAATGTTGTTCGTTGTTGTGGCTTGTTGATCGAGTTCTTGTGGAGCTAGCCCCTTTTTCGCCGTATGACTTAGTGTTGGTAGCGAATATTGATTGGCTTTCTCTGGTCTAGGATCTTGCTGTATTTTCGGCGTTTGAATGCAGGCCTGCCCAAGCTTTGCCTGTAACAATGAAAGTAGATCTAACGCAGCAAGCGTTCCGGTATTGCCATCAAAAAGATCATGGTAGGCCATTTGAGGTTCACCATGACGAGTTAACGAGAGAGTGAGCCCTTGAACGGGTGCTGTGATCTTCAGTGACTCTAAGGTGAGATGCGTTAGGCTCGCCCATTTACTGGCAAGGTAATCGCCCTGCGCCGAATAGAAAGAGACATGGTGGTCGTCTTTATCCCTAAGATGCAGAGTCAGGGTTAACTCAAAAGCCACTCGGTCACGTAGCTTCAAAAAGCATTCCAGTTGATTCAATAATTTCAGCAGTGGCTTTTCGATAAACAGGATGTTTTCAATATCAAACAACAGCTCCAGATATTGCTGGAAGCTTTCTGGTGGATGATAGAAATCAATTGGGTACTTGAACTGCCCATTAAGGCGACCAACATAATTCACCAAGTCGATATCAAAGCGACGTGCGACTTCTTGCAAAGGCAGTTTCAATAGGTCTTCAACGATATTAATACCGACACGATTTAAGCGTTCAACTTGCTTAGGCGGCAGCTCACTAGAACTCAGAGCTTGTTGGTTAACCCAAGCCTTCATGTGTTGAACATTGTTCGTTGCTTGGTTGATCGCTTGCTTGCCCAAAAGGATCGCAGAAAGCGGTGAGTAACCCGTGGCAAAGCTGAACTGGATGTTGAGTGTTTCTAAATGGCTTTTGAGTTCATGCCAATAGTTATCTAGTCCGTCGTAAAGTGACAGCATGTTAGAGGCTTTAATCAACAAACCATTAGGTGGCAATAACGCCATATCAGAAGTGACCAGATACGCCCATTGAGCTATCTCTTTCAGCTTGTTTTTCTCTAGCTCAATACTGTAAGGGTGGACGTGTAAGTTATGGCAAAGCGCCGCTGCAGACCCTAAACCCATATCCAGTGTAATGCCTGAGTCCAACGCAGTTTGATTAGCTTGTAGTACACGATGATCTTTTTCATCCACGATGATAATAGGTTGCTCGTGTGCTTCTTCGTTCGAACCCAATTCATTAGAGTTAAATAAGGTATCCAACTGAAGAGATGGAAAGTGCAGATAAAACCACAGCATGCGCTAACCTTGCTTCGCAATAGGAAAGGCCAATACAGTATTACCTGATAGACCGTGATGTGAACTATCGGTGCTGATGACTTTTTCTGTGAGTAACGGCCAATTGTGGGTCATATCGAGAATAAAGCTGCCATAAGACCAACTACCTTTTCTTTTCGTCACTTCAATCTTTAAACCTTGGGCCTGAGAAGAGAGCTTCATGCTTAAAGAAACAGGCAGAGATAACTGATTATGGCTGGTGGCTTTAAAGTGAAACTGCAGGCACTTGCCCGTTTCGCTTGCTGCTTGTAGGCGTTTGGTTTGGTGGATTTCGAGATCGGCTCCCCATAACAACACAGAATGACAAGCACCACTCTTGAGGCATTGTTCAGCAGCCCACAATGCATCGAGATCGCGTTGAGGCTCGATTACTAAGATGTTATCTAGTTCAATCCCTTGATTGCTAAAAAACTCGGCACAGATCTTCCCTGGCGGGTTAATGAATATGGCCAGCTTCTGTGAGTTTTGCTGAGCTAAATAGGGGGTTAGCAGGCGCAGTTCGCCAATCCCTTGTTGTGATTCAACTTCAATAACGCCGTGTGTCGGAAAGCCACCATCAAGCTGTTTATCCAATTGCGGATAGCCTGTCGAAGTGGTACTTCCTTGCGTTGTTGATTGTAGTCCTTTCCAGATTAGCTGGCGGTCTTGTAAGCTTTTTATGAGTTCATGCATAATTAAATACCTGTATATTTATACAGTATATTTAACAATGAAAAAGATGCAAAGCAAAATGATGAAAATTAGTGGAAGTAAGTATTAGGTGGTTGATTTAGATACAAAAAAAGCCGCGATTAAAGCGACTTCTTGTTATTGTTCATAATATCAACTACTTAGGTTGAGCGTCGATACATTGTCCATTAATGTCTGTCACACTTGGGTTCATTAAGTGTAGGTACAGTGGGATGATGTCCAGTGGCGTTTTCAGCTTGTTAGCATCTTCACCTGGGTACGCTTTTGCACGCATACGCGTTTGAGTGCCGCCTGGATTGATCGCGTTAACACGGATGTTTGTGTCTTCAAGCTCGTCCGCTAAGATCTGCATCATACCTTCGGTAGCAAACTTAGAAATTGCGTAAGTGCCCCAGAATGCACGGCCAGAGTGGCCAACGGTAGAAGAGGTGAATACGATACGACCGGCTTCAGCTTTCTTCAGTGCAGGTAGCAGCGCTTGAGTCATCAAGAATTCAGACTTCACATTGATCTGCATAACATCATCAAAGGTTTCTTCATCAATCTGCTCAAACGGGCTCAGAGTACCTAAAACGCCAGCGTTATGAAGTAGACCGTCTAAACGACCGAACTGCGATTCAATGGTTTCAGCCATATCAATGTAGTTCTGTTTTGTCGCGCCTTTTAAATCCAATGGGATAATCGCAGGCTGCGGGTAGCCAGCGCTTTCGATTTCATCGTAAATGAATTCTAGGTTTTTTACATTGCGGCCTAACAGAATGACAGTTGCGCCATGTTGAGCGAAGCTTAGTGCGGCTTGGCGACCAATGCCAGCACCGGCACCTGTAACCAAAATTACTTTATCTTTGAGGGCATCTGTAGAGATTGGGTAATCCACTGTGCTTATCCTTCTTTCTTTTATTATGTTCGTCATTCCATTGATGTTTAATCACACAGATAACCGCAGGAATGATGAGAAATTCTTGGTAATCGTGACAAGATGGTTACAATACACTAATTCATACAATAGGGGATATGACATTGGAATTTTTGTTGGACTACGGCTTGT
Organism: Vibrio sp. Isolate33; assembly: GCF_022397895.1. Classification (NCBI taxonomy): domain Bacteria; kingdom Pseudomonadati; phylum Pseudomonadota; class Gammaproteobacteria; order Vibrionales; family Vibrionaceae; genus Vibrio; species Vibrio sp. Isolate33. The sequence continues at coordinate 242,367 of NZ_JAKEUP010000005.1, forward strand.
TTTTAGCCAAGATTGCGACCGTTGTAATCGCCATCATTGCAATTTTAGTCATTGCTAAATCTGTGGGTGGAAAATCAAGCGCGATTAAAGGTGAGCTGGAAATCACGAACCTATCTGAACACCATAAACAGACGATCGAACAATTAGAGCACCATCTACACGATGATGCTTTCATCAAAGCCCGTGATAAAGCAGAAAAGAAAGCGGAAAAAGAGAAAGTAAAATCACGCGGTAAAGAAGTGAAGAAAGCAGCGAAAGAGGGTGAGCTTGATAGCAAGCGTGAACCACACCTATTCGTTCTTGATTTTAACGGCAGCATTGATGCGAAAGAAGTGGCTTCATTACGTGAAGAGGTAACGGCGGTTCTAGCTGTCGCTCGTGAAGGCGATGAAGTATTGCTTAAGCTTGAATCTGGCGGTGGCATGGTTCACGGCTATGGCTTGGCATCTTCTCAACTTGATCGTATCAAAGCGGCTGGCCTGCCTTTGACTATCTCGGTAGATAAAGTAGCAGCAAGTGGCGGTTACATGATGGCATGTATCGCAGACAAAATTGTGTCGGCACCTTTCGCTATCGTTGGCTCTATTGGCGTTATCGCTCAACTGCCAAATTTCAACAAACTGCTTAAAAAGCACGACATTGAGTTTGAACAGTTAACAGCGGGTGAGTACAAGCGTACCCTAACTATGTTTGGTGAGAACAGCGATAAAGCACGTGAGAAATTCAAAGAAGAGTTAGAAGAGACACATGGTTTATTCAAAGACTTCATTCGTGATCACCGCCCAGCACTAGACCTTGATAAGGTTGCAACGGGTGAGCACTGGTTTGGTACGCAAGCACATGAACTTGGGCTGGTGGATGAGATCCGTACTTCTGATGACCTAGTTGTCGAAGCATGCAAAGACAAGACGGTTCTAGCGATTCACTACGTACAGAAGAAAAAGCTGTCAGACAAATTAGCAGGCGTGGCAGGTAAATCTGCAGACAGCGTGCTAATGAAGCTGATTGAACGCGGTCAAAAGCCGGTTGTTTAAGCTTATTTAGTTCTAGTTCGAATGCCTCACGTCTATTAAAAGACGTTTAAGCCTTGAAAAGAAAGCGCATAAGTCATCAGACTTATGCGCTTTTTTATTGCTCCACTTCCGAGCGGGTGACCACTATGTTGTAGGGGGAGCGGAGTTTTATACCCATTATCTACTTACTATGATGGGTATTAAATCTTGGCTCCATAATCATTGCGTTTCGGACAAGTGGTCAGGATTTCTCGGTGACCTGTGTCTTTGAGTTCCTCAAGAATTACGTCAAAGCCCCACAAGCGATAAAGATGCTTCATTACTTCGTCGTAGCCTTTATCAAGCGGGATACGGTCATGAGGCACATATTGCAGCGTCATTGAACGGTCACCACGAACATCAACGTTAAATACCTGAATATTCGGTTCAAGGTTACTGAGGTTGTATTGCGCTGCAAGTTTCTCTCGAATCAAGCGATAGCCCGGATCATCGTGTATCGCACTCACTTCAATGGTGTTTTTTCGGTCATCATCAAGCACAGAAAATAGCTTAAAGTCACGAATGATTTTTGGAGAAAGGTATTGGCTGATAAAGCTTTCATCTTTGAAGTTGTGCATTGCGAAGTGCACTGCCTCTAACCAATCACTTCCGGCGAGTTCAGGGAACCACTCTTTGTCTTCATCGGTTGGCTCTTCACAGATGCGTCGAATGTCTCTAAACATTGCAAAGCCAAGTGCGTAAGGGTTTATCCCGCTGAAGTAAGGGCTGTTGTAAGCAGGTTGTGCGACCACACTGGTATGGCTGTGCAGGAACTCTAAGATGAACTTGTCGCTCACCAAGCCTTCGTCGTAAAGATGGTTCAGAATGGTGTAGTGCCAGAAGGTTGCCCAACCTTCATTCATCACTTGCGTTTGTTTCTGAGGATAGAAGTACTGGCTTACCTTGCGAACAATACGAACACACTCACGTTGCCAAGGCTCAAGCAGTGGGGCGTTCTTCTCAATAAAGTAGAGAATATTTTCTTGAGGCTCGCTAGGGAAGCGGATTTTGGTCTCTTCTTCCTTACTTTTGTTTTGAGGAACCGTTCTCCAAAGCTCGTTCACTTGAGACTGTAGATAAGCTTCACGCTCTTCTTGTCTTGCCGTTTCTTCTGCAATGGAAATCTTTTCAGGACGTTTGTATCTGTCTACGCCGTAATTCATCAGTGCATGGCAAGAATCAAGCAGCTGCTCGACTTCAGCGACACCATATTTCTCTTCACAACCACTAATGTACTTCTTAGCGAACAGCAAGTAATCGATGATGGAGCTTGCGTCTGTCCAAGTTTGGAATAGGTAGTTGCCTTTAAAGAAGGAGTTATGGCCGTAACAAGCGTGCGCCATTACTAGTGCCTGCATCGTTACCGTGTTCTCTTCCATCAGATAAGCGATACAAGGATCTGAATTGATCACGATTTCGTACGCTAGGCCCATTTGGCCGTGCTTGTAGTTTTGTTCGGTTTGAATGAATTTCTTACCAAACGACCAGTGATTATAATTGATGGGCATACCGATACTGGAGTAGGCATCCATCATCTGCTCTGAGGTAATCACTTCAATCTGGTTTGGGTAAGTGTCTAAACGGTAATGCTGCGCGACACGCTTAATTTCCACGTGATATTGCTCTAAGAGGTTGAACGTCCAATCTGGACCATCAGGCAGCATCTTGTCGTTTTTCTTTTGTGCAGCTTTGTCTTTCTCTGCAACGTTTGATTTCGCTGTCATGGCAAGCCCCCTTACGCTGTCTCTTTCTGGAACAGTTCTCTAAATACAGGAAAGATATCATCCACCGTTTTTATGTTTTTCATCGCGAAGTTGTCGAAGCTCGCTTCTAACTTTTCATACTCGTGCCAAAGTGTTTGGTGAGAGCGGCGTGTGATTTCGATATAAGAGTAATACTGACAAGTTGGCAGAAGCGTGTTGACCAACAGCTCTTTACAGCGAGGTGAGTCATCAGCCCAGTTATCACCATCAGAAGCTTGTGCCGCATAGATATTCCACTCATTAGCTGGGTAACGGTCTGCAACAATTTCTTTCATTAATTTCAGTGCACTAGAAACGATGGTGCCGCCCGTTTCTTGTGAGTAGAAGAACTCATGCTCGTCGACTTCTTTTGCTTGAGTATGGTGACGAATAAACACCACATCGACGTTTTCGTAGGTACGATTGAGGAACAAATAAAGCAGTACGTAGAAACGTTTTGCGATGTCTTTGGTCGCTTGGTCCATTGAGCCGGACACATCCATCAAACAGAACATTACCGCTTGGCTAGATGGAATAGGGCGCTTCTCATAGTTTTTAAAACGTAAGTCGAAGGTATCAATGAATGGCACGTTTTCGATTTTTTTGCGTAGCTCGGCAATCTCTTCTTTTAAGCGACTCTCTTCGAATGGTTGTGCCGGTTCCGTCATTTTAACTTGGTCAAGTTGCTCCATCAGTAGGTTAAGCTCACGCTTTTTACCTGCTGTCATCGCGGTTCTACGAGCTAGAGATTGCTGCAGTGAACGAACAATAGCGATGTTGGATGGAATCCCCGCACTTTGATAACCAGAGCGGTGGGTTTTCCATTCGGTGATTTTGTTGACCTGATTCTTCTCTAGATTAGGCAGAGCTAAATCTTCAAAGAGAATATCAAGGTACTCATCTTTTGAAATTTGGAAGGTAAATTCATCTTGGCCTTCGCCATCAGGGCTTGCATCACCTTGGCCGGAACCACCACCTTGGCCGCCGCCTTTAGGGCGCTCAATTTTGTCGCCAGTGATGAACTGATCATTACCAGGGTGAACGCGTTCTCTTACGCCGCCTTGCCCTTGATGAAAGCTTGGCTCTTTGATGTCTTTATGAGGAATAGTGACGTCCTCACCGGTTTCAGTGTTGGTGATTGAGCGTCGGTTGACTGCATCGGCCACAGATTCTTTGATTTGCTCTTTATGGCGTCGTAAGAATCGCTGTCTGTTTACAGCACTCTTATTCTTGCCATTGAGCCTCCGATCGATAAATTGTGCCATAAGAACTCCCTCTCAGCTGATGTCACGATCCTACTTTTTATTAGGGTATAAGAGTTATTAGGATATAAGAGTTATTGCTTTGTACGAGCTGCTCACGTGAGCAGCTCAATACAGTTTTGTTTATGAGGATTTACGAACTCTTAGATACCACTCAGATAGCAGTCTAACTTGTTTCTCGGTGTAGCCTTTTTCCATCATACGAGCAACGAAGTCGTCGTGTTTTTTCTGATCATCCGTTGAGGTCTTAGCATTGAACGAAATAACAGGAAGCAGCTCTTCTGTGTTAGAGAACATTTTCTTCTCAATCACAGTGCGCAGTTTCTCGTAGCTCGTCCAAACCGGGTTTTGACCGTTATTGTTGGCTTTGGCACGAAGCACAAAGTTCACAATCTCATTTCGGAAGTCTTTAGGGTTACTGATACCGGCTGTTTTCTCGATTTTCTCTAGTTCACCATTTAGAGAAGCACGGTCAAATAGCTGGCCTGTTTCTGGATCGCGATACTCTTGGTCTTGAATCCAGAAGTCAGCGTAGGTGACATAGCGGTCGAAGATATTCTGACCGTACTCAGAGTAAGACTCTAGGTATGCAGTTTGAATTTCTTTACCGATGAACTCTACGTAGCGTGGCACTAGGTATCCTTTCAAGAACTCTAGGTACTTCTCAGCGGTCTCTTGAGGGAATTGCTCACGTTCGATTTGCTGCTCAATCACGTAGAACAGATGCACTGGGTTCGCAGCCACTTCGGCTTGGTCGAAGTTGAACACACGAGACAAGATCTTAAAGGCGAAACGTGTTGATAGACCAGACATGCCTTCGTCAACACCCGCATAGTCACGGTACTCTTGGTAGCTCTTCGCTTTTGGATCGGTGTCTTTAAGGGTCTCACCATCGTAAACACGCATCTTAGAGAATAGAGAAGAATTTTCAGGCTCTTTCAGTCTCGACAGGATGCTGAATTGCGATAGCAGATCGAGTGTGCTTGGTGAGCAAGGCGCTTGGGATAGCTCACTGTGCTCAAGCAGTTTCTTGTAGATCTTAACTTCTTCAGACACACGCAGACAGTAAGGGACTTTTACAATGTACACACGGTCGAGGAAGGCTTCATTGTTCTTGTTGTTACGGAAGGTCTGCCACTCGGATTCGTTCGAGTGAGCCAGAATCATACCGTCGAATGGCAATGCAGAAAGCCCTTCAGTACCGTTGAAGTTACCTTCTTGAGTCGCTGTTAGTAGAGGGTGCAATACCTTGATCGGTGCCTTGAACATCTCCACGAATTCCATCAGACCTTGGTTTGCTTTACATAGCGCACCAGAGTAGCTGTAGGCATCAGGGTCATCTTGAGAGAAGTGCTCAAGCTTACGAATATCAACTTTACCGACCAAAGATGAAATATCTTGGTTGTTTTCATCACCTGGCTCTGTTTTCGCGATCGCGACTTGATCGAGAATAGAAGGGCGCAGTTTGATGACTTTGAATTTAGAAATATCGCCGCCAAAATCGTGTAGGCGTTTCGCTGCCCACGGAGACATAATCGAGCGAAGGTAGCGTTTCTCAATGCCATATTCGTTCTTAAGTAAGTCGCCGTCTTCGTTGACATCGAAAAGACAGAATGGGTGATCGTTTACTGGGCTTCGTTCACCGTCAGCAGACAATACATAAATTGGTAGCTTTTGCATCAGGGCTTTGAGTTTCTCAGCAAGCGAAGATTTACCACCGCCCACAGGGCCAAGTAAGTAAAGGATCTGTTTGCGTTCTTCTAGGCCTTGAGCCGCATGTTTTAGGTAAGAAACAATCTGTTCAATCGCGTCTTCCATGCCGTAAAAATCTTCAAATTCACGGTAGCGAGATATGACTCGGTTCGAGAAAATACGACTGAGATGAGGGTCTTGAGCGGTGTCAATGACCTCCGGTTCGCCGATGGCAAGAAGTAAGCGTTCCGCAGCGTTAGCGTAAGCACTTTTATCGTCTTTACACAGCGCCAAGAACTCTTGCAGTGTCAGCTCTTCTTCCTTGGCTGCTTCATAACGTGATTGATAGTGGTCAAATATACTCATAGTCACATTCCCCTTGTTAACCAGTCAAAACTGACGAGCGATTGAAAAATAGGCTCTCCCTACATTTTAAGGTTAGACCCGCTTCCACAATTTTGCTTAACAATTATGTATTTATTTACAATTTTGCGTGTTGAATGGCTAACGAAAGCAATGGGCAACTTGAGCCGGGAGGGATCGAATTATTTTACATTCATGGGGTATCGACGGTTTGTTTTGTGATTTTAGGAGGCTTTCCAATTCTTGCTGTGGATTTATGCGTATTGGATGTATAACGAAGCCTTATTGATTTTTTGGAATGAAATACCATATAATGCGCGACGTTATCAAAAATCGCTTAAAAAATAGGTAGAAATAGTGAAGAGTCTCTGGTTAAAAATCGCCTTTGTTGGAACGGCAATGCTCATGGCGACCGCCACACATGCAAAAATATCGCAATGGTCATTGGGTGTGGCTGCTTCCTATTCTCCTGCTGTTTATAAAGATACGCCGTCAAACCGCGCAGTTATTCCAATGATTGGTTATGAAGGCGAGCACTTTTTCATGCGTGGTTTCAGTGCTGGCTATCGTTTATTTCCTGCGGGTTCACCGCAAAACATCGTCTTTCGAGCGGTGTACGATTCAAGAACATTAAAGCCGGGTGATTCTGATAACGTTGATATTCAAAAATTAGATGAGCGTGAAGCTTCAGTATTGGGTGGTGTAAGCTATCAAGTGATCACTATGGTGGGTATGTTTGAAGCGACGGCGGGTTCGGATCTAGGCTTTAAACACAACGGCATTTATGCGGAAGCAGCGTGGCGCCTTCCTATTCGTCGCAATGGTTGGGCGATTACTCCATCTATTGGTTACGCTTATAACAGTGAGTGTTTGAATAATCACTTGTATGGTGTGAGCTCGGCAGAAGCAGCAAGAACGAACTTGAATGAGTTTGATGCAGATTGGGACGGCCAGTACTTTATTGGTTTAGGTGGTTACTTACATGTAACGCCGAATGTTCGAGTGACTGGCGGCGTTCGTTACACCAACCTAGAAGGTGATATCGAGAACAGCCCAATCCTTGAAAGCGGGATTAATATGGCGGCCAACGTCGGGGTTGCTTACGTTTTCTAGTTAACAAGAAGCGAATATAAAAAAGGGTTACTCATGTGAGTAACCCTTTTTATTTGAAACTTTATAAGCCAAATTAAGGCTTATCTTTTCATGCATTAAGCACTAAAGATTTGAGACAGCTCTGTCGCACATAGGTGGTATTGACGAGGGCAGTTGCGCCATGTTGTTAGCATGCGACGGTATTTGTCTAGCATTGGCATTTGGCTATTGAAGTGGTGATCAGCTTTGTCGAATTGAGGGTAAAGACCTTCAGAGTCAACAAGGAAACGCACGTAGTGTACGATTTGCGCTTCAGAAGCGATATCAAAACCTAAGAACTGTAGGCGGCGTTGATCAACTTCAGCGCGCTCTTGTTCTGCTAGCATTTTGTTTGACTCTTGCATTGCATGGTACATCTCCATGATGTCGATAATTTCGCGACATTCTGCTTCAGTCAAACAACCAAATTCTTTGTTAAGCTCGCGCATTTGGAGTTCGTAACCACGTTCTACAATCGTTTGTAGACGTTGGTATTTAGCTGAGTTCTCAGGATCCATTTGAGACATTAGGTAGTATTGATTTGATAGAATTAGACGCTGAGCATTGGTCATTTCCATGGGAGGAGCCTCACTAAAAAACTAAATGTTGTATTCTTTTGTTGCAGTAAGAGTAACAGCATTCCTACGAGTGGAAACATGATCTCAACACGGATTTAATATGATTTTTTGAATTGATAAACAAAAGTTGTAAAGAAAAGTGAAAGGATTGTTTGGCTCGAAAAAGAAAACGCCCCAATCGAAATTGAGGCGTTTGAAACAGGCTTTGAAAACCGTAGGTATTAGTATTTTACGTTTGAATGGTACTGACTAAGAACAGCGACAATCTCATCCATTTTTTCTTTACTTGGTGGGTTAACACCATCAAGTGGATAGTCGTGACCCAGCGCTTCCCATTTATGAGCACCAAGCTTGTGGTATGGAAGCAGTTCTACTTTCTCGATGTTGTCCATATCTTTAATGAATTCACCAAGAAGGTGTGCATCTTCAGCAGTATCTGTGTAGCCAGGAACAATCACATAGCGAATCCAAGTTTTCTTGCCGATTTTGTGCAGGTAGCGTGCAAAATCCAGAGTACGTCGGTTTGATACACCAATGAAATCGTGGTGAATCTCGTCTCGCATGTGCTTAAGGTCAAGCATCACTAGATCAGAGGCTTCAAGAACTTCATCAACCACTTCTGTGTGCTTACGAATGTAGCCATTAGTATCAAGACAAGTGTGAATGCCTTCAGCTTGAGCTGCGCGGAAAAAGTCACGAACAAACTCAGGTTGTAGCATCGCTTCGCCACCTGAACAGGTGATACCACCGCCAGAAGCTTTCATGAAATGACGGTATGATTTAGCTTCGTTAATGATCTCTTCGACCGTTACTTCCTTTCCGTCATGAAGATCCCATGTATCGCGATTGTGGCAGTACATACAGCGCATTAAGCAGCCTTGAAGAAACACAATAAAGCGGATACCAGGGCCATCGACAGTACCACAAGATTCGAATGAGTGAATGCGACCAGTTGTAGACATGAGCTATTCTCGTAGAGGAATTTATACCCTTTATTTTATTACAAAAACGGTACATAAAATAGGGTCAAATGGTAACGAGGTCTTTAAAAATAAGGGCAATCACCTGTGAAGATGATTACCCTTATTGAACTTGAACCGTGAAGGACGAAAGCCCTTGCTGGTGGCTAGAAGAACGCAAACATTGTGATGCCGCCAGTGGTGTACAGCGACTCTTTTGCTTCTTTGTAATCAGGTGTTTTTGCCGTAAGTGCGAAGGATGCACCAACGTATTGGTTATACCAAGCTACACCTAGTACTGCGGTTGCTTGAACGTTTTCTAATGTCACATCGTAAATTGCAGGATCTTCATTATTTTTATTCGCGTACTCATCCACACCAGAGCGATCGCCTTCGATTGTTAGATCGTTAAATCGGTAACGACCTTCAAGGCCTGCATAGGTAAACCAACCTGTGTTTGATGCACCGATCATACCGGCTTTGAATGGATTTTCGGTGCTGATGTTCGCCGCACCAAAGTTACCACCTAGGTCTGTACCCCAACGGAACATGAAGCCCGTTGAAATGTCACTTCTAAAGTTACCGACGTTGATCTCTGAAACGTTAGAGATCTCGAAATCTGTATTTGCTAGTGCTTGATTACGCATTAGGTTGAAATGGTTTAGGTAACCAACGCTTCCCGCCCACTCATCATCAACTTGATATTCCCAGCCCATAGGTTCATCTGATTTTGTGATTGAGTGAACCAGCTTTTGAGCATCTTCAGACAGCGCACGTTCACCTGTGGTACCAAACGTGATGTTAAAACGCTGAGCTTGCTGTGGATTCAAGCTGATGTAGTTGAATTCTGTGTGTAGGTAACCAGCGTATGGACGATCATTGGCAGATGGAGTTTCCAACTCGATATCTGAAGGCGTATACATCTTGTGGCCAATGGTAATCTCCCACTTATCTAGAGAGCTTGCGCCCCAGTAAGAAAGGCTCAGTGGTTTTACCCAGTTGTATGGCGTAATACTTGATGATGTGTAACCCAGAAATAGACCGTTGGTATAGTCTTGGTCGACACCAAAAATACCATCATTATCTAAAGCAAAAGTCAGCGTCGAACGCTCAGATGCTAAAGATGAGAAAGAGAGAAGAATCAGGGGTAAACAACGCAGGTATTTCATGGAGCAGTTACTCTTAAATTATGAACCGCGATATTACCGTAATTTGACAGAATTTGTGGAAAAAAAGTGAATAGCAGGGTGCTTTTTTGCTCAATCTAACACTTCGAGGGATGGGTTAAGCTTGTGCGATTTACAACGGATATAAAAAAGCCCCGCACATTGGCGAGGCTAATATTATTTACTGTCTATTAAGCGGTGGGCTTATAGAGACTCAGTAAATGTACGTGCGATTACGTCAGCTTGTTGCTCTGCAGTTAGAGAGTTAAAGCGAACAGCGTAACCAGATACACGGATTGTTAGCTGAGGGTATTTCTCAGGGTGCTTAACTGCGTCTTCTAGAGTGTCGCGGTTAAGAACGTTAACGTTAAGGTGTTGACCACCTTCAATGCCAGCTTCGTGGTGGAAGTAACCATCCATTAGGCCTGCAAGGTTAGCACGTTGGCTATCAAGTTCTTTACCTAGTGCGTTTGGCACGATAGAGAACGTGTAAGAGATACCATCTTGTGCGTCAGCAAACGGTAGTTTACCTACAGACGTTAGTGAAGCTACAGCACCTTTCTCATCGCGACCGTGCATTGGGTTTGCACCAGGAGCGAAAGGAGCGCCAGCACGACGACCGTCTGGAGTGTTACCAGTTTTCTTACCGTATACAACGTTAGACGTGATAGTAAGAACTGACTGTGTAGGGATAGAGTTACGGTAAGTCTTAAGCTTACGGATCTTGTTCATGAACGTAGAAACTAGTTCACAAGCGATATCATCTACACGAGAGTCGTTGTTACCGTATTTAGGGTAATCGCCTTCGATTTCGAAGTCAGTTGCGATACCGTCTTCATCACGGATTGGCTTCACTTTAGCAAACTTAATTGCAGACAGTGAGTCAGCAGCAACAGAAAGACCAGCGATACCACAAGCCATAGTACGACGAACGTCACGGTCATGAAGAGCCATTAGAGACGCTTCGTAGCTGTACTTGTCGTGCATGTAGTGAATGCTGTTTAGTGCAGTCACGTATTGCTTAGCTAACCAGTCCATGAATGTGTCTAGGCGACCCATTACGTCATCGTAGTTAAGAACTTCGTCAGTGATCTTGTCTGAAACAGGACCAACTTGCATCTTAAGTTTCTCGTCCACACCGCCGTTGATTGCGTAAAGCATTGTTTTCGCCAGGTTAGCACGAGCACCGAAGAACTGCATTTGCTTACCAACGATCATTGGAGATACACAACAAGCGATAGCGTAATCATCAGACTCTAGGTCAGGACGCATTAGGTCATCATTTTCGTACTGGATAGAAGAAGTATCGATAGATACCTTCGCACAGAAACGCTTGAAGCCGTCAGGTAGTTGCTCAGACCAAAGAACAGTGATGTTTGGCTCTGGAGAAGGACCCATAGTGTATAGAGAGTTTAGGAAACGGAAGTTCGAACGCGTTACTAGCGTACGACCGTCGATGCCCATACCACCCATAGACTCTGTTGCCCAGATTGGGTCGCCAGAGAACAGCTCATCGTACTCAGGAGTACGTAGGAAACGAACCATACGCAGCTTCATTACGAAGTGGTCGATCATTTCTTGTGCTTGTTCTTCAGTGATCTTGCCAGCAGCGATATCACGCTCGATGTAGATGTCTAGGAAGCTCGAAGTACGGCCTAGAGACATTGCAGCACCGTTTTGAGATTTAACAGCAGCTAGGTAGCCGAAGTAAGTCCACTGGATAGCTTCTTGAGCAGTTTGAGCTGGCTCAGAGATATCGAAACCGTATTTCTCAGCCATTTGCTTGATTTGACCCAGAGCACGGTGTTGCTCAGAGATCTCTTCACGCAGTTGCATTGTTGCAGAAAGATCTTCGCCGTTTTCAAACTGCTCTTGAAGAGAAGCGAATTGAGCAGCTTTGTCTTTCATTAGGAAATCAATACCGTAAAGTGCAACACGACGGTAGTCACCAATGATACGACCACGGCCGTAAGCATCAGGAAGACCAGTCAGAACACCAGACTTACGACATTTTAGGATATCAGGAGTGTAGATATCGAAAACGCCAGCATTGTGTGTTTTGCGGTATTCTGAGTAGATTTTTGAAACCATTGGGTCAAGAGTTTCACCGTATGCTTTACAAGAACCTTCAACCATACGTACACCACCGTTAGGGATGATTGCACGCTTTAGTGGCTTCTCAGTTTGTAGACCAACGATAGTCTCAAGATCTTTCTCAATGTAACCTGCATCGTGAGCAGTAATGGTAGAGATAACAGAAGTATCGAAATCTACAGGTGCTTTAGTTGCGTTTTCCTGTTTGATACCTTCCATTACCGAAGACCAAAGCTTGTTAGTTGCTTCAGTACCCTCAGAAACTAGGAAAGACTCGTCGCCTTCATACGGCGTGTAGTTCTTTTGAATGAAATCACGAACGTTTACTTCGCTTTGCCACTCACCTGCAGCAAAATCTTCCCAAGCTTTAGCAAATTGCTCTGCCATGACATACCTACCTTTTTAGTAGAAAAAATACGTACATTAACACTGTTGAGCCAGCGCCCCTCGTAAGGGTAGTACACTCTTATTAATAACAATATATATGAGCATATAAGCGTCATATGGTTATATATATTGTCACTACTTTTTATATGTTGTCTTTACTCTATGAATTCAAGACTACGCTAAAAAATTCCTGCAAACCTTAAACTAAATCAATAAATGCCAAAAAAAGTTGAAAAAATTTGAGTGGCAGGGGTTGCCACCCAAACTTTTTTTTAATCCGAATACTACTTTTGTGTAGTAAGGACTATTATAGCCAAGCTTTTAGACCATATTGGCTTTCTAGCATACCAACTGCAAGCATTGCTACTAGACAGATAACTAAAACACCAACTGGGATAACAATTTTGTCTACAAATGATAGACGCTTAGCACGCTCTTTATCACCAATTAGACCATTGTTATCTAGAAGCATAGTCAATGCCCATGCTAGTACTGGGTTAACAACCGCTGAACCGAAGATACAGATACCAGCCGCTTGAGAATCTTTAGAATCCTTAACCATTTGCATACCCGCTTCAAGTAGAGGTAGAGATACACCTACAAGTAGCGCAACACGCATCACTGGTGGCCATACTGCAACGTCCATTGGGAAACCAAGAATCGCAACAATAATACACAGAGAACCAAGCAAGATTGCGCCGCCAGGAATTGGACGTTTCGCGATAGCTGCAGGGATCATGTAAGTACCCCAAGAAGATGTGATGTTACCACCACCAACCGCAGTACCAACCATTTGACGAACTGAACACATAGTCATTGTGTCATCTACGTCCATAAGCACTTTTTCAGACTTTTTAGGGTAGTTAAGCTCTTGGAAGATACGGTGACCTAGGAAGTCAGGTGACCACATTGCTACAGCAAGGATTGCAAATGGTAGAGATGCGATGAAGTGTTCAACGTTTGGCAAGCCAAGCATCCAACCTTCAGAAGTAGAACCCCACCAGTAAACTGGGTTTAGGTTTGGAATGCCCATTTCAGTTTCGAATACGATGTCGAAGCCAGCGCCTAATACTAATGCAATAGCAAGACCTGTGAATGCACATACTGGGATAGCCAACCAACGCTTGTTCACTTTTGCTAGGAAAGCGTAAATAGCAATAGTAATAGCAAGAACGATTAAACCAACGTAACCCATGCTACCCGCTTCAACAGTAGAAGATTGAAGACCAACCGCCCATTCTTGAATTGAGTTGATTTGGCTCATTGTACCGGTTAGGCCTAAGAAAATGAGCAAGCCACCAGCGGTACCTTCAGAAGTCAGGTTAACCAGCTTGGAGCCGCCTTTTAGGAAACTTAGGATAAGACCAAAGACACCGATAAGGATTGCCAATGCAAGAGGGTGAGCACCAGCTAGAGCGATGGTACCAATAAGAGGAATCATTGGGCCGTGGTTACCGGCAAGGTTTGCTTTAGGGTTAAAGAAACCAGAAGCTAGGATACAGAACAATAGAGCAGGGATAAGCATTTCTACACGAGCGACTTCAATCGCAAACTCTTTACCTAGGTTTACGTGATCCCAAGCTTGAGTTAGGCCGTCAGCCCAAGACATCATTACTGCAGAGTACATCGCGATGATACCAATGGTACCAGCAAGTGCAGGAACAAGGTCTTCAAGTTCAAAGCGGAAGTCACGACCAGGAAGGTTTAGGCCGAAGCGGCGAGGCTTCATGATTTGAAGCTCGTGATCTAGATAATCTGAGCGGCTCTCAAATTCAGAAGCAGGACGGTGTAGCTCTTTATAGCTTTTCTCTTCTACTTCAGAGTTCGCATTATTCACAACGTCTGACATAGATTCCTCATATTTTTATGTTAGTAATTCTAAAATTGAATTCTATAATTTCGCGTAATTGCGTTATTTCTTAGTTATAACTCATTAACATTATGTTGCACGGTTTTGATGTGCTTTATGCAGCTAAGTTAAAAGAAATGTTTGGCATTTTTAATGCCTTATTCTTTGCTGAGGAGTCTAACAAGCTTACCCTTTAGGGTGATTGATCTTGATCACTTTATGAGTGTATGTGAAAGAAAGCTACAAAACGAAGCGATTCATTAACGTACCATTGATGAATCGTGTAATTAGTTTTCACAAATTGACGTTTACCTATCTTCTTCGAGCCTTTGTCGTCGTGGCTCGAGTTCAATACTCAATTCTTACTGAGTTATTTCACTATTACTTGCTTCCCAACTGTTCCCAGTGAAATGCTTACAATGCAATAACCTTAAAATAATTGTGTCTTATGGTGTGTATGTAGCGTTGAGCGTGCAGATTATATTTTGCAGGTCTCGGCTTATCTAAGTTCACAAAACTTGTTTTTCTTGTGAGACATCAAGCTACGGGAATCTCATTTTGGTTAACTTTATTTAAACAATGTAAGGGGTGTAATTACAGCTTATTGATAGAACTCATTCATTAAATTGAGGCGAAAACGCTACCTTTTGCATAATAAGTCAGAGTGAATCGCTATTTATTCCAATTTATTAGGTTAATAATTTGTTGCATGTTGTTTCGTGTGGTGCTAGTTTGTATCGCATGAAAAGGTCGGAGTACCTTGCATTTTCACAAACTTGGGAGAGAAAGCGCATGAAAGATGTACCAGCGCTGGACATAAAGGATCTACACAAAACGTTTGGTCAAAATGAAGTTTTAAAGGGAATTTCACTTTCTGCGCATAAAGGCGATGTTGTATCGATTATCGGATCTTCAGGATCGGGTAAAAGTACTTTCCTTAGATGTATCAACCTTTTAGAGACACCAACTGCAGGCGAGATTTGGGTTAATGGCGAATTAATTCAAATGAAAAACAACCGCCAAGGCGTATCTGTTCCTGCCAATGAAAAACAAGTACAGCGAATCCGTTCTCGCTTAGCGATGGTTTTTCAAGGCTTCAATCTTTGGTCTCACCTGACCGTTCTCGAAAATGTTATCGAAGCCCCCGTTCACGTATTAGGTGTACCTAAAGCTCAAGCGATTGAAAATGCAGAACTACTACTTAAAAAAGTAGGCTTGTATGAGCGCAAAGATTACTACCCAGGTCATTTATCAGGTGGACAACAACAACGTGCGGCAATTGCTCGAGCGCTAGCCGTTGATCCTGAAGTGATGCTGTTTGATGAACCAACATCAGCACTTGACCCTGAGTTAGTAGGGGAAGTACTTGGTGTAATGCGCGATCTAGCAGAAGAGGGAAGAACCATGCTTGTGGTAACACATGAAATGGCTTTTGCTCGTGACGTATCAAACCATGTGATGTTCCTGCATCAAGGCTTAGTGGAAGAACAGGGCGATCCAGCTAAACTGTTTACGGAACCTGAATCTGAACGTTTACAACAATTTATCTCATCGATTTACTAATCAGAATTGAAACGCCGTTGCCAAGGTAAACAGCGACGGTGTGAACAATAAAACACAACAAGTAAGTTAATAAGCAACAACAAACACAATATTAAAACTAGCAAAACATAAAAACCTAAATCACAGGAGTAGGGATATGAAAAAGTGGTTATTAGTCGCGGCACTTGCTGCAACTGCTGCAACGGGCGTAGCTCAAGCAAAAGAATGGAAAACAGTACGCTTTGGTATTGAAGGTGCTTACCCTCCATTTAGCTGGACAGAAGCTGACGGTTCACTGAAAGGCTTCGATGTCGATATGGCTAACGCGCTTTGTACTGAAATGCAGGTGCAGTGTAAGATCGTTGCACAAGACTGGGATGGTATTATTCCTTCTCTACTTGCTCGTAAATATGATGCGATCATTGCGGCAATGTCTATCACGGAAGAGCGTAAGAAAAAAATCGACTTCACTGGTAAATACGCACTTATCCCAAACAAGTTCATCGCTAAGAAAGGTGCCGGCCTTAACTTTGATGATCTAAGTGGTCAAAAAATTGCCGTTCAACGTGCAACAACTCACGATAAATACCTAACAGACAACTACGGCGACACTGTGGAGATCGTTCGTTACGGTTCATTCGACGAAGCTTACCTTGATCTAGCAAACGGTCGTGTTGCTGCTGTACTAGGTGATGCATCTGCTCTAGAAGAAGGCGTATTAAACAAAGCGGGTGGTGAAGACTACGAATTCGTTGGTCCATCACTAACTGATCCTAAGTGGTTCGGTGAAGGTTTTGGTATTGCTCTACGTAAGCAAGACAAAGATCTGACTAAGCAATTGGATGCGGCAATCCTTTCACTACGTGAAAAAGGCATCTATCAAGATATCGCGGCTAAGTACTTCAACTACGACGTATACGGTCAGTAATCTTTAGCGTCAATTCTTAAGGGAGAGGTTCTCCTCTCCCTGTCTTACCAACTTTTTCGCAGTTCTGTTGGAATCCATTATGTTTGATTTACAAGGATATGAAGCGTCGATCCTGAAAGGGGCGGTGCTCACAATCGAAGTTGCCTTGCTGTCGCTAATTTTAGCTATGGTTCTTGGTATGCTAGGTGCCTTAGCAAAACTCGCGCCTTATCGCTGGGCTCGTGCTATTGCAACCCTCTACACAACCGTCATTCGAGGCATTCCAGATCTCGTACTGATGATGCTGATTTTCTTTGGTGGACAAATCCTTTTAAACAACAGTTTGTATTCCATCAATGAGTGGCTCAACGAGTGGTTCACGTCAAGTGATCCTAACCACGAATGGACCTCTTACCTACCTGATTACATTGACGTCAGCCCATTTGTTGCTGGTGTCTTAACCATAGGCTTCATTTTTGGCGCTTACATGGCAGAAACATTCCGCGGTGCCATCATGGCAGTTGACAGCGGTGAGATGGAAGCGGCAAAAGCTTATGGTATGGGACCTGTACTAGCGTTCCGTCGTATTCTATTGCCACAGATGATTCGTCATGCATTACCGGGTTTTGGTAACAACTGGCTGGTATTACTTAAAACCACCGCGCTGGTTTCGATTATTGGCCTAGAAGACATGGTACGTGTCAGCGCACTGGCGGCGGGTTCAACCAAAATGCCATTCACTTTCTACATGACAGTGGCGATTATCTTCTTATTCTTCACCAGTGTTTCGACGGGCTTACTTAAGCTGGTTGAACGTAAATTCAGTATCCACGCGAGGTAGTTATGGACTTTTCATTGATAATTGAAAGCCTGCCGATTTACCTTGGTGGTTTATGGACAACGGCTTGGATGGTTTGCGTCGCTTTGATCATTGGCTTACTCGTCGCCATACCATTAGCGATCGCTCGCAACAGTCCGAATATGCTGATTAATGCTCCGGCTTGGTCATTCATCTATTTCTTCCGTGGTACGCCATTACTGGTTCAGCTGTACCTGATTTACTACGGTATGGACCAATTCTTCCCTGTGAAAGACACATTATGGGAAAACGCATGGTTTTGTGCTTTGGTGGCATTCATTCTGAACACGTCAGCTTATACCGCTGAGATCATTCGCGGTGCGATTAATGGCTTACCGAAAGGTGAAGTGGAAGCAGCAAAAGCTTATGGCATGAGTACACCGAAGACTTACCGTCGTATCATTTTACCAAGCGCTCTACGTCGCGCACTGCCAGCCTACAGTAATGAAGTTATCTTCATGCTTCACGGTTCAGCCGTTGCGGGTATCGTAACGATTATGGACTTAACAGGTGCAGCGCGTTTGGTTAACTCACGTTACTACGCTCCATTCGAGTCTTTCTTAACAGCAGGCCTGTTCTACATGGCGCTAACGTTTATCATCATCGCGATTTTCAAATTCGCAGAGAAACGTTTCCTTGCTTACCTAAGACCACTTAGCTAATTGCATTTTACATAGTTAACAAAACGGCGCTTTAATAGCGCCGTTTTTTGTATCACAAGAAAACTCAGTGATGGCTTTGGATAGATTCACCTTGGATAGCTATCGATTTTTCAAAACAGTTAACTTGCTTCAAATTGTGCTTACACATTCATTAGAATAATTGCTTTAGATTTAACTATAGATAGACTCGGTGAAATTTTGTTGTTGTATGGAATAATGATGAAAAAGAGTAACTTACTATCCAATTTGGTTCTTTGTGTTATCGCCCTATCACTTTTAGGATGCGGAGGTGGTAGCGGCGGTGAAAGTGCCCAAACTGGTTCTGGTGGTTCTGGTGGTTCTGGTGGTTCTGGTGGTTCTGGTGGTTCTGGTGGTTCTGGTGGGGAAGGGAGCGGAGGTGACGGAAGCGGTGACCCTGATATTACTCCTACTCCACAAACAGCTGTACAAAAGGCATTGTCCACGGGCGATGCCTCGTATGTAACTGACTCTAATGAATTTATTGAAGCTAGCCAAGCTTTAGTAACTCGATACAACTCGGATTACAATCTGATTAAACAAGCTTTATCTCAAAGCTCAGATGGGAAGCCGTTACGCAATCTTCATTGGGATCCAACCCATGACACAGCAATTATCTTACCTACCTATGGCTTTAATGATGTCATCTTAAAAACTAATAAAGCGATGATTGATGGATATCATGATCAAGAGTTAGTGATAGGTATTGCTGGCTATACATCAGACAACAGTCGCTATGCAGCATTAGCGAGTAACCCATTTAGAACGAAGCAACGTTTCCCTGATTCTGTTAATGAAGAGATGAACACTTGGCTGAAGAATTTGGTTACTTGGGTTTCGGGTACTGATGCGCCCCAGAATATCGTGTTAGCTCAGCTTGATCAGTCTCATTACTTTCCTGATGACCAAGCGACACGAAACTGGTTAACCGACAATGTTAACGCTTCTATGGCTATCAACGCAGACAACACTTGTGATGGCAGCCAGTTAAGCCAGTGTCTTGAAGCTAATAACCCTGATTTGTTGATCGTGTCTCAAAAGCTTAATGCTGGCGATAGCATAGACGATGTTCTTAAGGGCGTACGCCTCGCGTTCAGCAACAATATTCCTGTGTTATACCTGCATCTTGATGGTGGTATGACGGACTTAGGTAATGCCTTGTTCGCTGAAATGCACATGACTTACGTTGGTGATAACTATTGGCGCAAGCTCGGCCTGTCTAATTGGGATTCTACACAACTTATTAATCAGGTTCCGGATAACATTGTTCAACAACAAGCACTTTTACAGAGATTGAAAGACGATAGCTTCACTGCGGACCTGAATACCTGTGATGATAAATCTTGCCCTGATGAATCCAATATGGATGAAGAGTTCTATATTGCAGCAAACAGTATTCGTTCCCATCTAACATCGCTTGATAGTAAGAAAGTGGATCTGTTTACAACGGATGATTACGAATATGAAAAGCTGTTACTGCTACTTGCTGACCATTACCGTCAAGATGTTCAGTACCCAATGGGTAAAGGCGTGACAGAGAGGATTGATTTTCTTCGTTCTTATTACAGTGATTACGCAACATACAACAGTCGACTTTATAACGCGGCGCAACCAAGTCTAGGGAACTTTAGTACCAAGAGTTTTGAGAATGTACCGCTCGTCTCTAAAACCATTGCCTTGGAGTCTAAAAGAAACTTCCGATCCGCTGGTGTGTATGCCTTGCCGGGTAAGACAATCAAGGTGACTCGCTTAGACAATAACGATGTGGCTACGTCTATTGCATTTAATACATTGCGTAGCGGCGCGACACACGAGTTTTCGGGCAATGACGGTTACGCTCGGCCAAAATTTTTAACCTCGGTAACCTACCCAGTGAAAACGGGAGAGACGATTTATCTCACTTCAGCCTATGGTGGAACATTACAGGTTCATTTTGATACCAATGATATTGATGTGGAGCTGCGTTTTGAAAATGTCGCGCAACACCCCGTTTGGCGCAGTGAGGTAGACAACGACAGTTTTGTTGCACAGCTTGAGGAAGGAAACTTTGATTGGGCCGAGCTGATTACTCCGGGATTTGAAGTTCACTCAAAGCTAGAAAAAATGCAGGATTCAGTAAGCCCTGCGCGATGGGATAAGCCACAAGATATGGCATTAGCAACAGAGCGTTACGTTCATAACTTACCTCATGCGCTTGCTGGTTTTGAAGGCCCTGGAATTGATGTCATTGATGAAATTCAGCAATACGCAAAAAATCAGGGTTGGCAGGTTGAAACCATTGATATTGTGAAGCATATGAACGCCGACCAAGCGAACTGTGGTTACGGTTGTTCAGGAAACCCTTACGATGCTTATTGGTCTTTTGATCCTCTAGGGCATGGTGATCTACATGAATTAGGGCATGGGCTTGAGAAGAGTCGCTTTCGTTTCTCTGGTTGGGAAGGTCACTCAACAACGAACTACTACTCCTATTACAGTAAGTCTCGTTATTACCAAGAGACAGGAAAAATATCCGCTTGCCAAGGTTTAGACTTTAAAGGTCAATTTGAGATACTTAAACAGAGTCGTTTGGAAATCGACCCGAATGCTTATATGGCTACTCAGAACCAAGCGAATTGGAGTTGGGGTGCACGCATCTATATCCAGATGATGATGTTGGCACAAGAGCAGGGGATTTTGACAACGGGTTGGCACTTACTGGGGCGTTTGCATACGATAGAGCGAGAGTTTAATCGTTTGGCCAAATCAGAAGAATTATGGAGTGCAAATCGAGGCTCGATAGGTTTCTCTGATTACACACTTGAAGAGGCAAAAGCTATCTCTAGTGATGATTGGCAATTGATCTCGATGAGCTATGTCACTCAACGAGATATGCGAGCGTACTTGGATATGTGGGGCTTTAGCTTTGAGAATAAGGCGAAACAACAAGTTGAAAGCTTGAATTTGACTACTATGCCTCTCAAGTATTTTGCATCTGAGAATACTGGCTATTGCTTGGATGACTTTGCGAAGTATCCAGTGGATGTGGATGGAAGTGCTGTTTGGCCACTTTAATGAATCAATATCGCCAATATGATTAACCAATAAAAGATCGATACAAAAAAGGAGAGATGGTAATCCCAACTCTCCTTTCTTTTTTTAAGCAGTTAAACAAAAAACTAGTTAAATGAGCTAATTACTTAAACGTCGACCAAATTGGGGCGTGATCAGACGGTTTTTCGATACCGCGTAGCTCATAGTCGATGCCAGCTTCAGTACATTTATCAGCAAGTTTCTGAGTTGCTAGGACTACATCAATACGCAGTCCGCGGTTATCCACGAAACCTTTTGAGCGGTAATCAAACCACGAGTATTGATCGTTAACTTCAGGGTGCAGTAAACGGAAGCTATCCACAAAACCCCAATCCATCAGAGTTTTTAGCCATTCACGTTCTTCTGGTTGGAATGAACACTTACCGGTCTTCAGCCAACGTTTTGCATTAGGTTCACCAATGCCGATGTCAGCATCAATTGGGCTGATATTAATGTCGCCCATTACGATCACTTGTTCATCTTTATTGTGGTAATCGTTTAGGTAAGTCATCAAGTCTTTGTAGAACTCACGCTTGTACGGGTATTTGGTTTCATGCTTGATGTTATCCCCTTGAGGGAAGTAACCATTTAGTACTGTAACCTTTTCACCGTTTTCATCTTCAAACGTCGCCATAATCATACGCTTTTGATGGTCTTCATTGTCGGTTGGAAAACCTTTCTGAACCGAGATTGGCTCTTGCTTACACAGCATAGCCACACCGTAGTGTGCTTTTTGGCCGTGAAAGTAGACCTTGTAGCCCATTGCTTCAACATCAGCAATAGGGAAGGCTTCATCGTGTACTTTTATCTCTTGCAGACCAATTACGTCCGGTTGGTGTTTGTCGATAACAGCTTGCAGTTGATGAAGGCGGGCTCTTAGGCCGTTGATGTTGAAGCTAATTACTTTCATTTGTTTTTATACCTCTCGTAAACCTTTGTCACTGCGAGTTTTCAAAGATTTTTTGATGTGGTGGATTTCATGGTTCATTGTATTTAACCATGCTTAATAATTCCTGTCGCCATTTTGTCGAGACTAAATGGCGACGTTAAATTGTGTGAATACCTACAGTTACGCTGAGTCTACTGAGTTTTTAGTAAGTCTAAAAAGAAGGCGTATTCAAGAGCATCTTCTTTTAATCGCTTAAATCGACCAGAAGCGCCACCGTGTCCGGCTTCCATATCGGTTTTGAACACCAGTACATTGTTGTCTGTTTTCATTTCACGCAGTTTCGCCACCCACTTCATTGGTTCAAAGTATTGCACTTGTGAATCATGTAGGCCTGTTGTCACCAACATGTTCGGGTAGTTTTTTACCTTAATGTTGTCGTATGGTGAGTAACTCAGCATGTAGTCATAGTAGGTTTTATTGTTAGGGTTGCCCCATTCGTCGTATTCGTTAGTCGTAAGAGGGATCGACTCGTCAAGCATGGTTGTTACTACGTCAACAAACGGAACATGTGCTCCAATGCCTCTGTACAATTCAGGCGCTTGGTTGATGATAGCTCCCATTAATAGACCGCCGGCTGAACCGCCTACAGCAAATACTTTGTCTTTAGCGCCATAACCTTCTTCAACTAGTCCCTTAGTTACATCGATAAAGTCATTGAACGTGTTTTGCTTGGTCAGCTTTTTGCCGTCTTCATACCAAGGTCGACCTAGCATTTCTGAACCGCGGATGTGAGCGATTGCAAAAACGAAGCCTCTATCAAGCAGGCTGAGACGAGTCGAGCTGAAGGTCGGTTCAATGGTTGAACCGTAAGAGCCGTAGCCGTATTGGTAAATTGGGTTAGTACCGTCTTTTTTGAATAAATCTTTGCGATACACCAAAGAGACAGGTACTTGCTTGCCATCGCGAGCCGTAACCATGATTCGCTCTGATTGGTAGTTATCCGCTTCGAAATCACCTAATACTGGTGTTTGCTTCTTGATTTCAGACTCACCCGTACTTAGGTCGAAATCATAATAAGTTCCTGGCGTAGTCAAGCTGCTGTAATAGATTCGAACTTTTGAGTTATCTAACTCATAGTTACTCGTTAAGTAAGCGGCGAAAGCGGTGTCGTTAAATTTGAGCGGGAACTCTTTACCTGTTGAGAGTTGGCGAACTGTGACTGTAGACAAGCCATCTGCACGTTGCTCGTAAACAAGATGGTCGTCAAATAACTCGAAATCAACAAGCTGAGTGTTATCGTCTGCAGCAATGACATCGACCCATTTTGAGCGGTCATGCATGTCTTTCGCTGCGACTTTCATCAAACGGAAGTTGACCGCTTGGTAGTTGGTGTAGATGTAATACCAATCACCCAGTTTAGCGATGCTGTACTCAATTCCAGTCTCTTTTGGGTAAAAAGCTTCGGCTTTAGCCTGTGGATTGTTGGCATCAATGACTGAAACACCACTGGTTTCTGTGCTCGAGTGCCAAATGTAGACCTCTTCACCATCTTTGCTTTTGCTCAATGAGGTGTAGTAAGCGCTGTCGTTCTCTTCGTAGATTAACTCATCGCTAGTTTGAGGGGTGCCTAAAACGTGGCGGTAAACTTGGTAACCTAGCAGCGTTTGTGGATCTTTCTTGATGTAGTAAAAGGCTTGGTTATCGTTTTGCCACGCGATAGCACTCGAAGCACCTTCAATTTCGTCGTTTAGGTATTCACCAGTCGTTAGGTCTTTAATCTTGATGGTGTAAATACGGCGACTCAGGGTATCTTCGCCATAGGCCAACAAGTTTTCGTCTGGGCTGATTGTTAGGCCACCAATACTGAAGAATTCATGTTCTTTTGCTAGTTCATTAACGTCTAAGATGACTTGTTTGTCTGTGCCTAAAAAGTCTTTTTCACGCAAGTGAACTGGGTATTCGTTGTCACCTGTTACTTTATTCGAGTAGTAGTAGCTGCCTTTGCGAACCGGTACTGAATTGTCGTCTTTCGCGATTCGGCCTTTGATCTCTTCAAATAACTGTTTTTGTGTTGATTCTGTATGCTCCAGCACGGTCTCTGCGTACTGGTTCTCTTGTTCAAGATGCTGCAAGATCTCTGGGTCTTGGCGTTCATCATCACGCATCCAGTAGTAATTATCGATTCGAGTATCACCATGAATCGTCATTGCATGAGGGACTTTCTTAGCAACAGGAGCTTGTGTCTGCTGAGCGACGAGTTGCGATGGAGAGTAGTGTTTCATGGTTGTTATTCCTTTATTGCTGCATCCGGCGACAAGCGCGACCGATACGGCTAATGTGGTTAAAGCGAAACGCATCTGTATATCCTTAGTGTGCACCTTACTCGTTTTAATGCCAGCATCCTTTGTTATCAGAGCCTAGGTATCTTGGTTTTCTTCCAGTGATGTTATTTATAATTGGATTCTGGATATGCACTTTCAACGTAAGTGTCTGTTATTGTTTTTAAAAAAGCAAAGTAATGTTAAATGAAATTGATGATAGACGTGGGTAAGTGGAAACGGATAACAAAAAGGGACACACTTTTCAGTATGTCCCTTTTCTGTATTTGAGTAGGATTCGAGTTTGCTTTAGATAGCCAGTGGCATCTCGTTTGAGTGGTCAGGTTTACGATTGACCCAACGTAAACCAAGCATCACGATAAATGACATTGCAATCATCAAACAACCGAGTGGAAGCTGGTCTTGAGCAGGGAAGAACGATGCCAATAGTGTTGCGATACCAGCACCTAGGTTCTGCATACCACCTAAGATCGCGCCTCCTGTACCTGCGTGGTATGGGAATGGCGAAAGTGCACCTGTTGTAGCCGCCGGGAATAAGATACCGGCTCCCAAGAAGTAAATGGTTGCACCGCCAATCAAAGTTAGTGCTGTTGTTTGACCAAACAGACCTGGTATCAGTACCACGGCTGAGCCGACTAAGATCGACACTAGGCCAACATTCAGTGCGCGGCGCTCAGAGCGACGTTGTGCGATGTAGCTAGATAGGCCTGCACCCACTAAGTAGCCCGGAATAGGCAAAACAAACAACAAGCTGACTGTGGTTGCAGGTAAACCCAGTACACCACCAAGTAGTACACCAGCCGCGGCTTCAAATACTGCGACGCCCGCAAACGTTGCTACTAATACTAGTAAGAAACCTTGGAAGCGTTTATCAGACAGAACGAATTTGTAGCTGTTTACAACCGATTCGTTTTTGCGTCGTTCTTTTGGTAGAGTTTCCATCATGCTCGTCATCATGGTGATCACAACAGCGATACCAAATAGCGCGAGGAACAAGTAGCTAGAACGCCAACCGAAAGCTTCTGTTAGGTAACCACCTAAAACAGGCGCCATTAATGGTGAGAAAATCACACACATGCTGATTAAGCTATTTGCGCGGTGCAGCTCTGCACCTTCAAAACAGTCACGAGTCAATGTACGAGACATCGCACCGCCACAACCTATGCCTAAACCTTGGATAAAGCTACCCACTAGGAACCATTGATACTCATGAGCGAACAACGCCACCAAAGTACCGATGATGTAGATGATCAAACCCGCAACGATGATAGGTTTACGACCTAGGCGATCAGAAAGCGGGCCGTAAACAAATTGCGACAGACCATAAGGTATCAAGTAGCACGCCATCACAGCTTGAAGTGAAGACGCAGAAACCAAGAACTCACCCGCCATATGACCGATAGAAGGCACGTACATCGTTTGAGTCATTTGACCTACGGCTGTCAGAATAGCGATTAAAAAGGTAAGTTTCGCTAATGGAAACGAGGCAGACATTTGCGTATCTCTCCAAAAATTAAAGACGTAAAAAGCCTTAGCGCTCCATTAAGGAGAGCCAAAAGAATAAAAGTATTCAGGGAATCTAGGCGCGAGATATTAGAGCTTGATTGACGACTTAGCAATCAAAAAATGTGAAGTTGATCAAGATAAAAATCTATAACTTGGATTAGAAAAAGTAATCCAAATTTCGGTATATTAAAGATGTAGAGTGTGGGGAATGGGCTTCTTTGAAATGTCTTTTTGATAAAGCAATATTCCCATTAATAGTGTTAGTTCAAACATCTCTCTATGTTGCGAACACTGCAAATTGGGCGTTCTAGCTTCAATAGTTTAACTTGGCGTGACAAGCTCAAAGCTCTTGAAATCACAGTAACAAAAGACAAAAAACACGACTTATTAACATTTATGTAAACTTTCGTTTTATATGTGCGTAAATTGTGCTGTAATCATCCGCTAAGCTATTCGTCTAACTCATTAACATTGTGGACAGCAATTCGTTATCAATGTGGGAGTTATGGTTAAGGAAGTCTTTTGGCTTAAATAAGGATATTAAATGCGTTCTCTATCGGTACAGTGGAAAATAACCCTCTTAGCAGGTTGTTGCCTAATCATTACTTCACTGTCTCTTATTGGTTTCTCGATCTACAACGCGACGAGTAATCAACAAGTCATCAAATCTCAAAGCTCAGAATCAGTTATCAATAAAACTCAGCAGTTGTTGGCGTCTGTTTCTCAGCTTAATGCTCAAGAAACTCAACGTTACGTTGACGAAGCGATTTACCGCGCAGAGATGCTAGCGGCGAGTGCTCAGTTTTTAAAGAACAATGCAGATGAAAATTTTACGCCGAGTGAAGAACTTCGTACTGCGTTGGATGAAATGGTGCGTCGTTCAGTTTTAAACTTCGATTCGATTCAAGGCGCATATTTAGTTTTTAAGCCAGATTTACTTGATAGTGAAGACGCGAACTATGTGGATGCCGATTATGTTGGCTCTAACGAAAAAGGCCGTTTTGCACCTTATTGGAAAGTAGCAGACAACGGTGAGAATGTTCTACCGAACGTGCTTTCAGAATCGACATTGAGTGATGACAGCAACAGTGAGCGTTTCTACTGTCCTTTGTCATCAGGGCAAACCTGTATCAGTACGCCAAGAGTTGTAAACAGCGGGGGTAAAACCTTACTGACCTCTTCAATCTCTGTACCTATCTTAGTCGATGATATGGCGATCGGTTTCTTAGGGATTGATCTCAGACTAGATGGCTTAACCAATGTAGTGACTCAATCTGACCAAAGCTTGTTTGATGGTGCTGGCGCAGTTTACGTGGTGAGCCTAGACGGTTCTGTTATTGCTTCTGATGATTCAAGCATTGCAGTTGGTTCGAGCTTCCAAAGTAACAACACAAACAGCGACTTGATGACCGATTTTATCTTTGGTGGCGAAGTGACAACGCAATGGAGTGAGAACGGTGAGTGGTTACTCGCATTTGCTCCAGTTGTAGCCGCTAACCAAACTTGGGGCGTGTTGTTCGAGATCCCAAGAGAGAGTGTCGTCGCCGATGCAAATAAATTGGATTCCATCATTAGTACTAAGTTAAGTGAAGGCATCAAGACAGAAGTGATCGCAGGTACTGTGTTTATTTTCTTTGGTCTAGCTATTATCGCATTTGCTTCACTGTCTATTGTAAAACCAATTCGACAGGTAGTAGAGAGGTTAAATGATATTGCTTCTGGTGAAGGCGATTTAACGCAGCGTTTAGAAGTGAAATCTCAAGATGAAATCGGTCAGCTATCGAAAGGGTTTAATCTGTTCTTAGATAAGCTTCAGCACACAATTAAAGAAGTGATTCAAACGACAGAGCAAGTAGCGAGCACAACTAGCCAAGCGAAAGCGTCTGCATCAAGCACTCGTGAAAGCAGCGAATCTCAATTCAAAGAAGTGGA
Source organism: Vibrio sp. Isolate33 (assembly GCF_022397895.1). Taxonomy (NCBI): domain Bacteria; kingdom Pseudomonadati; phylum Pseudomonadota; class Gammaproteobacteria; order Vibrionales; family Vibrionaceae; genus Vibrio; species Vibrio sp. Isolate33. The sequence goes on from NZ_JAKEUP010000005.1 coordinate 270,368, forward strand.
TTTAGTTGCAACTGCGGCAGAAGAGATGACTCAAACCGCAGGCTTAGTCGTACAAAACGCAGAAGTTGCTGTTGATGCAGCCTGCGAAGCGAACCGTTCAGCTCAGCAAGGGCAAGAAGTTATCGAGCTTTCAGCTGGTGAAATGAGAAAGCTGGTGGAACGCATGTCGAGTGCTGTGCCTATTGTGGAAGAGCTAGCGAAGAATAATGGAAACATCACTGAGATCTTAAGTGTTATTGAAGGGATCTCTGAACAGACTAATCTACTAGCACTGAATGCTGCGATTGAAGCGGCAAGGGCAGGCGAACAAGGTCGCGGTTTTGCGGTTGTTGCTGATGAAGTAAGAAACCTAGCAAGCCGTACACAGTCATCCGTTGGTGAGATCAGAGCTGTGATCGATAAGGTTCATGCTGGTACTCAAGATGTTGTTGAGGCGATACAAGAAGGCAATATTCTCGCTAATGACACTGCCTTACATGTCCAAAAAGCGGTTGAGGATCTGGGGTCGATCTTTACTTCGATAGAAGCGATCAGTGATATGAACAATCAGATCGTAAGAGCGGCAGAAGAGCAGCAATCGGTGTCTGGTGAAGTGAATCAAAGTGTGGTTAATATTCGAGACTTGAGTGCGAAGATCTTGGAACAAGCAGCGGCTTCTGAACAAGTGGGCAACGAAATTGATCAGCTGTCTCAACAGCAGCAGAAATTGGTCAATCAGTTCAAAGTATAACTAATAAGATTTAGCCAACTCCTGAATTGAAAAAGGGACAAATGAAATCTTCATTTGTCCCTTTTTTATATCTTGCTACCAAAGCTGACAAACAACGAGCAGTTGGTACGGCTTACTCTTCGATGAACCAGTAGCCTTTGTTCACTAATTCAGTCACTACCGTTACGCCAGAAGGAGATAGGGCAGTAGCCGAAGTAATTACAGTATCATCGCAAAGTATGTTGAGTAACGAAGAGTCCGCTTCATCAACCTTAACCACTTCGCCATTGATGTAAGCTGTGTTGCTTTCATTTTCGTGGTAAAGCGCCTTTAAACCAGATACACGGTGGATCTCGCCTTCAGACTCCAAGTGTTGAGCTATTTCTTCTTGAGTCCATAGTGGCTCTGGGGCAACGATATCAAGTTGATGGCGTGATTGGCTCAGTAAACAACCCATGAAATCACTCACGGTTTCAGGCTGTTCTAATGCGGACTTCAACATATCAGTTAGGTTACTCAAATCTGACGAACGAATCTTGCCGTAGCCATCTTGCGTTTTGAACTCTGGATCATGCAGGTGCACGTCGCCCATATCATGAGCAAGCACAAAGTCGGCAAAGTTACTGATTAGCTCTTGCTCTTTAGGAGAGCGGTAGCCAATCGAGTAGCTCATTGATGGTTCTAGCGTGTTGCCTTCGTGTGGGAAGCCTGGCGGGATATAAAGGATATCACCTGGTTCTAAGGTTTCATCAATGATTGGCTCAAATCCTTCAATTTGGCGTAGAGCAGAAGCTTGTACGGTCTCTTTGTATTGACCAACATCTTTCGCGCCCACTTTCCATTGACGCTTACCTTGGCCTTGAATAATGAATACATCGTATTGATCAATATGAGGGCCAACACCGCCTTCCGGTGCTGAGTAGCAAATCATTAGATCGTCGAACAACCAGTTTGGTAATTGTTGGAACGCTTCAGTCAGTTGATTTGCACCTTGATGCCAATGGTTTGCTGCTTGAACGATCAATTGCCAATGTGTTTCAGTGAGTTCACCAAACTTCTCTTCAGTAAATGGGCCGTGTTCGGCTGTCCATTTGTTGTCGAGGTTAGAAACAAAGCGAGAATCCACTTCTTCTTCCATCGATAAACCAGCAAGTTCTTCCGGCGAAATTGGGTCGACGAAGTTTTGGAAGCCACCTTTTAAGATGGTTGGTTTTTTATGCCAGTAGTTTTCAAGAAACTCGGGCATAGAAAAGCTAAGTTGGTACATGTGAATCCTGTATATTTTTGTGCTAGATGCTAGATGCTAGATGCTAGTTTGGCTTGTAAATCTTGCTGGACAATCTTAATTGCTTCTAACGCAACCTTTGGGTCGATCTCGTTGCTTTCGAGTAAGTAGATAAGGTCGACAGCTAACTTAACTTCTTCAGGTGCGTTATCCAGTGGTGATGATGTGTTATCAGTGCTCATTTCGCTTAGGGTTCTCTAAGTTAATCAATCTCTCAATGTTCTTCATTGAGTCCTCACAGCGTTCCAATCGTTCTTTTGCGAGTTGCCAAGCCTCTTCCGCTTTTTTCTTATGGTGGCGTGGCGCAGAATCAAACGCTAACTTTCGTGTTTGAACTAAATCGACGAGCCGCTTTTGCCAATCTTGGTGTTGTGCGAGTTCGTTGTACAAGTCGTTTAAGCTTTTCCCTGATTTACTTTTCCTATCTAGGCGCAAATCGTGGTTGGCTAACTCTCGCTGAATCGCTGCAATCTGGTTGGTCAGCCTTTCAGTCAGATAATTTGCTCGTGATGAAGTGAGCTGATTGGTGCTCTGTTCACGAATAATGGTGTTATAAGTCGCCTGAGTTTCAAGGGCATAAGGAAGAAGAGTCGAGGCTCCGCACTTAAACAAGGCCCGATCAAACAGTGCTTGATGATAAGCGCCACGAGACTTATCGACCTGAGAGCAATGGCCAATCAAGGTATCAATAACACTTTTGAGCTTTGAAAACTGATTCATTTTGCTTCCCGTTTGCTGGTGGTTATAAGTTCACAAACCACGCTTCGTAAGCCAGTTTAATTGCAAGAACGCTGACCACAGTCACAAACACAGGTCGTATAAACGTCGCCCCAAAACGAATTGCAGAGTGCGCGCCAACGAATGCCCCAGCCATTAAGCAAACACCCATGGTTAAACCAAGAACCCAATCAATATGACCAAGAATTGCAAAGGTCACTAAAGAAGTGAAGTTACTGGTAAAGTTCATTGCTTTGGACAGGCCTGAAGCAAGCAAGATATTTAGGCGGTAAAGCGCCATAGAACTTACTGTCCAAAATGCGCCAGTTCCCGGGCCTGCAACACCATCATAAAAGCCAAGAATGAAACCTTGGTACTTTTGCTTTTTCTTAAGCACAGGGCAAGGGTTCGGTGACACGTTGTGATTGGCATTTGGTGTCTTGTGAAAAATGGTATAGACCGCTGCAGCAAGAATAACTAATGGTAGTACTTTCTCTAACCACTCAGTGCTAATTGCATCAACGGTTAAAGTACCAATAGTCGCGCCTATCAAGGTGGCTATGAATGCGTTGATCCAACATTCGGGCTTAAATAGCTTTTTACGATAGTAAGTAAAGGCTGCGGTCGATGAGGCAAATGTTGCAGCGAGCTTGTTCGTCCCCAGTGCAATATGTGGCGGCAGGCCAAGCGACAGCAAAGCTGGGACGGTTAACATCCCACCACCACCGGCAACAGCATCAATAAAGCCCGCTGCAAATGCAACCAGAGCGAGGATAACCAACATGGTTGGTTCAATCATTTCCATAAATAGCTAGTGTTCTCGTTATTGGCTGTTGAGGCAGCCACACGAATAATCGATGGATTAATCATGTTGGGTTGTGAATGCAGGGCCTAGCGATAACTGGCCCATAACTACCTTTAGGGTAGGAAAATTAGTATTTTATTGTTCTTTTAAAAGGCGGTAGTGAGTCGAGTAGGGACTTCCCGTATCGCTTCGTGACTATGCGTCTATCCAGGATCGTGACTTTACCAGAATCTCGTTCTTTACGCAGTAGTCGACCGACAGATTGAATAAGCTTTTTACTCGCTTCTGGAACAGTAATCTGCATAAAAGGATTACCGCCACGTGATTCAATATATTCTGAATGTGCTTGTTCTACAGGTGACGTAGGAACGCCAAAAGGAATCTTGGTAATAACCAGGTTTTCAAGAAGCTCTCCTGGTAGATCCAGACCCTCTGAAAAGCTGCCAGTTCCAAAAAGAACGCTTGTTTTACCTTGGTCTATGAGCTTTTTATGTTTTTTTAGGATTTCGGTGCGTGATGTATCACCTTGAACCTGCAAAGCCCATGACTTTTTAACGAAATCTGTTGCCAAAGCTTCTGCAACTTTATTCATTTGCCAGTAAGAAGAGAATAGAACGAGATTAGCTTTGTTGTCTTCTATTACCTTAGGCAAAATTTCAATAAGATATTCGGTAAACTGAGGCGCTTGCGGTTCGTACTTCATGGCTGGCACGATCAGCTCCGCTTGATTTTGATAATCAAACGGTGATGCCAAAGCCAGAAATTGCACGCCATCTTCTTCTTTTTGACTGATCCCCGCTTGGTGACAGAAAAAGCTGAACGAGTTGAGTGCTCTCATGGTCGCAGAAACAAGTACCGCACCGATACAGCGGCTCCAAATCTGCTGGTCAAGCTGCCAACCAACTTCGAGTGGAGAAACATTCACGACGAAATCGCCTTCACTCTCTTTATTGAGTTCAAGCCAGCGAGCTAAAGGCGCGCCTTTTTCGCGTTTAGGCTCGGCCATTAAGCGCCAAACTTGCGCTAGGTTTTCTGTTCTCTGTATATAGAAGCCGATTTCAGCAAGCGCGGGCTCGGCTAATTTCGCTGAAAGTTCTCCATCTTTAACACGTTCAGCAATAAGGTCAGCAATCTTCGCGACAGCCTGACTCGCTTTTTGACTCAATTGTTTGAGGTCTTTAGATTCGTTCTCTAACCATTCTGGTAAATCACCGTGTTCAAAACGGTACAATCCATCTTCAAAATGGGTGGCGTTAAATTGCTTACTTAGCTGAGTCAGAGTAGGAATCAGCTGCTGTACAGAATCTTGCAATTCATTTCTGAATCGACCTACTCGCTTTTCATCCGCCAAGCCTGAAAGCTTGGTGATGGATTGATTTAAACGCTCTAACCATGAAGCTGCACCTTTTAAGCTTGCCGCTGCAGAAGAGTGATCTCTTGCTACGTGTGGTAAGTGATGAGCCTCATCGAAGATATAGATGCTGTTTTCTGGTTCAGGCAGTATCACGCCGCCACCTAAGTCAGCGTCTGCCATCACCAAGCTGTGATTGGCAATAATCACATCTGCTTTATCTAGCTCTGAGCGTGCTTTTTGGAAAGGGCAGTCTCTATGAGTAGGCATACTGTTATTACAGCTGTGTTTATCACTGACAATCATTTGCCAAATCATGTTGTCGATTGGTTTCGGCCATGAATCACGGTCGCCATCCCACTTACCTTGAGTCAAGCTGCGGTACATGGTCTGTAATTGTTCGATGTCTTTTTGCTTTGGCTTGGATTCGAACATAGCCATCTGACCACCATCAACCCCACAAGCTGCGGCTAGCTTCTCGGCACAGCAATAACGCTGTCTACCTTTGGCGAGTATAAAAGAGAACTCTCTATCTGTAAGTCTTCTATATAGAGGGAGATCTTTATTTACGAGTTGTTCTTGAAGTGCAACCGTCGCCGTTGAAATGACGATTTTTCGATTGTTGAGCACTGCAACAGGAATCGTCGCCATTAAATAAGCAAGTGATTTACCAATCCCCGTTCCTGCTTCAGCAACTATCATGCGGTTACTTTTATGGTATTGACCACAAAGTGTCTTCGCGATTTCTGCAACAAGGTAATTTTGAGCACGTCTAGGTACAAAGTTGTCCAACTGATCTTGGAGGTTTTGATAACTGGTGCGAATAGATTTTTGAATTTTAGTAGTTAGCATACTGTGACCTACGTAACGGAGCGAGGATAGTAGCACATATCACTAGTCGGTACATTTACCGTGAAATAGCTTGCTTTTGAACCAAAGGTAGATCTTGTTCACAAAAAAAAACTGAACCATCAGGAACTTAACGATTTTATTTATCTTGCGAAATATAAATATTAAAAAAGACTGGCTTGTAGGTGTTAAATTCTGATTGTTGGTTGTTTTGTAGATTGTTGGTGGTGTTTAATTCTGTTTTGTTCTTTTTTTGGATTATTATATTTCCTGATAAAACTAAGGATAACCTGCTCGTAAAACAATGAAAAAAAATGTAAGTCTTTGATTTTGATTGGTTTGTGTTTTTTTTAGGTTTGTTTTTAGTTTATTTGACACGCAGGATAATCTTTTGCAATCTAGACCTCGAAATTTAGTGACGGTGATTAACCAACAAAGAGTGGTAATGACCAGTCATAAAAAATAAAAGGGAACCGGGCAAGGATCTCCCATTCTTAGAAAAGGCAGTGGATTTATTATGAAAAAGACTCTATTAGCGCTAGCTATCGCAGCGGTATCAACTTCTGCATTCGCAGTTGAAACAAGTTCTCAAAACTCTAAGCCAATGTTTGAGTTTGAAGACATGCACAAAGACCAATTCTCAGTATCTGGTGCTTGGGGTGTTGGTGGTTACTACGATTCATACTCTGGTGCATTCTACGATGATTGGGCAACTGCTCTAACACTAGCTGTAAGCTACAAAAACAACCGTTGGGTTGGTTACTTTGAAACTGACCTAATGATGAACTACATCTCTGACACAAACGAGTCAGCTAAAGTTTCAGAAGTATACGGCGGCATCGAGTCTGGTCCAAATACTGACGTTGATAAAGCATGGTTAGGTTTTGACACTGGTTTTGGTGTTGCATCTTTCGGTTGGGAAAATGATACAGCTCTAGATAAAGTTGATGGCGCTGGTGATATGACTTACGAGTTTGGTGCTTCTGCTGGCGATGCTTCTGATGCATTCAACGTTGTTAAGTTCCAAGGTGCTACTTCTGGTTTTGCTTACGGTGTTTCTTACTTTGAAACAGACGAAAGCCACTCTGCTGCTGACAAAGGTGTGAACGGTTACGTTGGTTTCGAACACGAAATTTTCAATATCTACGCTGGTTACGAAGACCGTGACGAAGCAGATTACACGGTAACCTCTGTTTCTGGTAATGTTAAAGTTGGCGATGCTGTAAAACTAGGTTTCAATACTTGGATTGATGACGGTGAGAAAGACGCAAGCAAAACAAATGCAACAAATAAGAAGAACACTGGTTACTACCTATCAGGCGCATTCACTGCATCTGAGCAAGTAACTGTTGCTGCTGGTTACGGTGCAAACACTAAAGAGCAAGATTTTGTTGCTGACAAAGATTACAGCTACATGAACGTTGCAGTAATGTACACGCACAGCGATCGCCTAGACATGGGTATCGATATCAAGCAAGAGCTTGACGTACCACAAGGTGTTCGTGCTGAGAGCTCTGACGAAGAGACATTCGTATTCGCAGCTGCTTACTACTACTTCTAATAGTCTAACTCTTAGTTAAGTAACGCTGTAAAAGCCAGTCATATGACTGGCTTAATTATATGGTCCGCCTCACTCTCAAGCCCTTAAGCTTAGAGTAGGCTCTCAGAATGAGGTGAACCATATGTCTTCTATTCATATTTTAGGTATCGACCTAGGTAAACATTGCTTCCATGCTATCGCACATAACCGTTGTGGCGGCTTAATTATATGGTCCGCCTCACTCTCAAGCCCTTAAGCTTAGAGTAGGCTCTCAGAATGAGGTGAACCATATGTCTTCTATTCATATTTTAGGTATCGACCTAGGTAAACATTGCTTCCATGCTATCGCACATAACCGTTGTGGCGTGGAGGTGCTTCGTCGTAAATTTAATCGTAACCAACTCTTAATCTTTCTTAGAAAAATAGAACCAACAACTATTGCTTTCGAAGCCTGTGGCGGTGCTCATTGGCTTGCTCGAAAGTGTAGTGAGTTTGGGCATCAACCCCGACTTATTCCTCCTCAGTATGTTAAGCCTTATGTCAAAGGCAATAAAAACGATTTCATCGA
>NZ_JAKEUP010000006.1:0-217151 GCF_022397895.1 Vibrio sp. Isolate33
ATAAGTCATTTCGCCTTTTTCAACTTGGGTTACGACTGACAATTTAAAGGCAAGAGAATAATCTCGTTGAGTACGTCTACTTGTTGTTTTCATGACACTCTCCAATTTCATGTTGGAAATGTGTCAACCATAGTTAGGACGGTACAACCCAATTAAAAAGAGCGACCTTAGGTCGCTCTTTTGCTTTCTGGGGTAACTCAAAATCGATTCAATCAAGCCGATTAAGCGTTGCTAGCGGATCTCGCGACACGCTTTTTCACCCAAGTTTCGTTGACCCACAATGAAAGCAAGATAACCCCACCACCAATCGACAGTCGAACCAAGTCGACGTCTCTATTCCAGATCAGAATGTTCACCACCAAGCCAGCAGGCACTAGGATGTTGTTCATTACTGCAAGCGCACCTGCATTCACCATGCATGCGCCTTTATTCCACATAAAGTAACCCAAACCTGAAGCGATTAAACCCAGGTAGATCAGGATTCCCCATTGAAGTGTGGTGGTTGGCAGTTTTTCAGGGTTGCCCAAAAGCATGAAAGCAACTGAAGCTACACATAAAGCACCTAAGTAGAAGTAGCCAAATACCGTGTGTTGAGGCAACTCAGTGGGTTCATTCTCCATCACCACCTTGTAGCCAACCTGGCCGATAGCAAAACATAGGTTCGCGCCTTGCACGACAAGGAAGCCGACTAAAAAGTTGTCGTTAATTCCTGCGAACTTAATGAACACAGCGCCCAATACAGCAATTGCAGCCGTTACTAGGTACCAAGGTGAGAATTGTCCTTTGAGAAAGTCATAAATCAGGGTGACGTAGATTGGAGTAAAGACAGTAAACAGAAGGACTTCGGGTACAGATAGTAGCAAGAAGGACTGATAGTAGAAGCAGTACATTAAGCCAAGCTGGATACCGCCAATCGCCATTAACTTTCCGATCAGTTTGCGTGACACACCGCGGAATTTAAGGAAAGGAAGGAACACGATACCCGCAAGGGCAACGCGCATTAGTACTGAAAACCAAGAATCAACCTGACCTGCAAGGTAGACGCCGATCAGGCTAAAAGAGAAGGCCCATAGGAGGGTAACACCAGCTAAATAGCTCATAGTAAAACTTCGTTAATAAGATATGAGCTGTATGTTACCTAACCTTAAATCATTAGTCTTCTGAATCTCTTAGAGGCACGACCAGCATATCAACCGGTGAGGCGTTGATCAGTTGGCGTGTTGAAGAGAGCAGTTTGCTCCAGAAATCTTGATGGTGTCCGCAAACCACTAAATCCACATTGAACTCGTTGATGGTGTCACACAACTCGTGGCTCAGGTCACCACTGCCCACTAAGGTGTGAGTGATTGGGTATTGAGCGTGTTCGGCAAAGTTTTGCAGTTGAATACGAGAGGCTTCCATCGCGTTGTGTTGGGTTTCTGCCATGTTGATATCAATCAGGCCGGTATAGAGCTCTGCGTAGTTAATGTCGATATGGATAAAAGAGACTTTGGCTTCCAATGGCTTTGCCAATGCTACCGCTTTATCCACAATTAATTTGCTGTCATCTGATAAATCGACTGCGACCAAAATATGTTTGTAACTCATATCGCTACCTCCTTTATTCATTGTCTGATTAAAGATTAGCACTATGCGATGGCTTTTTTTGCTGAAGTGATCTCATATCCACTGTCTTGCGTAGTGATGATTCAAAATTGGTTAACTAATGCTCTGCGAGATATTAATAAAATAGTGATATAGTAGAGAAAATTGAGGATGTAATTAGGAGTCTTAAATGCTGTCAAAAACTATGGTTGAGCAACTGAATGATCAAATTAACCTAGAATTTTTCTCATCCAATCTATACTTACAAATGAGTGCTTGGTGTGAAGACAAAGGATTTGAAGGTGCAGCCGAGTTTCTGCGTGTTCATGCGGTAGAAGAAATGGAGCATATGCAGCGTCTTTTTACTTACGTAAGCGAGACAGGTGCGATGCCAATTCTAGGTGCAATTGAAGCACCAAAACACGAATTCGAAAGCCTTGGCGCAGTGTTCCGTGAAACTTATGAACATGAGCAGATGATTACTGAAAAGATCAACAAACTGGCTCACGTTGCTTTCAGCACACAAGACTACTCAACCTTTAACTTCCTGCAATGGTACGTTGCAGAGCAACACGAAGAAGAGAAGTTGTTTAAAGGTGTATTGGATAAGCTAGAACTTGTTGGTGAAGACGGTAAAGCACTGTTCTTTATTGATAAAGACCTAGCGCAATTGGCAAAAGATGGTTCATCTTCAATTATGGAAGCTCCTGCCGTTTAGGTAGTACGAGAAAGACACTGATTATCTTTTTCTTTTGAGTTTTCTGATGAAGATGTAGGGAGGAAAGGATGATCAGCGGCGACACTATTCTATTTGCACTAATGGTTGTGACTTGTGTGAACTGGGCGCGTTATTTTACTGCGCTAAGAACACTGATTTATATTATGCGAGAAGCACATCCTCTGCTTTATCAACAAGTAGACGGAGGTGGGTTCTTCACAACTCATGGCAATATGACCAAACAAGTCCGCTTGTTTAGTTACATCAAAAGCAAAGAGTATCACCATCACCATGACGAGGTGTTCACTTCCAAGTGTGATCGTGTAAGACAGTTATTCATACTCTCTTCTGCTCTGCTTGGCGTGACGTTATTGTCCTCGTTCATCGTCTAGGTGATCCAGTTCGTGTGATATAGAGTGTTGGTTGTTCGTTCGTTAAGCTTGATAGCTCAATTGAAGCTGTCTGGAATTTGTACAATTGAACATCAATTGCAAAGTTGAAAATTGCCGCTAAAATAGCGAGCAATTAGTAAGGATGTGCTGTTTATGCACATCCTTTTTTATTGATGGCATTTCGAGAACAGGGTGTACTCGTGATGCAAAAGTGAAGAAAGCAGAACCACAATGAGTGAAAAATTTGATGTAATCGTGATTGGTGCGGGCGCCGCAGGCTTAATGTGTGCTGCGGAAGCTGGTAAACGTGGCCGACGAGTGCTGGTGGTTGATCATGCGAAAAAACCAGGCAGAAAAATTTTAATCTCAGGTGGTGGTCGTTGTAACTTCACTAACTATGACGTGTCAGCGAACAACTTCCTTTGTAACAACCCTCATTTCGTGAAGTCAGCTTTATCTCAATACACTAACTGGGATTTCATCTCGATGGTAAGCAAGTACGGTATTGAGTTCGAAGAGCGCGATCACGGCCAACTGTTCTGTGTGAATGACCACACCGCAAAAGACATAGTGAGCATGCTGCTTGATGAGTGCAAGCAAGCGAAAGTTGAGCAGCGCTATCGTTGTGATGTTCACTCAATTGAAAAGACCGATTCTGGCTTCAAGATGCACCTCAACACCGACGAAGTTGAGTGTGACTCGTTAGTTGTCGCGACAGGTGGTTTGTCGATGCCTAAGCTAGGCGCAACCCCATTTGGTTACAAGATTGCAGAGCAGTTCGGTTTATCAGTCATGCCGACCACAGCGGGTTTAGTGCCGTTCACGCTGCATAAAGAAGACAAAGAAGACTTCGCGGAGCTTTCTGGCATCGCGATTCCTGCGGAGATCACGGCGCAAGATGGCACCTTATTCAAAGAAGCACTGCTGTTTACGCACCGCGGCCTATCTGGCCCTTCTGTGCTGCAAATCTCTTCGTTCTGGAAAGCGGGTCAGTCGGTTTCGATTAACCTAGTACCAGAGGTTGATGTGGCCGAGTTGTTGGCGAATTCTCGCGAGAAACACCCAAACCAGAGCTTGAAGAACACCTTGGCAAAAGCACTACCAAAGCGCTTTGTAGAGGTATTGATTGATCGTAAAGAGCTGGAAGACAAACCGCTTAAGCAGTTCAACGAAAAGCAGTTGAATGACATTGTCGAGCATCTAGAGAACTGGAAAATCGCACCTAATGGTACTGAAGGCTATCGAACTGCAGAAGTGACTTTAGGCGGCGTCGATACTAACCATCTATCTTCAAAAACCATGGAATGTAAGAGCGTTTCTGGCCTCTATTTCATTGGCGAAGTGATGGACGTGACGGGCTGGTTGGGTGGCTACAACTTCCAATGGTGCTGGAGTTCTGGCTTTGCAGCAGGTCAGTGGGTGTAAGCACTTCGCTTATCCACTAGTTCAGGTTACATAAAAATGGCGAGTCACGTGACTCGCCATTTTTGTATCTTATTTAGAGTTAAAGCCGACTAAATTGAAGAATTTCGCGATCAATCGACGCTTTTAGTTCTCATTAGCAACGGTCTTGTTTTTTGAAAACTTGATCTGTTGAATCACCAAACCAGCAATGATCAGTACCAAACCAAACAGTATCGCGGGGTGGATTTCTTCGCCAATAATGGTCGAAAGTAGCATCAACGAGATAAACGGTGAGGCGAAAATTAGGTTACTGATACGGGCTGTGTTGTTGGTCAGTTTCAGTGCCGATAGCCATAACACAAAGGTAATCCCCATCTCAAATAGGCCAACATAAGTCACCGCCATCCAACCCTGCGCCGTAATTTGGCTAAAGCTTTCGCCCTCGTAAATGGTTAAACCAATCGCGAATGGCAGCGCCACTAAGAACCCAAGCAGTACGCCAACCACAGGATCAGCCTTGTTTTTGGTGTTGAGAATCCAGTAGCCTGCCCAAAGTAGAGTTGAAAGCAGAGCCAATGCGACACCGAGTGGGCTATCGAACTGCATGCCTAACACGTCGCCTTTAGTGGCGATGACCACGACACCTGCGTAGCTGAAGGTACACGCAATCCAATCTTGCTTACGAATCTTTTGTCCCAGAAAAACCGCTGCCATTAAAGTTAGGGTGATTGCCCAGCTGTAGTTAATCGCTTGAGCTTGAGAAGCGGGCAGCAGGTCGTATGCTTTGAATAGAATCAGGTAGTAAGCCAGTGGGTTAACTAAACCGAGCAGCAGGTAATACCAAGGGTTTGAAAGAAACGTAGTACTTAGCTGAGAAAGTTTACCTTGAAAGGCGCAAACGACGATCAGCGCAATCGACGACACAATACTGGCAATAGTCAGCATTTGAATCGGTGAAAACTCAGCAAGGGTCAGCTTAAAAGCGGTAGCGACCGTTGACCACAGTAGCACTGCGGAAAGACCAAAGCCCAAGGCACGACGTTCGTTCATAGCAACTCATTCTAATTTGATGGGACAGAATACGGAGCGCTTAGTCTATCTGTCGAATTTTAATACGGCAAACTGGACATTTATCCAGTATCAAAATACCATTTAATGAGTTATTTCCAATTAGGCTAAATCATTATCATGCAATGGATTATCGAACATCAGGCAACGCTTATTGCTGCAATTTCTGGCGCGCTCGTCAGTGGTGGTGTCGTGGGTTGGTGGGTTAAACAGAAGCTCTCTTTTCAGCAGCGATTGCTCGAGCAGCAGCTAGAGTCCGATCGTTTGTTGCATGAATCTCAGCAGTCGCAGCTCAAATCATCACTCGCAGAGGCGCAGCAAGAGCTTGATGAGTTGGACGACGACCGAGACAAAGCGGCATTCGAACTTAAGCAAGCGCACGGCAAGGTGATGGCTGCGATGGAAAAGCTTCGCTACTTTGAAGCGGTGAAGCAAGAACGTCAGCAGTATGCCGATGAGATCAATGTGCTGAAAGACCATAAATCTGAATTGGAAGCCGAACTTCGCGAGCAAGAAGCAAGGCACGATCAGGAAAACCTCGCCAACAGTGAAAAGTTGCAACTGTTAGAACAAGCGGAATCACGCTTAAAGCAACAGTTCGAGCATCTTGCCAATCAGCTGTTTGAAACCAAAACCGCTAAGGTCGATCAACAGAATAAGCAAAGCTTAGAAGGCTTGTTATCGCCGTTGAGAGAGCAATTAGAAGGCTTCAAGAAGCAGGTTAATGACAGCTTTAGCCAAGAAGCCAAAGAGCGCCACACCTTAGTGCATGAACTGAAAAATCTACAACGCCTCAATGAAAGTATGACGCGTGAAGCGGTTAACCTGACTCAGGCGCTTAAAGGTGATAATAAGCAGCAAGGTAACTGGGGTGAGGTGGTATTGGCTCGTGTGCTTGCTGAATCAGGCCTGCGAGAAGGTCATGAATACCAAACGCAAGTGAACCTACAAAACGATGCTGGCAAGCGTTATCAACCCGATGTAATTGTCCACCTGCCACAAGATAAGCAAGTAGTGGTGGATTCGAAAATGGCGTTGGTCGCGTTTGAACGTTATTTCAATGCTGAAACCGATCAGCAGCGTGATGCTGCACTGCGTGATCACTTGGTGTCGTTAAGAGCGCACATCAAAGGGCTAAGCCAGAAGGATTATCATCAGCTTAAAGGTATCCAAAGCTTGGATTACGTGTTGATGTTTATTCCCGTCGAGCCTGCATTCCAAGTCGCGATTCAAGCCGACCCTAGCTTGGTGAAAGATGCGATGGAGCAAAACATTATCTTGGTCAGCCCAACCACTCTGCTGGTGGCATTGCGTACCATTGATAACCTGTGGCGTAACGAAAGGCAGAATCAGAACGCACAAGTTATCGCGGAACGTGCAAGCAAGCTTTACGACAAGTTACGCTTGTTTGTTGATGACATGGAAGGCCTTGGTAGCTCACTAGATAGAGCTAACCAAAGCTATCAAGGTGCGATGAATAAGCTAGTCACAGGCCGTGGCAACGTGATTCGTCAGGCCGAAAGCTTCAAGCAACTTGGGGTTGAGGTGAAGAAACCTATCTCGATTGGTTTGGCCGAAATGGCGCAAAATGAGGCTTTTTCAGAAAATGCCTCCTTAGTAGAAAGACAACCCGCTGAGGATAAAGTAAACTAATCGGCCGCAGCGCCTCTAAACACGGAGCGTGCTGTCGATGAGAACTTACCATGGTAGATAACAGCATTATGGACACAAGCGTGCAGACAAATTCAGCAGTAGAGTCAGAAACCACACACTTTGGTTTCGAAACAGTCGCGAAAGACGAAAAAGTCGCGAAAGTAGCAGAGGTATTTCACTCTGTAGCCGCTAAATACGACATCATGAATGACTTAATGTCGGGTGGTGTTCACCGCTTGTGGAAGCGATTCACGATTGATTGCAGTGGCGTTCGCCCTGGTCAGCGTATCCTAGATCTTGGTGGTGGTACTGGCGACCTTACTGCGAAATTCTCGCGTATTGTTGGTGAAAAAGGCCACGTGGTTCTTGCTGATATCAACAACTCAATGCTGAATGTTGGCCGTGATAAGCTGCGTGATAGCGGCATTGTTGGCAACGTACACTACGTACAAGCGAACGCTGAAGAGCTACCTTTCCCAGATAACTACTTCGATTGTATTACCATCAGCTTCTGTCTGCGTAACGTAACCGATAAAGACCAAGCGCTGCGTTCTATGTACCGCGTGCTTAAGCCGGGTGGTCGTCTGTTGGTTCTTGAGTTTTCTAAGCCAGTGCTTGAGCCACTATCAAAGGTTTACGACGCATACTCTTTCCACCTATTGCCAAAAATGGGTGAGCTAATTGCTAACGACGCAGACAGTTACCGTTATCTTGCAGAATCTATCCGCATGCACCCAAATCAAGAGACTTTGGAAGGCATGATGCAAGAAGCGGGTTTTGAAAATACAAAATACTTCAACCTAACGGGCGGCATTGTTGCGCTGCACCGCGGTTACAAGTTCTAGTCGAACTTGGTAGCAGGCTCGCTGAGCGTGCTAAACAATAAGAATAAAGATAGAACGGATAGGTTAAGGCTTATCCGTTTTCAAAGGTAAGGACAGTCATGCCATTTGATCCATTGGTAACCGCGGTTATTGAAACCTCTTTAAATACTTTCGTGAACGATGATCCAGCTTTGGTTCGTCGTTTGTCTCGTTTAAAGGGGCAGATCATTCAAGTCAATTTGAAAGAGTTGAATAAAACACTCACTTTCGTTTTCAGCCAACAGATTGATGTGTTGTCAGAATACGAAGGGCAGCCTGACTGCTACCTATCTTTGAACCTATCGGTGTTACCTGAACTGCGTGAGCAATCGAACATCACCAAGCTGATCAAGCAAGATAAGCTGATCTTAGAAGGTGATATTCAACTGGCTCAAAAATTCGCTCAACTGATGACAGACTGCAAGCCGGATTTGGAAGAGTGGTTGTCGCGTGTGACAGGTGATGTGGTTGCGCATACCTTGGTGCAAGGCGTTAAGAATGTTGGCGGCCTTGTGGCTAAGCAAGCGACTAAGCATCAAAACCACCTCGCTCAGGTATTAACTGAAGAGTGGAAGATTGCTCCAGCGCCATTAGAAGTGGCACATTTTTGCGATCAGGTTGATGACGTAAAAAGCTCAGCAGCACGCCTTGAAGCTAAGTTGAACGCTTTGTTGGAGAAAGCATGACCCCAACAGAACTGAAACGTCTTTATCATATTATCAAGGTACAGTTGGAATATGGCCTTGATGAATTGATGCCTGAGCACCAATTGACCAAAGCCCCTTTATTGGCGCGAAAGTCACTGTTTTGGCTTAAAAACAAGCATCAAGATAAAGAGTTGGGTCATCGCTTACGCCTCGCGCTGCAAGAACTTGGCCCTGTGTGGATCAAGTTCGGACAGATGATGTCGACACGTCGCGATCTGTTCCCTCCTCATATCGCGGATCAGCTGGCACTGTTGCAAGACCAAGTTGCGCCATTTGATGGTGAACTGGCTAAACAAGATATGGAAAAGGCGCTCGGTGGCAGTTTAGATAACTGGTTTACCGACTTTGATATTGAGCCTTTGGCTTCGGCTTCTATTGCTCAGGTGCATACTGCGAAACTCAAAGAGAGCGGCCGTGAGATTGTTCTCAAGGTAATTCGCCCTGATATTCGCCCGGTGATTGATGCAGATCTAAAACTGATGCACCGAATGGCGCGTATAGTCGCTAAGTCGCTTCCTGAAGCACGTCGTTTGAAACCTGTTGAGGTGGTTCACGAGTACGAGAAAACCTTACTGGATGAACTAGACCTGCGCCGTGAGGCGGCCAATGCGATTCAACTTCGACGTAATTTTGAAGGCAGTGAAGAGCTGTATGTTCCAGAGGTTATCCCTGATTTAAGCAGTGAAACCTTGATGGTGTCAGAGCGAATCTATGGTATTCAGGTTTCGGATATTGAGACGCTAAACGCCAACGGCACTAACATGAAATTGCTCGCCGAACGTGGTGTGACGGTATTCTTCACCCAAGTGTTCCGTGATAGCTTTTTCCATGCAGACATGCACCCGGGCAACGTATTCGTTAACCCAGAAAATCCAGATAACCCGCAGTGGATAGGTTTGGATTGCGGCATTGTCGGCACACTCAACAGCGAAGATAAGCGTTATTTAGCAGAGAACCTGCTGGCTTTCTTCAACCGAGATTACCGTAAAGTCGCTGAGCTGCACGTTGATTCGGGATGGGTGCCACACGACACCAACGTCAACGACTTTGAGTTCGCGATTCGCATGGTGTGTGAACCAATTTTTGCAAAACCACTTGGCGAGATCTCATTTGGCCATGTGTTGCTAAACTTATTTAATACAGCAAGACGTTTCAACATGGAGGTTCAGCCTCAGTTGGTGCTTCTACAGAAGACCTTGTTGTATGTGGAAGGCCTAGGTCGCCAGTTGTATCCGCAACTTGATTTGTGGGCAACGGCTAAGCCTTTCCTTGAAACTTGGATGATGAATCAGGTGGGGCCGCAAGCTGTGATCAACGCAGTGAAAGAGCGCGCGCCATTCTGGGCAGAAAAACTGCCAGAGCTGCCGGAGCTACTTTATGACAGCTTACGCCAAGGTAAAGCGATGAACCACAGAATGGATCAGCTCTATCAAGGCTATAGAGATAGTAAGCGCCAACAAGCAACTGGAAAGTTTTTGTTTGGTGTTGGAGCAACTTTAGTCGTATGCTCCGCAATATTAGTTTCAAGCCCTTATGAGCAGCTATCTATGGGCTGTGGCATCGCAGGTGTCACATTTTGGTTGCTTAGTTGGCGAGCTTACCGTCGTTAGACAGTAGACTCTCTTAATATTTTTTTATGTGTAGACAGACCCGAGGACAATGACAATGGGTGGTATCAGTATTTGGCAACTTCTAATCATTGCTGTAATTGTAATTTTGCTATTCGGAACAAAGAAACTGCGCGGCATGGGTGGTGACTTAGGTTCAGCGGTTAAAGGCTTCAAAAAAGCGATGAGCGATGAAGACAAGCCTGCAGATAAGAAAGATGCAGACTTCGAACCAAAGAATATTGAACAGCAGAAGACAGAAGCGACTGCTGAAACAAAGAAAGACAAAGAGCAGGCGTAAATCGTGTTTGATATCGGTTTTTGGGAACTGGTATTAATATCTGTCGTTGGGTTAGTGGTTTTAGGACCTGAGCGTTTGCCTGTTGCGATTCGTAGCGTATCCAAGTTTGTTGGTGCGGCGAAAAGTATGGCAAACAGTGTGAAAGATGAACTTTCTCACGAGCTTAAGGTGCAAGAGCTACAAGAAAACCTACGTAAGGCGGAACAAATGGGTATGGAAGATTTATCTCCAGACCTTAAGGCGTCAGTCGATGAACTTAAGCAGGCCGCTGCTGAGGTTCAACGTCCGTATGCTAAGCCTGAGTCTGATAAGCCAAGTGAGACTAAACCTAGTGTCACGGAAACTGCTGAGCCTGAAACCATTCAGACTAGCAGCGAAGCTTCAGCACCGTCAGATAAGAAAGCCGAATAGTCTCGCAAGGAGGAGTCGTTTGATACTTGAGTCGCTAGATGTTTAAGTCGATAGCTATTCAAGTAGATATCTATTCAAGTGGATACCAATTCAACTGGATAGATAGGTGCGCGGCTCCTTTTCGATCTTCCTGTTTAAGAGGTTTGACATGTCTTCGACTGAGCAGACACAGCCTTTAATTAGCCACCTTCTGGAACTACGTAATCGCCTATTGCGCGCGATTGTCGCGGTTCTGGTTGTGTTTATCGGGCTAATTTATTTTGCTAATGATATTTATGAATTCGTATCAGCACCTTTAGTAGATCGTCTACCTGAAGGGGCGACGATGATCGCAACGGATGTTGCATCGCCATTTTTCACACCACTGAAATTAACCTTAATCGCGTCTATTTTTGTCGCGGTGCCGTTTATTTTGTATCAGGTGTGGGCGTTTGTTGCTCCGGGTTTATACAAGCATGAGAAGCGCTTGATCATGCCGCTTTTGGCATCGAGTTCTTTGTTGTTTTACTGTGGTGTAGCGTTTGCTTACTTCGTGGTATTCCCGCTGGTATTTAGCTTCTTCACGGCTATCTCTTTGGGGCAGGTAGAGTTCGCAACAGACATATCGAGCTATCTCGATTTTGTACTCGCGCTGTTCTTTGCGTTCGGTATTGCTTTTGAAGTGCCTGTCGCGATTATCTTGTTGTGTTGGACTGGAGCAACAACGCCGAAGGCTTTATCTGAAAAGCGTCCTTACATTGTCGTGGGTGCTTTCATCATCGGTATGATGCTGACACCACCAGATATGATCTCACAAACACTATTGGCGATTCCAATGTGTATTCTGTTTGAGATTGGTCTGTTCTTTGCGCGCTTCTATGTGCGTAAGCCAGATGCTGACGAAGAAGAAGCCGAGTCTTGATTCGCAAGATTCTTTGAGAACATGTTCGAGCGCGTTCTCAAGCAAAAATCACATAATAAAAAAGCGGCCTAGGGCCGCTTTTTTATTATGTCCGTTTATCGAATCTTTAACTGATAGCCACAGTTCTGACATATATAGAGCTCTTTAATGCCCAAAATTTTATGCCATAGGGTTCGATGCTGACGTTGTAAATGTTGTGAATGGTCACACATAATCAACTACCTCCATATGCAGGTGGTTGATAGTATACACATCACTTTGCTTTAACAAATAAATCGGCTATAAATTCATAAAATTATCTTATTAATAGATTTATCATAAATTAAACAATGACTTAGCATTTGTTGTGGTTATGTTTTCGACTTCTTCTAGGGTAATTCCGCGCAGTTCGGCGATGCGTTTTGCGACCAATTCTGTGTAGGATGGCTCATTGCGTTTGCCGCGATTTGGTGTCGGTGCCAAGTAGGGGCAATCTGTTTCTAGGATGACGTAATTCATATCCAGATGTGGGATCACCTTATCCATCCCTGAATTCTTAAAGGTCGAAACACCACCTAATCCGAGGTGGAATCCTAGAGCGTTGATCGCTTGAGCTTCTTCTAAGCTGCTGCCAAAACAGTGGAATACGCCACGTAAGCTGCCATCTTGCTCTTGTTTCAGTAGCTCAAGTGTCTCTTCAATGGAGTCGCGCGTGTGGATCACCACGGGTAGATCGAGCTCTTTTGCCCACTGTAACTGAGTCACGAAAGCCATCTCTTGTTGGGCCTTAAAGGTTTTATCCCAGTACAGGTCGATACCAATCTCACCCACGGCGATGAAGTTATGCTTGTCGAACCAAGCACGAATGGTCTTTAGTGTTTCTTCAATATTTCCATTCACATAACAAGGGTGTAAGCCCATCATTGAACGGCACACATCAGGAAACTGAGCTTCCGTCGCTAGCATTGGCTCGATAGATTCTAAGTCGATGTTCGGCAATAGAATGGTATCAATCCCTTGAGCCAGTGCGCGCTCTACAACTTGCTCGCGGTCTTCATCAAATTCACTCGCATAAATATGAGCATGGGTATCGATCATTGTTTTGTCCTGAAAGCGGTCTTTACTGAGTTGTCATGAGTATACGGCAGTGTGAGGAGAAG
Source organism: Vibrio sp. Isolate33 (assembly GCF_022397895.1). Classification (NCBI taxonomy): domain Bacteria; kingdom Pseudomonadati; phylum Pseudomonadota; class Gammaproteobacteria; order Vibrionales; family Vibrionaceae; genus Vibrio; species Vibrio sp. Isolate33. The sequence continues at coordinate 12,749 of NZ_JAKEUP010000006.1, forward strand.
GTCATTTTTTGCCATTTCTCCCTGTTTTTGAGTGGGTTTTATATTTTACTGCTAGCGTCCTGAGCCATCAGTGATATGCTTTTGCCTGTATTTAGCACTTTTCATATCTAAGTATTTCGGTGCTTAGACTAGGCAAGGAGAATCTAGTGTCTGTTTCAATTCAAGGTCAATTCCCAGGTCGCCGTATGCGCCGTATGCGTAAGCACGACTTTAGCCGTCGCCTAATGGCAGAAAATCAATTGTCTGTGGATGATCTAATCTACCCAATGTTTATCCTGATGGGTAAAGACCGCCGCGAGCCTGTAGAGTCTATGCCGGGTGTTGAACGCCTGTCGATCGACCTTATGCTTGAGGAAGCGGACTACCTGTCTAAGCTGGGTGTTCCTGCGATTGCTCTATTTCCAGTCGTGAACCAAGATGCTAAAAGCTTATGCGCAGCTGAGGCCCATAACTCTGAAGGTTTGGTTCAGCGTGCAGTACGCTCATTAAAAGAACATGTCCCAAACATTGGTGTTATCACTGATGTAGCACTAGACCCGTTCACCACACACGGCCAAGACGGCATCATCGATGAAGATGGCTACGTGATGAATGATGAGACCACTGAGGTTCTGATCAAGCAGGCGCTGTCTCATGCTGAGGCGGGCGCTGACGTGGTTGCGCCATCGGATATGATGGACGGTCGTATTGGTAAAATCCGTGAAGCGCTAGAAGAAGCGGGTCATATTCACACCCAAATCATGGCTTACTCGGCGAAATATGCCTCTTGCTACTACGGCCCATTCCGCGATGCCGTTGGCAGTGCTTCGAACCTGAAAGGTGGTAACAAGAAGAACTACCAGATGGATCCTGCAAACAGCGATGAAGCAATTCACGAAGTGGCGATGGATCTTAATGAAGGTGCAGATATGGTGATGGTGAAGCCAGGTATGCCTTACCTAGACATCGTGCGCCGTGTGAAGCATGAACTGCAAGCGCCGACATTTGCTTACCAAGTGTCTGGTGAATACGCGATGCACAAAGCAGCAATTCAAAACGGTTGGCTGAAAGAGCGCGACACCGTTATGGAATCACTGCTGTGCTTTAAGCGTGCTGGTGCCGATGGCATTCTGACTTACTTCGCTAAAGATGTGGCTGAGTGGCTTGCAGAAGACAACGCACAAGCAGCAGAGCACCTAAAAGAAAAGTAACGATCTAGCGTTGCTTAACTGATCACTAAAAGGGTTGGCCATTGTGCCAGCCCTTTCGTTTATGAGGATGAAATAAGATGTCAGTCATCGTACGTGAAGGCTCACTGGAAGAAGTGGTTTCGATTGTGGATCAGATCTCTGAGTTTGCTAAAAAAGAGAGTGTGACTTCTCTTTCTGAGCGATTATCAGGAAAGAAGAACCTGATCTTAGTGGCAGAAGAGGCAGGAGTGCTGCTTGGCTTTAAGATCGGTTATGAATTGGATCAGCAGACTTTTTACAGTTGGTTTGGTGGTGTGTCACCACTCGCAAGAAACAAAGGGGTCGCACAGTCTCAATTAGATGTTCAGGAGCTGTGGGCGCAACAACAAGGTTATAAGCAGCTGAAAGTGAAATCTCGTAACCAGTTCCCCGCGATGTTACGCCTGCTATTGAGAAACGGTTATCAAATCGAAAAACTGGAAGAAAAAGAAGATATTAATGAAAATAGAATCCATTTTTTGAAGCAATTATCAGTACTGTGAATTGTTTTTAGCCGCGAGATAAAACATGAAAATGAAATTAAATGAGATTTATTATCATTTACTGGTTGACTATTAAATGAGAATCATTATTATTAAACCTGTCTTAGGGAATGAGGAAATGTTCACAAGGATGTTAAGTACTCAAGTATCAACTTGGTTACCCAACAGAATTCTCGCGAACTTGTACTAAGTTCTTTTTGACACGACATTGCTCACATTGCTTCCAGTGTAATTTATAGCTTTTAGGTAAAGCTGTGGTATTCAATTTGAATGGCTTTACCGGTTTTTGCTAGGCGACATCTTCGGGTGTCGCTTTTTTTATATCTCTATTTCAACAAGATGCATATTTAGTGGCACGTATTTTTATGAATAAAACGCCATCAGCATTCTTTTCCACAATGCAAGATCGAAAAAAGATCGTTGATCATATGTTCGATCTGTAATTTTATCCTTTATTTTCAGTTGTTTATTTTTGTTTTTTACTTGGTTTACCTTAGTTCTCAACAGGGTGGATAAATAATATAAACAGAGTTATCCACAGAACGCTTGTGTCTAAGAACAAAAAAATAACAACAAATTGATTATAACGAACACAACCGAGTGAACGGATACGGATCGACAACGTGGAATCCAACCAACAGACGTGGCATTCTTAACAGATAATTTCTGTACTTACTGGATACACAAATATTATGGCTCGTATTCCTGATAATCCATTGATTCTGATCGATGGCTCTTCTTACCTATATCGCGCGTTCCATGCTTACCCTGGCACAATGAGCAATGGTGATATCCCAACTAACGCCGTTTATGGTGTAGTTAACATGCTGCGTAGCATGATGCGTCAATTTGCTTCTGATCGTATTGCGGTTATTTTTGATGCGAAAGGAAAGACGTTCCGTGATGACATGTACCCAGAGTACAAAGCAAACCGTCCACCAATGCCTGACGATCTTCGTTGCCAGATCGAACCTTTGCACAATGTGATTCGTGCGATGGGCTTGCCACTTATCTCAATTCCTGGCGTTGAAGCGGATGACGTGATAGGTACGCTTGCTTCTCAAGCTTCTGAGATGGGTATGCCTGTGCTTATCAGTACTGGTGATAAAGATATGGCGCAGCTGGTTGATGACAACGTTACCCTGATCAACACAATGACTAACGTGGTGATGGATCGTGAAGGCGTTATTGAGAAGTTTGGTATTCCACCAGAGCTTATCATCGACTACCTTGCGCTGATGGGCGATAAAGTCGATAACATCCCAGGTGTTCCGGGTGTTGGTGATAAGACTGCGACAGCGTTACTGCAAGGCATTGGTAGCATCGAAAAGCTGTACCAAAATCTTGATGATATTGCGGCGCTTGGTTTCCGTGGTTCAAAGACCATGGCTAAGAAGCTGATTGATAATAAAGACAACGCTGAGATGTCTTACGAGCTGGCAACGATCAAACTCGACGTCGAGCTAGAAGAGACACCTGAATCGCTTGTAAAAGCACAACCAAACACGGATGAGCTGATTAAGCTATACGGTCAATTGGTCTTCAAATCTTGGTTGAACGAGCTACTTGAAGGCGGCAGCGGTGTGGTTGAGGCGGATGAGAAGTCGGGTGCAGTGCGCAGCAGCGCGGCATCAACTACATCTACTGTAGAAATGAATACCTCTGCAGTGACGATTGATCGCAGCAACTACGAAACCATCCTAGATGAAGCCTCTTTTAATGCGTGGCTAGAGAAACTGAAAGCGTCAGAGGTATTTGCCTTTGATACTGAAACAGACAGCTTGGACTACATGGTGGCTAACCTTGTTGGTCTATCATTCGCAACCGAAGAAGGCGTTGCCGCTTACGTACCAGTTGCCCATGACTACCTAGATGCACCTCAACAACTCGATCGTGATTGGGTACTTGAACAGCTTAAGCCGATTCTTGAAGATGACGCACAAGCTAAAGTCGGTCAAAACCTGAAATACGACATGAGCGTTTTAGCGCGCTACGGTATCGAGATGAAAGGCATCAAGCACGACACCATGCTAGCGTCTTACGTCTTCAATAGTGTTGGCGGCAAGCATGATATGGATAACCTAGCGCTGCGCTTCCTACAGCACAGCTGCATCTCATTCGAGCAGATCGCAGGTAAAGGTAAGAAGCAGCTTACTTTCAACCAGATTGAGCTGGGTGAAGCGTCTCCATACGCTGCAGAAGATGCGGACGTAACACTACGTCTTCATAACCGTTTAATGGAAAACATCGAGCAAGATGAAAAGCTAAAAGCGATTTATGAAGAGATAGAAGTACCACTGATTCCAGTGATGTCTCGTATTGAACGCACTGGCGTATTCATCGACGACATGTTGCTAGGCGCTCAATCGCAAGAGATTGCGGTTCGTCTTGATGAACTAGAACAGAAAGCTTACGAGATTGCAGAGCAAGAGTTCAACATGAACTCACCAAAACAGCTGCAAGCGATTCTTTTTGAAAAGATGGGCTTGCCTGTTATTAAGAAAACGCCATCAGGTGCCCCTTCAACCAATGAAGAAGTACTACAAGAGCTGGCGCTTGATTACCCGCTACCTAAACTGATCATTGAGTATCGTGGCCTTGCGAAGCTGAAATCAACTTACACCGATAAGCTGCCGAAGATGATCAACGCTGAAACCGGTCGTGTTCATACGTCTTACCACCAAGCGGTAACGGCGACGGGTCGTCTGTCTTCTACTGATCCAAACCTACAGAATATCCCAATTCGTAATGATGAAGGTCGTCGTATCCGCCAAGCATTCGTTGCACAGCATGGTTGGAAGATTCTAGCGGTCGATTACTCTCAAATTGAATTGCGTATCATGGCGCACCTATCGGGTGACAAAGCGCTTCTGGAAGCATTCCAACAAGGCAAAGATATCCACGCAGCAACGGCGGCTGAGATCATCGGCGTTAATATTGAGGATGTAACGACAGAACAACGTCGTCGTGCCAAGGCTGTTAACTTCGGTCTTATCTACGGTATGAGTGCCTTTGGTTTAGCTAAGCAGCTAGGCATTCCTCGTGGCGAAGCACAGCATTACATGGATACTTACTTCGAGCGCTACCCTGGTGTAATGCAGTACATGGAAGACACACGCAGTGCCGCTTCAGAGCAGGGCTTCGTTGAAACCATTTACGGTCGTCGTTTGCACCTTCCTGAAATTCAATCTCGTAATGGCATGCGTCGTAAAGCAGCTGAGCGTGCGGCGATCAACGCGCCAATGCAAGGTACAGCGGCAGACATCATCAAGAAAGCGATGCTATTGGTTGATGAATGGATCCAAGCGGAAGGCGATGGTCGAGTTAAGTTATTGATGCAAGTACACGATGAATTGGTATTTGAAGTAGAAGAGTCATCTTTAGCCGAAATTGAAAGTAAAGTACAAGAATTGATGGAATCAGCTGCAGAGCTAGAAGTCCCCCTTGTGGCGGAAGCTGGCCACGGTGACAACTGGGATCAAGCCCACTAATCAGTTTTTGACCTTATTACGCAAATTAGTATGAGCCAGTGCACAAACACTGGCTTTTTTTTGTCTCGAATAAAGTTGAATCGTGAAAAGGTTTTAGGTGTTTTAATAAAACATTCATGAAAAAAAACTACAAAAGTTGTTTTCATTTCTGAGCAATTGTTGTACATTAAATCTCGTAGGGTACAGAGGTAAGATGTTCTATCTTTCAGACCTTTTGTTTCACGTTATTGGATTAGGCTGATTCAGCCGCCCCAGTCAGCATTTGACTGGGGCGTTTTTTCTTGTGCGAAAGAAAAATATTTCCAACCTACCATTCCCCTGTAAATCCGCTTCTTTTTAGTGCCTTGTATTACTCTTTTTCTCACACTCTAGCTAATCCACAATTTGTCCTAAATCTGGAATTTGATCAGCAATTGGTAATTTAAATCCACACTTAAATTGATTGTTTTGTCATTTGAAATAACTTTTATTTTACAAGTTGCCGATAAAGGATTGATGGCTCACGCCTTATTTATCAGAGCATTGAGTAGGTGAATGCTCAATGTAGTCCATGATTTCTTGCTGCTTCTCGGTGCTGTATTTCAGTGCTTCGGCAGTGATTTGGATAGATTGCGCCATAGAGGAGATATTGTTGGTCGCTTTAACCAAGGTTTGTTGTATGGGCTTGAGGATTAGCAGGTAAATAGCGGTCAGAGCGATAATTATCACACCGACAACGGCAACCAGCGCGATGATGACTTTGGTTTGGATATCATCGAGCAACGTTTGGCTTGTCTGTTTAAAGGCGACGCGTGATTGATCTAAGGCTTGTGGCAGTTGATTGAGCGAGGTCTTGGTTGTGTCTGCAAGCTTGTTGATGCTTTCAACCGTTTGATTAAGCGCCAGTTGTTGTTCGTCGCTGAGGTTAGGATTATTGACGATGGCTTGCAAAGATTGTGATATCACTTCGAGTGACTCAGTTGCTTCCTGAGCGTACTTTTCCATACCGTCGAGGTCTAAGGTCATATCGACGTTGATCAGCGGTGCTTCCGTGGGTTCTGCTTCAGAGGCGTGGCCTATAACAGGTATCAGCATCATTGCCATTACGGCCAAGAGTGTTTTCCACATGAGTATTCCTTTCTCTATATTCTGTTTATCAAAGTCTGTTTTTTAGTATGGTCCACTTCTGTTGCTTATAACGGGTTTATCTTGTTTTTTATCCTTAGTTTTTGAGTTTAACCCGCTAATTTATAGGTAAAAAAATACCCCACCTATATAAGGCAGGGTATTGATAAGGTGCGATCACTTGATAGTCGTGATCGAGTCCCTCTATATAGAGACTACTCTGAATCGTTGTGTTCTTCGTCTGCTAGCTCATCGATAAGCTGGTCTGCAAGCGCTGGCGCGAACCACTCATCCATCTTGGCACGCAGTTGGTCAACACCGATGCCTTTCATAGAAGAGAAGACATCAACTGCTACATCACCACCGAAAGATTTTGCATCGTTACGGATTTTCAGTAGCTGTGCTTTACGCGCACCGCTTTTCAGTTTGTCTGCTTTTGTTAACAAAACCTGTACTGGGATGCGGCTATCGATAGCCCAGTAGATCATTTGTTGGTCAAGGTCTTTCATTGGGTGACGGATATCCATCAATACCACTAGACCTTTTAGGCTTTCACGTCGTTGTAGGTATTCACCTAGTGACTTCTGCCATTTTTTCTTCATCTCAAGTGGTACTTGAGCGAAGCCATATCCAGGTAAATCGACGATATGACAACCGTCTGTCACCTTAAATAGGTTAATTAGCTGAGTTCGACCTGGTGTCTTACTGGTTTTCGCCAAGCTTTTTTGGTTTGTAACGCGGTTTAGTGCGCTAGATTTACCAGCATTGGAGCGTCCTGCAAACGCAATTTCGATCCCTTCGTCTTCTGGTAAATGACGAATATCAGGTGCACTGGTAATGAAATGCGTGTTTTGATAATGAATTTTTACGCTCACTGTTAACTCCATCTCGACTTTGTGTAGTCGATTGATTACTTTTTTGTGAATTTGTGTAAAATAACCGTGCTCGGCATAAGGTCGCCTATTGTACCATGAGTGGCAACATAGAGTGGTACTGGAAGCTTGATAATTATAATGGAATGTCATGAAGAAATTAGCGCTAATTTTGAGTCTTTTAGCCAGCTGCTCAGTATGGGCTCAAGGTAGTATTGAAGCTGGTAAAGCCAAATCACAAACATGTGTTGCCTGCCACGGTGCTGACGGCAACAGTCTGATCACTCAGTACCCTAAGCTGGCTGGTCAACATGAGAAGTACCTAGAGAAGCAGTTAAAAGAGCTTAAGCTAGGTATGACAAGTGGTGGTAAGCAAGGTCGTTACGAACCTGTAATGGGTGCAATGGCGATGCCTTTATCTGAAGAAGATATGGCTGACCTAGCGGCATACTACGCATCTCTACCTATCTCTAGTAACTCTACTCCTGAAAATGTAGTAGATGAAGGTAAGGTTCTTTACACGGCGGGTAACGCAGAACGCGGCCTAACGGCGTGTATTGCTTGTCACGGCCCACGTGGTAACGGTACCGAACTTTCTGGTTTCCCTAAGATTTCTGGTCAACACGCAGATTACATCAAGGCTCAACTTGAAAAATTCCGCGATGGTAACCGTAATAACGACATGAATGCGATGATGCGTGATGTAGCTAAAAAGTTAACAGACGCAGAAATTGATACCTTATCGAAGTACGTTGGTGGTCTACACTAATTTGTCGGTTTCTTGCTCTTAGCCAGAGTGAGGAAATGTACGTTCGAGCGAGATTGAAGAGACGCCCCGATCAATTATGGTCGGGGCGTTTTCTTTTTGGTTAGTTTCTTTTGATTGCCACCAGTTATGAATCAATCGCTTATGTCTGATTTATCTATGTGTGATCAATTTGTGTTCGAAAGTGTGAACTCGCACTATTGTAGTCTTTTTGTAACACGGTAAAGTAACCGCCATCAGCTAGGAGCTGACTTAGATATGGATGATCATCTAGTCTAACGGTATAGACAGAAATGGATCAGGCTAGGACAGCCCAGCAACAAGGTGTTAGAAAAGGATAGCCAAAACTCATCAGGACGATGAACAACAAACAAATTTGGCATGGAAAGCACCAATAACAAATGGAGATTTGTGTACCAAGTTGAGTATGCAAATTTTGGCCGATATAGGCAGATTTAGAGAGCGATAGGTTTTCCTATCGCTTTTTTTATTGATTTGATGAAAAAACACCCAATACCTCTCCACTATAAACGCAGTTTCTGGTATGTTTCGCATCCCTGTTTAAGGATGTGCTATGTATACTTGTCCCTTATGCCATCACCAAGGCGTGAATCACTATTTTGAAGACAAACGCAGAGCCTATCTGCAGTGTCAGCAATGTGAACTGGTATTTGTTAAACCTGAACAAAGGTTAGAAGCAAAAGAAGAAAAAGCACACTATGATCTCCATGAGAACGATCCTAGTGATGCAGGCTATCGCCGCTTTTTATCTCGCATCGCAGATCCACTAACAGACAAAATTTCATCTAACTCACAAGGGTTGGATTTTGGTTGTGGCCCAGGCCCTACGCTATCTATCATGTTAGAAGAAGCCGGACACACCATGGAGTTGTACGATATCTATTACCACCCAGAGACTTCTGTGTTGGAAAAAACGTACGACTTTATGACTGCCACCGAGGTGATTGAACATATTTATCACCCAGACAAAGTGTGGCAGCAATGGTTGAATTTAGTTAAACCCAGAGGCTGGATTGGTCTTATGACTAAGCTAGTAATAGACGTAGATGCGTTTGCTGGTTGGCACTATAAGAATGACCCGACTCATGTTGTCTTCTTTAGTCGTCAAACATTCCAGTTTTTGGCAGAGCGGGATAAGCTCGAACTAGAATTTTTTGGAAATGATGTAATTTTACTGAGGAAAGTGCAGTAATGGCTCGTAGTAAAAAATCAAGAAAGCCGGGAGCTCTTGGCGCTCCGGAACCTATGGTTACTCGTAACCGTAGCGAATCTGATGTTGAAGGTCGTGAACGTAAGCGTGTTAAAAAGCGTAAAGGCCTAAAATCTGGCAGCCGTCACTCAGATGGTAGCGAAGCAAAACAGCGTAAAGCTGCACAAGCTCGCGACCCTCGTTTAGGCAGCAAGAAAAAAATCCCGCTGATTATTGAACCAGCGAAGAAGCCAACGAAACAAGAGCGTAAGCTGTCTAACGAACAAGAGTTAGAGATGCTTGAGAACGATGCTCAACTGAACACGCTGTTAGATCGCCTCGAAAATGGTGAAAACCTAGGTGCAGGTCTACAGAAGTTCGTTGACGAGAAGCTTGATCGCATCGAACACCTAATGGGCCGCTTAGGTCTGTTAGAGCCAGAAGAAGATGAAGAAGAGATCTTCGAAGAAGCACCAGTTGCCTCTAAGAAGAAAGCAAGCTCTGACGAAGACTTGCTATCTCAATTCGAAGACTTCGACTTAGACAGCTTTAAAGGTTAATAGCCAATGAACGTAACCTTATTAGCAATTGCTGGTGGAATTATCATTCTCGGCTTGGGCTCTTACGCAGGTTACCTTCTACTTCAAGTGAAGAAGCAGACGGAGTTGCAAAAGCAGCATCAAGCACTAGCCATTGAAAAACGTAACGCGACGATTTACGACAACGTAAATACTTTGTGTTTAGCGGGCATTCAAGGGCAGTGTGATTTACCTGAGATCAGTATCCGAGTGTGTATCATTATGGATAACGTTCAGGGTGATGAGCGTGTCGATTTAGATTCTGAATATCCTGCTCTTTCTGAGCTGTACCACATCGTTAAAGATATGGCGCGCGGAGAGGAAAGACAGGAACTGACGAAGAAAGAACGCATGCAGCAGAATCTCACACGCCACAAGGCAGAGACTCGCTTGAACGATGCGGTTATCGAAGATTTGAAAAGGTTGCAGGAGAAGGTTAAACCTCTCAACAACCAAATCAATATTCAGATGATCTAGTCGCTAAGACTATTAATATAGAGGCTCGTTTAATACACGGTGTATTTAAGATTCATTATCTTTAATCCCGAGTGCTGAATGAGCCTTCTTACCTCTTGCACCCCTGTATTTCGGTGCATTGTTAGTGATCAAGCTAGCAGTTCTGAGTTTTTATCTGAAAAAAAGATTTTGTCTTGAAACGACCTTACAAGTCGTGTGGCAAAATAACCCGTCTATATTTTAATGTATGTAAAATGATTTGAGAGACCTTAGGTTCTCGCGGATCTAAATTGGAAGTACCGCTATGTCGAGCAAGCCAGTAACAACGAATCAGCAAATCGTTTGGGATCAAGAGATCTTAAACAAGTACAACTATTCGGGACCTCGTTACACCTCATACCCAACTGCGTTGGAGTTTCATGAAGCGTTTACCGTCGCTGATTACGACATGGCGTGTACGCAATACCCAGAGCGTCCACTCTCTCTTTACGTGCATATCCCGTTCTGCCACAAGCTTTGTTACTACTGTGGTTGTAATAAGGTTATTACTCGTCACTCGCACAAAGCGGATGAGTATCTAGATGTGATTGAGCATGAAATCCGCCAGCGTGCGTCTCTGCTTAATGGTCGCGAAGTGACTCAACTGCATTTCGGTGGCGGCACACCAACCTTCTTGAGCAAGACTCAAATCACTCGTTTGATGATGATTCTGCGTGATGAGTTTAACTTCACGGCGGATGCTGAAATCAGTATCGAAGTCGACCCTCGTGAGATTGAGCTCGATGTGCTCGATCACCTACGTAACGAAGGCTTTAACCGCCTGAGTATCGGTGTTCAAGACTTCAATAAAGAAGTGCAGAAGCTAGTTAACCGTGAGCAAGATGAAGAGTTCATCATTGCGATGGTTCAACGTGCTAAAGAGCTAGGCTTCCGTTCGACTAACCTAGATTTGATCTACGGCCTGCCAAAGCAGACTCAAGCGCTATTCGCTGAAACACTGAAGCAAGTGCTTGAGATGAAGCCGGGTCGTCTATCGGTATTTAACTACGCGCACATGCCACAACTGTTTGCGGCGCAGCGTAAGATTAAAGATGAAGACCTGCCGGAAGCAAAAGAGAAAATGGCCATCCTGCAAGATACTATCGAGACTCTAACGGGTGCGGGTTACCAGTTCATCGGTATGGACCACTTTGCTCTACCTGAAGACGAGCTAGCGGTTGCACAGCGTGAAGGCATTCTGCATCGTAACTTCCAAGGCTACACGACCCAAGGTGAAGCTGACCTAATTGGTTTCGGTGTTTCTGCTATCTCTATGGTGGGTGATGCCTACGCACAAAACCAAAAAGAGCTGAAGAAATACTACGCTCAGGTCAACGACCTGCGCCACGCACTTTGGAAAGGTGTGGCACTCGATAGCGATGACCTTCTACGTCGTGAAGTGATCAAGCAGCTTATTTGTAACTTTAAGCTTGATAAGACCATGATCGAGTCTGAGTTCTCGGTTAACTTTAATCGTTACTTCAAGGAAGACTTAGAGCTTCTACAAACCTTCATTAATGATGAGTTGGTTGAAGTCGACGACAAAGAGATTCGCGTGACTCTGCGTGGCCGTTTGTTGATTCGTAACATCTGTATGTGTTTCGACAAATACCTACGTGCTAAGGCTCGCCAGCAGCAATTCTCTCGCGTGATCTAATCGCGCGATTGAGAGTAGGCACATAAAAAATAGAGACATAAAAAATGCCAGCATCATGCTGGCATTTTTGTATCTGTGGTTTGTTCACTCGAGGCTGTCAGCTTGGTTTAACTGATGCTCTCTTTAGCTTCAGTATTCTGCTTGGTTTTAGCATTCTGTTGAGCATTACTTAGATCGGTTGGCCACTGGTCAAAAGGCACTGGACGACTGTATAAGAACCCTTGTGCTTGCGGGCATTGCAGCTGTTTAAGTAGGTCTGCTTGCTGCTGAGTCTCAACGCCTTCGGCGACTAAGCTGACCTTGAAGCCTTTGGTAATGTTGACGATGGCTGCAACGATAGAGCTGTCTAGATTCTCTTTGTTTAGCTTACTGACAAAGCTGCGGTCTATCTTCAAGCAATCAAATGGCAGTTTGTGCAGGTAGGCCAATGACGAATAACCAGTACCAAAGTCATCAATGGCAATTGAGATTCCCAATGCTTTGAGAGTCAGCATATTGTCGATGATGGTTGGGTCATTATCGATGATGCGTGACTCAGTGATTTCCAGCGTAAGGTTTTTGGCCGGTAGTTTGGTATCACTTAGCGTGTTTTTCACTAAACTAATAAACCCACTTTCACTGAGCTGATCGACAGATAAGTTAACGTGAATTGAGAAGTCTTCGCTCCATTTTCCTGACTCAATTGCAATTGCAGTATCTCGACAAGATTTGTGCAGGATCTGCTTACCAATGTCGTAGATAAGCCCGGTTTCTTCTGCCAGTGGAATGAATTCCAGTGGTGAGATAATACCTTCGTCGGTGACCCAGCGAGCCAAAGCCTCAGCGCCTATCGTGGTGCCTGATTCTAGGTCGATGATTGGCTGATAAAAGGGTTCAAATTGCTGCAGCTCAATCGCTTTGTTCAGTCGAGCCAACATCTTAGTGCGGTGTCGAGAGGCGTTACCCATCTCAGGACTATAGATGCTGACGCGTGTTTTATCTTGTTTAGCATTGCTGAGTGCAATGCTGCTGTTACGAAGCCACGACGTAATATCTTGATCGTTTGAGACATGTACAACACCAATCGAAACCTTAACCACAACACTTTCAGATTCCATTGCAAACGGAGAAGCAAAGGTTTGAACCAAGCGGTTAGCAAGCAGTTGAACGTCTTCCTCTTGGGTGACGTTAGGCGCGTATATCGCGAACTCATCACCGCCCGTGCGCGCCAACAGGTAATCCGATGGTAGCGTGCCTCTCAAGCGAGCGGCAGAGATGATCAGCAGTTGGTCGCCATTGTAGTGACCTAGGCTATCATTGATGTCTCGAAAGCGATCGATACCAACCAAGTACAGAGTGCCTTTTTCGGTTACTGCGTTTTTCTTTGCTGCATCGATAAAGCCTTCTCGGCTGTAGAGTTTGGTCAATGAGTCATAGGTCAGTTGAGACTGCAATTGCTGGAATGACGCTTTCAGGTTGTTGGCCATTTCGTTGAAGGCCTCTACCAACATACTGGTTTCGTAGATATTGCCTGACTTCGGCATACTGCTGTCCCAATCCCCTTTGGCAAGGCGTTTTGCGGCGTCTGCGGTGGAGGTGATGGGTTGGGTCACACGATTAAAAGCAATTAATCCTGCGATAATCCCAATGCAGCTAAGCGCGAGTCCAAGTAGCCAACTGTCTCTTTGGTTTTCTGGCAATTCACCGAGCAGGTTACTTTCTGGAATCGACATACCAATAAACCAAGTGAGGCCATGTTTATCTTCATAAGGTGTTATTTGGTTAAAGTATTGCTCGCCATCCAATGTGAACCTGAAGCGTTGTACGCCCATGTCGTCAATCAAATGCAGTTGATCAACGTAATTGGCACTCTCTCGTATTACTGGGTTGGCACTTTCTGTCGCCAGTAAGCGTTGGCCTTTGTGTGTCTTACCTGTTCCCCAAGAGACAATACTGCCGCCACCGGAGTGTGCGACTAAGCGTTGTTGCTGATCGATGATATAGACAGAAGCATCGGTCTTGTCTTTTAAGTTCTTCAGGAATGCGTTAAAGGTATTGATCTTGATGTCACTGACGATGACCGCTTTAAACTCATTGTCGGAATAGATAGGAGCGAGGGCTGAAAGAGTAATCTCTTGGCGTTCATCCGCATTGGCATAAATTGGTGACCATACAGCTTTTTTCTCATTAGCAACCGGTGTGTACCAAGGGCGGACTCTCGGATCGTATCCGGAAATGACCGAGCGAATGTCTTCGCTAATCTTGCTACCGCGGTAGATGACGAGTTGATCTTGGGTTCGTTCATCTTGCACCATTAAGGTGTAGCCGTTGTTGGCCTCTTTGCGAAAACCGACATAGTTGCCATCTTCAGAACCAAAGCCGATCACATCCAACTGCGGCACGGCAGTGAAATGGTCGGAAAACTTATAAAGGATGTAATCTTGAACCTTACTGAGATTACCGGGCTGATAGAGCTTGTGGTAACCAATGTTGTGGCTGAGGGAGAGGTTCGCGTGAAAGGGTTTTTCTAAAAAATCGGAAAGACTTTGATGAACGTTGTCAGTGAGTGATGCTAGCTGACGTGCACTAATATCACTCACCATCTCTTTGTAGCTTTGCTTTTGAGTGAAAACCATTACGCCCATAGTGAACAGAAATATCATCACGAAGGGCAGAACCACTGCGGTTCTCAATGTAATTTGTGTTTTCAAAGACATCTTTAGCTACAACTTTGGTGAATAGTGTACTGTAATTGTACCGACACTATTCAAACCAAGCGACACTTTTTTGGTTAAAAAGTAGCTGCATCGAGAGTCATATAATGCCTAGTACAGTTCTTTAAGCTTGCGAGTTAGGGTGTTTCGTCCCCATCCCAAAACCTTCGCTGCATCCTGTTTATGACCATTAGTATGGTTGAGTGCAGCCTCTAGCAGTATACGTTCAAACTCTGGCAGAGCATAAGTCAGCAGCTCCTTTTCTCCTGAATCAAGCGCACATTTTGCCCAATTCGCAAGCAATTGTTGCCAGTTATCTCCAGTACCGGAAGTGGTCACTACTTTCTCTTCCAACAGCTCAGGCGGTAAGTCCGAAGGGAGTATTTCACTGCCGCTCGCCATTACGGTCAACCAACGACAAATGTTCTCAAGCTGACGCACGTTACCCGGCCAATTGAGCTGGTTTAGCTTCATGATAGTTTCTGGGTGCAGTGTTTTCACTTCAACACCGAGCTCTTCAGCGGCTGATGCCAAGAAGTGATGAGTCAGCTTTTCAATGTCTTGTTTACGTTCGCGCAGTGCTGGGATGTGAATTCGGATTACATTGAGTCGGTGGAACAAGTCCTCACGGAAATCGCCTTCATGCACCAATCGTTCAAGATCTTGGTGGGTTGCCGCTACGATACGCACATCAACTTTAACCGCAGAGTGACCGCCGACACGATAAAACTGACCATCAGAAAGCACACGTAATAAGCGGGTCTGAATATCGAGTGGCATGTCACCGATCTCATCAAGAAACAGTGTGCCGCCGTTGGCTTGTTCGAAGCGTCCTTGGCGAACGCTGTTGGCTCCGGTAAAGGCACCTTTCTCGTGACCAAATAGCTCTGATTCAATCAGGTCTTTAGGAATAGCCGCCATGTTTAGGGCGATAAAGGGCTTCTTTGCTCTTGGGCTATGGCGATGTAAGGCATGAGCTACTAACTCTTTACCCGTACCAGATTCACCGTTGATGAGCACCGAAATGGATGAACGAGATAAGCGACCAATAGCTCGGAAAACTTCCTGCATCGCCGGTGCTTCACCGATGATCTCCGGTGCGTTGGTCTCTTCAGTGACTTCGCTGGCTTGTTCGCGCTTCTGTTCTTGGCTGTGTGCGATCGCTCGCTCTACTAGCGTGAGTGTCTCGTCGATATCAAACGGCTTTGGTAGGTATTCGAAGGCACCTTTTTGGTAAGCATTTACTGCAGCATCAAGGTCGGAGTGCGCGGTCATGATGATCACTGGCAGGTCAGGAGAGCGTTGATGTACTTGATGTAACAGCTCAATCCCGTCGATGCCAGGCATGCGAATGTCAGACACTAATACGTCTGGCGTCTCGCGCTCAAGAGCAAGCAACACGCTCTCTGCATCAGCAAATGTTTCGCACTTTATATCCGCAGATGAAAGTGTTTTCTCTACTACCCAGCGGATAGAGCTGTCGTCATCGACGACCCAAACGTATCCCTTACTCATAATTCAATTCCTTTGCAGCCAAATCTATTGTGATAATCATTGTTGTTTTTATTGTTCGTATTCTTCGTTGCCATGAAGCTCACTTTCTCATCGAGAAGTGTCGCTTGGTTTATATCGGCAAATAAATCGTGAATGTGGTGTTACCTGGCCAGCTCTCAACATCAATCTTTCCGTTGTGCTGATCGATCAGGTTTTGAGATATCGATAACCCTAAGCCTGTGCCACCCTCTCGTCCGCTGACCATTGGGTAAAACAGTGTGTCTTTTAATTCGTCGGGGATGCCCGGGCCGTTATCGCTGATCTCAATTCGAGCAGCGAGTTTGTGTCGCTGCCCATGAATGTTTGCTTGATGCACCGTTCTGGTGCGAATGGTGATTTTCCCAGATTCCTGAGTCTTTAGAATCTGCGCCGCATTACTCACGATATTGAGCATGGCTTGTTCAACTTGCGCAGAGTCCATCAAAATCGCTGGTAAGCTTGGGTCGTAATCTCGTTCGATAGCGAGCGTCGAACCCGATTCGAGCTCAACCAGCTGCCTTACTTTTTCGAGTATCTGGTGAAGGTTCTCTTCTGATTTGGTTCCTGGCTTTTGTGGGCCAAGCAGGCGATCGACTAAAGCGCGTAAGCGGTCGGCTTGCTCAATAATGATCTGGGTGTACTCATTCAGAGACTGATCAGGGAGCATCTTTCCAAGCAGCTGCGCAGCACCTCTTAAACCACCCAATGGGTTCTTAATTTCATGAGCTAATCCACGTACTAGCAACTTAGCCGCTTGCTGTTGTGCATGTTGGTTAAGCTCTTGGCTGAGTCGTCTTTGCTGGTCTATCTTGCGCATTTCAACTAATAGCAGCGTCTCACGTTGCCACGAGATTGGGCTAACCGTTACTTCAAGCATCAGAGGGCGGTTATCAACAACGAAGGTCACATCGCTATCGGTAATGCTTTGGCCACTTTGTAGTGGTTGGGTCAGCAGTGCCAAGTCAAGAGAGGCGTGTTGGATAAGCTGACTCAGTGGATGATCAACAATGCGTCGCGCACTCTGTGAAAAGAGTTGTTCAGCCGCCGGATTGGCGTATCGCACATAGAGTTGCTCATCGAGCATTAATGTCGAAGTCACCATATTGTCGAGAATGGCGCTGGAAAGATGATGTGTATCTATGCTGTCGCTTTTGGCTGATCGATTCACTATTTCGTCCTTGAACTGGTGTTTTTCTCACTGCACCAAATTGGTGCGTAGCTAAGTTCAAGTATGGCGCATATCAACCAGAAGCTAAAGATAATTCATTAGAGTTGCTGAAAGCTGCTTCGATTAGGTGAAAAGTAGAGGTAATTCAGTCTCTTTTAACACATTGGCCTACTTGAGCGTCGCTCGATGTAAATACACGGTGACTGGACTAGTAGATGCAATAAGCTTGCCGCTTCTATGTGCTTGAATTGCAATGGTGTGAGTACCTCGATCGATACCTTTTAATTCCCAGTTAGGTTGGGTTTGAGGAGCCCCGTAACGGCGGCCATCGAGCATCAATTGCAGCTGCTCTCCAATACCGAGTTTTCGGTTAAGCTCGATTTGAATTGGGATTAAACCGCGGTTACTACGGATAGTTTGATCATGGATGGGTGTCAGCATAGTGAGTGTTAACGGAGTCGGTGCCTCGCGTTCTTTGGTTTCGGTTTGTAGCTGAGCTTGAGCGGGCGTTGCTGTTGAAGTTGCAGCGTCAACGGGAGTCGAGGCCTCAAATTTAGGGGCGGGTGCTGATGCTTGTACATCAGGCAGGCGAAGAGACTTAGCGCTTTGATCGGTCGGTGTGTCACTAAAGTGGAGTACGCCCTCCTCATCGACCCAGGTATACACAGTTTGAGCAGAGCACGAGAACGCGACTGTTAACCCGATTAGGAACAGTATGTTTTTCATATCTTTAGCCTCTTTCCACCCTTGGGTGGTTTCACGTTTGGCATTGGTTTTATTGGTTTTATTGGTTTTATTGGTTTTATTGGTTTTGATTTTATTGTATGTAGCGCGACAGCCTCTGAGGGCTTTTGTCTAAGGTATGGTACGAGGAGGGGAGCATCGAGAGAATATAAAAAAGGCCCGCCTGCGAGGCGAGCCTAATATTTAGTTAGCGATTCTTACAAGGTTGCAGTAAGAAATGGCTTATCTCTACCAGAGATTAAACTGAGTAGTACAGTTCAAACTCAAGTGGGTGTGTAGCCATGTTCACGCGTTGTACGTCGTCAGATTTCAGAGCGATGTAAGAATCGATGAAGTCGTCAGAGAATACGCCGCCAGCTGTTAGGAACTCACGGTCTTCGCTAAGCGCTGCTAGAGCTTCTTGTAGAGATTCTGCAACTGTTGGGATTTCAGCTGCTTCTTCTGCAGGAAGGTCGTATAGATCTTTATCCATAGCTTCGCCTGGGTGAATCTTGTTCTTGATGCCGTCAAGGCCAGCCATAAGCATTGCTGAGTAGCATAGGTATGGGTTAGCTGCTGGGTCACCAAAACGTAGCTCGATACGGCGTGCTTTAGGGCTTGGTACTACTGGGATACGGATAGAAGCAGAACGGTTACGTGCTGAGTAAGCAAGCATTACAGGTGCCTCGAAACCAGGTACAAGACGCTTGTACGAGTTAGTTGATGGGTTAGCAAACGCGTTGATTGCACGAGCGTGCTTGATTACACCACCGATGTAGTAAAGAGCCATTTCAGATAGGCCGCCGTACTTATCACCAGCAAACAGGTTAACGCCGTCTTTTGCTAGAGATTGGTGAACGTGCATACCAGAACCGTTATCACCAACTAGTGGTTTAGGCATGAATGTCGCTGTTTTACCAAATGCGTGAGCAACGTTGTGTACAACGTACTTGTAGATTTGAGTTTCATCAGCTTTCGCTGTTAGCGTGTTGAAGCGAGTAGCGATTTCGTTTTGACCCGCAGTTGCTACTTCGTGGTGGTGAGCTTCAACTACTAGGCCCATCTCTTCCATTACTAGACACATTGCTGAACGGATGTCTTGAGATGAATCTACAGGAGCTACTGGGAAGTAACCGCCTTTAACGCCAGGACGGTGACCTTTGTTACCGCCTTCGAAGTCAGTACCTGTGTTCCAAGCTGCTTCTACGTCATCGATCTTGAAGAAAGAACCAGACATGTCGTTTGAGAACTTAACGTCATCAAATAGGAAGAACTCTGGCTCAGGACCAACTAGAACTGTGTCTGCGATACCTGTAGAACGTAGGTACTCTTCAGAACGTTTAGCGATAGAGCGTGGGTCACGGTCGTAGCCTTGCATTGTTGCAGGCTCAAGAATGTCACAACGGATGTTTAGCGTTGCGTCTTCTGTGAATGGGTCCAGTACAGCAGATGCTGCGTCTGGCATCATTACCATGTCAGATTCGTTAATGCCTTTCCAACCAGCTACTGAAGAGCCGTCAAACATTTTGCCTTCTTCGAAGAAGTCTGCATCAACTTGGTGAGAAGGAATAGAGATATGCTGCTCTTTACCTTTTGTATCAGTAAAACGTAAGTCGATAAATTTAACTTCGTTCTCTTGGATCAGGGATAGTACATTTTCTACTGACATCTTGGATAACCTCCAGTGTTATTAATTCGGTATTAGCTCGATTCGGTTGAAACTAGCATTGATTAATGTCTATAAGTGCATTAATCGATGCTGATTTATCTATAGCCAAAAACGTGCCAAAAAAATTATTCCATTAATTTCAATAATTTAACTGTTTTTAAGTTTTGCTCAATCTACTTTTTGCACCAAAATGATCTCTAGTTGCACCTTGTTGGTGCAATCGTTTGTCTGTGCACCAATATGAGACAATAAGCGAACACCATTCAGCAATGAATTGCCTAAGTTGTCAATCCACTTTTGTCATTTTGCCGGAGATTTGGCTTGTGACTCGCGCGTGATGCTTTTTTAGAATCCTACGAATCGGGCTACCCAACACTGTACTGAATCAAAGTTAAGAGGATATGAATCGCTAACTAAGAAAAAAGCCTTGGTTCAGATCACATATTTCTGGGTTTTTGTCTAGAATCTGGTATATTATTGACCGTTTTTTAAATCAAGCTAGCGGTTATTATCCAAACTTTTGAGATAAGTGACGGCTACTTTTATGAGTGAATCGAGAATCCATGTCTACTCCACAGATTGATAAGTTAAGAAATATCGCGATCATCGCGCACGTTGACCACGGTAAAACGACTTTGGTTGATAAACTGCTACAACAGTCAGGCACTCTTGAGTCTCGTGGTGAAGCTGAAGAGCGTGTCATGGATTCGAATGACATCGAAAAAGAGCGTGGCATTACCATTCTTGCTAAGAACACAGCAATCAACTGGAACGATTACCGCATCAACATCGTAGATACCCCGGGACACGCGGACTTCGGTGGTGAAGTTGAGCGTATTATGTCTATGGTTGACTCTGTTCTGCTTATCGTTGACGCAGTTGACGGCCCAATGCCTCAAACTCGTTTCGTAACGCAAAAAGCATTCGCACACGGTCTTAAGCCAATCGTTGTAATCAACAAGATTGACCGCCCAGGCGCTCGTCCTGATTGGGTTATGGATCAAGTATTCGACCTTTTCGACAACCTAGGTGCTACTGATGAGCAACTAGACTTCACCGTTGTTTACGCTTCAGCTCTAAACGGTTGGGCAACAATGGAAGAAGGCGAAACTGGTACAGACATGGAACCATTGTTCCAAGCTGTTGTTGATACAGTAGACGCGCCTGCAGTTGACCTTGACGGTCCTCTACAAATGCAAATTTCGCAACTTGATTACAGCTCTTACGTAGGTGTTATCGGTGTTGCTCGTGTTACACGTGGTTCTGTTAAGCCAAACCAACAAGTAACTATCGTTGGTTCTGACGGTAAGAAGCGTAACGGTAAAGTAGGTACAGTTCTTGGTTACCTAGGTCTTGACCGTCACGAAGTTGAGCAAGCTAACGCTGGCGACATCATTGCAATCACTGGTCTTGGCGAGCTGAAGATTTCAGACACTATCTGTGACCAAAACAATGTTGAAGCAATGACTCCGCTTTCTGTTGACGAACCAACAGTAACAATGACGTTCCAAGTAAACACTTCTCCGTTCGCGGGTAAAGAAGGTAAGTTCGTTACTTCACGTAACATTCTTGAGCGTCTAGAAAAAGAACTAGTACACAACGTTGCACTACGTGTTGAAGAAACTGATAACCCAGATCGCTTCCGTGTTTCAGGTCGTGGTGAACTTCACCTATCTATCCTGATCGAAAACATGCGTCGTGAAGGCTTCGAGCTAGCTGTATCTCGTCCAGAAGTTATCATCAAGAAAGACGAAGATGGCAACCTAACTGAACCGTTTGAAACTGTGACTATCGACGTGCTTGAAGAGCACCAAGGTGGCATCATGGAAAACATCGGTCTACGTAAAGGTGAACTAACTGATATGTCTCCAGATGGCAAAGGCCGTGTTCGCATGGACTTCATGATGCCTTCTCGTGGTCTTATCGGTTTCCAAACTGAGTTCCTAACTCTAACGTCTGGTTCTGGTCTTCTTTACCACTCATTTGATCACTACGGTCCTCACAAAGGCGGCGTAATCGGTCAACGTAACAACGGTGTTCTAATCTCGAACGCTACTGGTAAAGCTCTGACTTACGCACTATTCAACCTACAAGAACGTGGTCGTCTATTTGCTGAGCACGCGGATGAAGTATACGAAGGTCAAATCATCGGTATTCACAACCGTTCAAACGACCTGACAGTAAACTGTCTGAAAGGTAAGCAGCTAACGAACGTTCGTGCATCTGGTACTGATGAAGCACAGGTTCTTTCGCCACCTATCCGTCACACTCTAGAGCAAGCTCTTGAGTTCATCGACGAAGACGAACTAGTAGAAGTAACGCCAGAAAGCATTCGTATCCGTAAGAAGCTTCTTACTGAAAACGAACGTAAGCGCGCAGCACGTCCAGCTAAGGCTTAATTGCCAGCTGACTAGCTTCTAGCTAAGTAAATAAGAAAGCCCTGAGTAGCCAAGCTGCTCAGGGCTTTTTGTTTTATGTGCAGTTTAGAAAAGTATCGGAAACCATAAGCTGTGTGAGGTTCCCTATCACGCTCGTGCCTCGCTGTAGGGAATGACGGGTGTTTGTTTGGTGGTTACGAGTAAACGGGATACGAAGAGCATATTCGATATGTATTCAGTGAATCGTCATTCCAGAATTGAGGAACGAAATATCTGGAATCTCTCTTCGATATGCACTGGTGGCAGGAAAGAGGTGCTTACTGAGTTAGAGCGTAGCTTTGATTGCTAAGTGAATTTTAACGAACTGCACTCGATCAGCGACCGACATAAATGGCACTTCAACCACCTCATAACCTAGCGTTTGATAGACGCTGACTAGCGTGTGGTGAATCTCTAATGCTTCTTCAAAGGGATAAGGGCGCACATTATCTTGAACATAAATCGAAGCCTCTGGGCGGCAGAAGAGGACTTGTGAGTGATAGCCTTGGCTTGCTTCTCGATAGGTCGCATCTATCTCTAGTTTCGCCTGAGCTAAATATCCACAGATGTCCGGAATGGCGCGATCGAGGAACGCAATTGGGTGCTGACTGGCTTGCCCTTTCTGTTCGCTCATCACACCTAAACAAAGCTCAGCAAAGCCCGGAAGATCTAGCCAAGGCAAGATACCGTTTTCAAGCTGACTCTGCTGCTCTATTAACTGGCGAGAGGACTCGGCAAAGGTTGGGTAACCCGTATCTCCCAAGGCATTAATTAGTGTAGTCTTTCCGGCACCAGGGCCGCCAGTAATAATGATTGGGTTCATACGGGCTGTCTAATGAGTTTCTACTGATGTTATTTCTGGTTCAGTTGAGCTAGGAATTTATCCGATTCTTCGATAGCAGCATTCATCTGCTTAATCGCGTAGGCGATGTCTTTTTCTAAGCTCATGAACTCGCCTTGCAGTGAACCAACCGCGCTCGCATTGAGGTTATGCTTTAAGTAAAGCGTGTTGTCTCGAAGGGTATTGAGTACCGGATCCATTTTCTTCTCTGCACGCTTCATAGCTGACAACATGGTCTTGTAAGAGGATTGAGTCTCGCGCAGCTTTTGCTCGCTTGAGCGACGCAGTGAGTCACTGGTGTAGAGGTCTAACTCTCCCTGCCACTCTTCAAACAAAGCATCCGACACATCTTCAATTGCAGCAATACGATCACTGACATTTTGAGCGGCTTTTTCGCTGTCTTGGTATTTGTCGTTGATTTGGTTGTACATGTCTTCTAGGTCGCCGCCACTGAAGTTAGTCAGGCTGCTGAGCGCTTCAAGTGCGCTGGTAAACTCTTCCTGAGCATCCTGCTGTGACTCTTTTGCGTCTTCTACTCTGTCGACCATAATGTCACGTTTGTGGTAACCCACTTGCTCCATTGCGGAGTAATAAGCTGACTGGCATCCAGTAAGAGTAAAAATAGAGAGGACTATAACTATTAAATAAGGCATCCTAGTTTCCTATAGTTAAATAATATCAATCGTAGTAAATATCCGCTCAATCTAGCTTGTTAAAATGCTCGATAACGGCGTTAGAGTTTTTGATTGTAGAATAACTACTTATCAAAACTATTCTTTGCCGAGAAGGGTTGCCTTGTTCTCTAGCCTTTTTCCTACGCTATTTTTGAACATTTATTCACTGTGATTGATATGTCGGAATAATAATTAGGACTATGAACGAGTTACAAGGGAGTTACAAGTTGAAGATAAAAAAGGTCGGCACACTCAGCATTCATTTTTCTCGCTATCTTTTGGCGCGAATGACGCACGATAGAGTCAACGTGAATGCGGGTTACTTGGCGTACATTACTTTGCTCTCAATCGTACCGATGTTGACGGTTCTGCTCTCTATCTTATCGTCATTCTCTATCTTTGCTGATGTCGGTATCGTGATTCAAAACTTCGTCATTACCAACTTTGTCCCAGCGTCAGGAGATGCGGTGCATGGTGCCTTGCTCGAGTTTGTTGCAAACACGGGTAAGATGACAGCGGTCGGTAGTGTGTTCTTATTTATCGCAGCACTGATGTTGATCTCGAATATCGATAAGAACCTAAACTACATCTGGCGTGTTAATGAGAAACGACGTGCAGTGTTGTCTTTCTCTATGTACTGGATGGTGCTAACACTTGGGCCTATCTTGGTTGGGGCGAGCATTGCGGCTACTTCGTATGTGACATCGCTCAGTCTGCTACAAAATGAAGTGGTATCTGGCGCCTTTAATACCGTGATTCGCAAACTTCCTTTGATTCTCTCTTTCTTTGCGTTCTTCGGTTTGTACCTGTTGGTCCCCAACAAAAAGATACATTTTTCTCACGCAGCAGCAGGCTCTCTGGTTGCGGCTCTGTTGTTCGAACTCAGTAAGAAAGGCTTCGCGGCCTACATTACTCAATTCCCTTCTTATCAGCTGATCTATGGCGCTTTGGCAGCGATTCCGATTCTTTTTGTCTGGGTGTATTTGTGTTGGCTGATCGTACTGGTTGGTGCTGAGGTGACGGCTGCGCTCGGTGAGCACGAACAGTGGAGTGACACGCAAGAAATGGTACACTCTTCGGATAACGACAAAATCACAGAGCAAGGAAACAACAGTGATAGCACTGATCCAGAGAGTAAGTGAAGCTGCCGTCCGTGTTGATGGCGAAGTAGTTGGTGAGATTGAGCAAGGCTTATTAGTTCTGTTAGGCGTAGAAAAAGGTGATGATGAAGCCAAAGCCAAACGTTTGATGGAACGAGTGACCACTTATCGTGTCTTTGGAGATGAAGACGATAAAATGAACCTCAACGTGAAGCAGGTAGAAGGTAAGGTATTAGTGGTATCTCAATTCACCCTGCCGGCCGATACCAAGAAAGGCACACGAGCAGGTTTTTCTCGCGGTGCTCACCCAGAAGATGCAGAGCGTCTTTACAACTATTTCTCTGACCAATGTGAATCAGTGTTGCCAACGGAACGTGGCCGATTCGCAGCCGACATGAAAGTGTCATTGGTCAATGATGGTCCAGTAACATTCTGGCTGCAGGTTTAGGCTTAAAGGAATAAGCATGTTTAAACTCATAACTCCAACCACCGAAAATCAACTGAACAAGTATTACCATTTTCGTTGGCAGATGTTGCGCGAACCATGGCGAATGCCTGTCGGTTCAGAGCGCGATGAATATGATGGCATGAGTCACCATCGCATGATTGTCGATGGTCGAGGCCGCCCAATGGCGATCGGCCGTCTGTATATCACTCCCGATCTCGAAGGTCAGATCCGCTATATGGCGGTGAAAAACTCTCGTCGTAGCAAAGGCATGGGCTCACTGATTTTGGTCGCGCTAGAGTCGTTGGCTCGCCAAGAAGGTGCCAAGCGTTTGGTGTGTAATGCACGCGAAGATGCGATTTCATTCTATGAGAAGAATGATTTTGAACGTCGTGGTGAGATTAATGACCAACGCGGCCCTGTGCGTCACCAGCAGATGGTTAAGCATCTTGATCCAATGGCAGACGTACTGCGCAAACCGGAATGGTGTAATGAGCTGCAGCAGCGCTGGGAGCATCAGATCCCTATCAGTGACAAGATGGGCATTAAGATTAACCAGTACACGGGTTACCAATTTGAGTGTAGTGCTCAACTGAATCCAAACCTGAACCCGCACAATACCATGTTTGCAGGTTCAGCTTTTACGCTAGCAACCTTAACGGGCTGGGGTATGACATGGCTACTGATGAAAGAGCGCGGCTTAACCGGTGATATCGTTCTAGCAGACAGTAATATTCGTTATCGTCATCCGGTCGAGCAAAACCCTGTCGCTTCAACTTCTTTAGACGGTATCAGTGGTGACTTGGACCGCCTCGCATCAGGCAGAAAGGCGCGTATCATCATTCACGTGACCATTCATAGTGGCGATGTGGAAGCGGTAGAGTTTACCGGAACCTATATGCTGATCCCTGACTACAAGAAGATACTATCGACTGATAGCAAGGTGAGTGAATAGCGTTACTATTCCTTGATGAACGTTTGCTTGATTGTAGATTGAGTTATCGATTGAAAGCGCTATTCCTGTGGAGTGGCGCTTTTTTGTTGGCAGTCATCAATCTCTGAATATTCAGCGTGGTCAAGCTTTCCTGAGATTTGATGGCATTGGTCGGACAGAGTAATCGAAAGCGTGTGTAGATCGGTTTTAAGCAAGTCGAGCTCTCCCGTTACCTGACCATTTAACGTTTGAACCCTTTGCGAACCTTCCTCGTCTGCGGATGCACCAATAATGTGCATTGGTTCGAGTGTGAAACGGCCACGGTCAAAATTCGCATTGAGCTCTGGGATCTCGAATACGTTATCGGTTGAGGTTTCAGAAAGAATGTCGTTAAAGGTCATCACGCCTTGGCGAACGCTACCAGTGAGTTGGCCTGTGGTTGAATAGCCAAGCATCAGTGAGTCACCATACAAACCGGCTGCTTGAAGTTCGAATTCGCCATAACCGGTTGCATCAAGCGGTAATTCCAGTTGTTGCAGCATTGGCGAGATAGGCAAGCCATCGGCAGATATATCTATACTCCACGGCTTGCTGATTTGGTTAAAGTCGAGTGTTGCATTGGCTTCAACATAACCATTCTTTAATGGCATAAACAGGCGTGTCAGCGTCCATTTCCCTTGTTCGCTATTCATTTCAACCACAGGTTGAGCGCTGAGGATACTTTGGTAGCTGGCATCGTTGGCGCTGGCCATTAATTTACCTTGCCACAAACCTAGCTTTCTATTTTGCAGCAGTTGAACGTGATGCCCTTCGACATGCAGCCCTGATACCTGCCAGTAAGGTTTCTCTGCAAGCTGGATGAGTTGGGTGCGTTCTACATTTAGTCGGTCTATAGAGGCTTGTTGAAGCTCTGTAAGCCAAGGTATTAAGCGTGAGGCGGGGAGATGATTATCTTGGCTTTCGGTAATCCATTTGATGCCTTGAAGATCAAGCTGTGCCAAATGAATGGTAGTAGGGGTAACCTTGCCATTTAGCTGAATACTGCCTTGTAGGAATTGTGTATAGAAGTCTTCAACCAAAATTTGGTTGGGGTTTAGGTTCAGCTTGAGACTTGGATCGATGAATTGATCATTGTCCAAGGTGACGCCTTCAGCTTGCAGAGAGAAAATGGCTTTCTGTTGCTTCCACAGTTCAAAAGGCAATTGGATATTTTCTAGTGAGGCATCAAAGGCTACAAGGTGACCATCTTTCCACTCTATGTCACTACGCAGAATATCTAAGCTATTGATGTGGTTGATCTGAATACCTGCCACATCCCATTCTTTGTTCAATAGGCTTTGAGTTTGCTCTTCATTTAATCGCAAACCATCAATCGTCACATTCACCAACGACCAGTCATGTTGATATTGTTCAGCTTGCCCAGAAATCTTGGCACCACGCCAATCAAAGGAAGCGCCATAAAGGGTGCTGTCACTCGGTTTGAGGTCTAGGTCAATCAACAGATTATCGAAGGCTTCGCCTTGCCAGTATAACTGCGAGGCTGAAAGTTGGGTTTTGCCATAGGGTAGTAGTGAGCTTTGGTTATCCCACACGGGATCGGCGATCTGAAGGTCGATGCCTCGTGCATTAAAGTCTGGAGTTGAGAAATCTAGATTATTGATCGCTAGCTGACGGAGCTTGAGGTTTGGTTGGGTAAACACTGATGTGAGTGTGTCCAGATCGTCGGCTTCTAACTGCAGGCCGCTGATCAATACAGAGTCCAAAACCAGCTTAGCATCAAGAAGAGAGTCTGGGCTGAACCAGATGTCGGCCTTGTCGATATACAGAGGGGGGTGTTTTTCAGATTGGCTTTGGGTGATGCCCATCAAGGTGATGTGATAAGGCGCCTGATACTCAACATCTTCAATGAGCACCGGTTGTTCAATCGTATGCTTGATAAAAAAGTTAGCAACATCGGCGCGGTATTGAGTTTGTAGGCTTAATAGCAACGCTGCGATCACCGCAACGGCGATAGCCAACACAATGCCAAACACCATGAATACCTTTTTCATTCCCTGAAAGCCTTAAATCTCAATAGTCTTAAAACAGAGTGGAACAAAAAGGGTCAAGCATCAACAAAAAAGCCCCTCAAAAGAGGGGCTTGCTACAAAAATATCATTTTAAATTGGGCGTTCGCTTTTGACTAAGCCCGAGCAGATGGTTGGATTAGTCCAGTTGAGGACCAGCTGCAACCAGTGACTTACCTTCAGCGTTGTCTGTGTACTTGTCAAAGTTGTTGATGAAGCGTTCTGCTAGATCTTTCGCTTTGCTTTCCCATTGTAGCGGGTCAGTGTACGTGTCGCGTGGGTCAAGAATCGCTGGGTCAACATCGTGTAGCGCTAGTGGCACTTCTAGGTTGAACATAGGGATAACCTTAGTATCAGCCTTGTCGATAGAGCCATCTAGGATTGCGTCGATGATGCCACGCGTATCTTGGATAGAGATACGTTTGCCAGTTCCGTTCCAACCTGTGTTTACTAGGTACGCTTCAGCGCCAGCTGCTTCCATGCGCTTCACAAGTACTTCAGCGTACTGAGTTGGGTGAAGAGTAAGGAACGCCGCACCAAATGCCGCAGAGAACGTTGGCGTTGGTTCAGTAATACCACGCTCTGTACCGGCTAGTTTCGCTGTGAAGCCAGATAGGAAGTGGTACTTCGTTTGTTCTGGGGTCAGCTTAGAAACTGGTGGTAGTACACCAAATGCATCAGCAGTCAGGAAGATAACCTTTTGAGCATGACCTGCTTTTGATACTGGTTTAACGATGTTGTCGATGTGGTGGATCGGGTAAGAAACACGAGTGTTTTCAGTTTTAGAACCGTCATCAAAATCAATAGAGCCATCGCCACGAACCGTTACGTTTTCTAGCAGTGCATCACGGCGGATAGCGTTGTAGATTTCTGGTTCTGCTTCTTTAGATAGACGAATGGTCTTCGCGTAACAGCCACCTTCAAAGTTGAAGATACCGTCGTTGTCCCAACCGTGCTCATCATCACCGATTAGCTCACGCTTAGGATCGGTAGATAGGGTTGTTTTACCTGTACCAGATAGGCCGAAGAAGATGGCTACATCGCCTTTCTCGCCTACGTTTGCACTACAGTGCATTGAAGCGATGCCTTGTAGAGGCAGTAGGTAGTTCATCATTGCGAACATGCCTTTCTTCATCTCACCGCCGTACCAAGTACCACCGATGATTTGAACACGCTCTGTTAGGTTGAAAGCAACGAAGTTTTCAGAGTTTAGACCCTGTTTTTCCCAGTTAGGGTTGGTTGTTTTAGCACCGTTCATTACCACGAAATCAGGTTCGAACGTTGCCAGTTCTTCGTCAGTTGGACGAATGAACATGTTCTTAACGAAGTGCGCTTGCCACGCTACTTCAGTGATAATACGTACACTTAAGCGCGTATCTGGGTTAGCACCACAATAACCGTCAATGACAAACAGGCGCTTGCCAGATAGCTGAGTTGTCACAAGCTCTTTCAGCTCATTCCATACTTCAGTTGTAATCGGTTTGTTGTCATTTTTGCCTTGATCTGACCACCACATGGTATCGCGGGTCGTGTCATCTTTAACAATGTACTTATCTTTTGGTGAGCGGCCAGTAAAGATACCAGTGTCAACCGCAACAGAGCCTAGTTCCGTTACTACGCCTTTTTCGTAGCCTTCCAAACCTGGCAGTGTTTCTTCAACGAATAACTGCTCGTAGCTAGGATTACGAAGAACTTCAGTAACGCCAGTCAGTCCGTGCTTAGTTAGATCAATTTGTGCAGCCTTAGTATGTTCCATAACGGTCATAGGTGCTCCTTGTAGGATATTTTGTAGGGATTTTGTATTAATTTTTTATTGTTATCTGCTCACCATGCTAGCAACGAGACTCGGGGGAAACAGGGATACAGCTCAAAAAATATCCATATTAACCTTGGGGTTTTAAGCGTCTCGTCACATATTGGCCCAACTAGTCTATCCTGTACGCAAACCTTTGCGCTAGGGGCGAGAACATTATTAATTGATTAAAATTAAGCGGTGATTTTATTACGAAATGTTAAGGAGTTTGCGCTATTTTGATCACAAAAAAAGCCAGCTGAGTGCTGACCTTTTTGGGGTAAATTACGTGTTTTTGGTACGCCGTAAATTAATGAACCGTATTGCTGCCTTTATCTGCTGCTTCTGCGTACAAAGCATCAACATCGTTCTTGTCGAACGAGTAGTTTGTGCCACAGTAATCACAGTGCAGAGCAACGCTACCTTCTGTACTTAGGATGTCGTAGATCTCTTCTTGAGCAACGGTAATGATAGCCGCCGCGCTGCGATCGCGAGAGCAACCACAGAAGAACTCAACCGGTTGCGGTGTGAACAGCTGTACTTTCTCTTGGTTGTACAAACGGTAAAGCAGTTCGTTGGCTTCTAGAGTGAACAGCTCTTCGTTTTTCACTGTGTCTGTTAGCTGCTCTAGGTGCTCGAAGTCGTCTGGTGTGCCAGTGCCGTCAGGCATAACTTGCAGCAACATACCTGCAGCGTGTGCTTTGTCTTCGTGCTCGCCAGTACGTAGCCATAGACGAGTCTTAAGCTGCTCAGAGTTAGCGAAGTAACCTTCAAGTACTTCAGCAAGAGTGTCGCCTTCAAGACCAACGATACCTTGGTAACGCTCACCTTTCTTAGGATCGATAGTGATCACTAGGTGGCCTTTACCCATAAGATCGTGCAGACCAGCGTCGTCAGCGATATCGCCTTCAAAGCGAGCAACACCACGGATCTTCTGATCGTGATCGCCATTAATAACTGCTAGAGATACTGGGCCGTCACCTTGCAATTGCATAGTGATCGAACCTTCAAACTTTAGGGTCGCAGTTAGTAGCGTTGTTGAAACCAATAGCTCACCCAGTAGTTTTTGCACGGGTGCTGGGTATTCCTTGCTAGAAATAATCTGTTGGTACGCTTCATCCATTTGTACCAATTCACCACGTACTGATAGATCTTCAAATAGGTAGCGATTTAGAACATTACTTGTAGACATTGGGTCTGCCATTTGGCTATTCCTTCTAGCTTATTGATGCTTGAACTTGATGATGTCACGACGTTGCTTCTTATCAGGGCGACGCTCTGGAGCTGGGTTATGAGCATTCAGTTTGCGCTGTTTGGCAAACTCTTCTCTCTTTGCCAAGCTCTCGGTGGTTTCTTCATAGAGGGTTTGAGCGATCGGAGCTCCACCGCGATGGGCAGAGATTTTCTCGATAGTCACCGTCTTTTCTTCATTACCTTGACGCAGTGTAATTACTGCCCCAAGTTCGACAATTTTACTTGGCTTGCTGCGCTGACCATTATAGTGGACTTTGCCACCATCGACCATGTTGCGAGCAATCGACCGGGTTTTGTAAAAGCGTGCTGCCCACAACCATTTATCGAGTCTGACAGCTTCATTAGCAGTTTTCATATAGGGCTGTGCCTTATTAAGTGAGAAATGAATGCGGTTTAACTGTAATGAACAGTGCGCAACATGTTTTTGATGATGCTTATCACATTAAGTAGAAGCTTTAAGTGGAGGCGGTTGGCATTTTTTTCAAGTCATATTACAAAATAGCCATGTTATGCCGATTTATAGATTTGCTATGATATAGTTCAGGATCTTATGCTTAAATAAGCTCGGTATCGAACGAATGAATAAAAAAGCTGAAAGTTTAATGATTTGCAGCGTTTGTCGTCATGAAAAGGGGCAAGGAAAGTGAACTTTTTAGAGCTCAAAAATAGCGTAGGGAATTCTCCTGTGTTGAGCCGCTTATTAGAGAATGGATTTGTACTTCAGCAGAAACTGAGCCTAGCTACGTGTTGTGTGTTGATTGCAGCTTCTGCATGGATTTTAGGACAGCTTGCATGGTTTATTGAACCTGCCGAGCAAACAGTCGTGCCTTGGAAAGCAACGGCTTCATCGTCTTCTGCACCTCAATCGACCCTTGATATCTCATCTTTGCAGAAGAGTAACCTTTTTGGTGCCTATAACCCAACTACGGCTCCAGTGGTTGAGCAACAAGTGATCCAAGATGCACCAAAGACGCGATTGAACCTGGTATTGGTGGGTGCGGTTGCCAGTTCGAATCCTAAATTAAGCTTAGCTGTGATTGCTAATCGTGGCACGCAAGCAACCTACGGAATTAACGAAGAGATAGAAGGCACCAGAGCTAAGCTCAAAGCCGTGTTAGTGGATCGCGTGATCATTGATAACTCAGGCCGTGATGAAACCTTGATGCTTGAAGGTATTGAGTACAAGCGTTTGGCGGTATCAGCCCCTGCGCCACCTCGTGCTTCTTCATCTGTTCGTGGTAATAACCCCGCTTCTGCAGAAGAGAAGTTGGATGAAATTAAAGCGAAGATAATGAAAGATCCGCAACAAATCTTCCAATATGTTCGCCTGTCTCAGGTGAAGCGCGACGATAGTGTTATTGGTTATCGTGTGAGCCCTGGCAAAGATTCAGAACTTTTTAACTCTGTTGGGCTCCAAAACGGAGATATTGCCACTCAGTTAAATGGGCAAGACCTGACAGACCCCGCCGCTATGGGCAACATATTCCGTTCCATCTCAGAGCTGACAGAGCTAAATCTCGTCGTTGAGCGAGATGGGCAACAACATGAAGTGTTTATTGAATTTTAAAACTTTGCGTCTAACGAAGGACGAAAGTGTAGGAGAAGTACGTGAAGCATTGGTTTAAGAAAAGTGCATGGTTACTGGCAGGAAGCTTAATCTGCACACCCGCAGCCATCGCTAGTGATTTTAGTGCCAGCTTTAAGGGCACTGATATTCAAGAGTTTATTAATATCGTTGGTCGTAACCTAGAGAAGACGATCATCGTTGACCCATCGGTGCGCGGGAAAATCGATGTACGTAGCTACGACGTCCTTAACGAAGAGCAATATTACAGCTTCTTCTTAAACGTTTTAGAGGTGTACGGCTACGCGGTCGTTGAGATGGACTCGGGTGTTTTGAAGATCATCAAAGCCAAAGACTCTAAAACATCGGCAATTCCAGTAGTCGGTGACCGTGACTCAATCAACGGCGATAGCGTCGTGACACGAGTTGTGACGGTGCGTAATGTGTCGGTTCGTGAGCTTTCTCCTTTGCTTCGTCAATTGAACGACAACGCAGGCGCGGGTAACGTTGTGCACTACGACCCAGCCAACATCATCCTTATTACAGGCCGAGCGGCGGTAGTAAATCGCTTAGCGGAAATCATCAAGCGTGTTGACCAAGCTGGTGACAAAGAAATTGAAGTTGTTGAGCTAAAGAATGCTTCAGCCGCTGAGATGGTGCGTATCGTAGATGCTTTGAACAAAACCACAGACGCAAAGAATACACCTGCCTTCCTTCAACCTAAATTGGTTGCTGATGAGCGTACCAACGCAATCCTTATCTCCGGTGACCCTAAGGTTCGTAGCCGCCTAAGAAAGCTTATCGAGCAACTTGATGTCGAAATGGCTACTAAGGGTAACAACCAAGTTATCTACCTTAAGTATGCGAAAGCTGAAGATTTAGTTGATGTGTTGAAAGGTGTGTCGGACAACCTGCAATCAGAGAAACAGTCATCAACCAAAGGTAGCTCATCGCAACGTAACCAAGTGATGATCTCTGCCCACAGTGATACCAACTCGTTAGTGATTACTGCCCAACCAGACATTATGAACGCGTTGCAAGATGTGATCGCTCAGCTAGATATTCGTCGTGCTCAAGTATTGATTGAAGCCTTAATTGTCGAAATGGCTGAGGGTGACGGCATCAACCTTGGTGTGCAATGGGGTAACCTTGATACAGGTGCTGTGATTCAGTACGGCAACACAGGTGCATCAATCGGTGGCGTAATGGTTGGTCTAGAAGAGGCCAAAGACACTGAAACGACCACTGCAGTCTACGACTCTGATGGTAACTTCCAACGTAATGAGACGACTACTGAAAAGGGCGACTATTCAACACTAGCATCAGCACTTTCTGGTGTTAATGGTGCGGCTATGAGTGTGGTGATGGGTGACTGGACTGCACTGATCAGCGCGGTAGCGACCGATTCAAACTCAAACATTCTATCTTCTCCAAGTATTACGGTAATGGATAACGGCGAAGCGTCATTCATTGTGGGTGAAGAGGTGCCTGTTCTAACAGGTTCAACAGCCGGTTCAAGTAACGATAATCCATTCCAAACCGTTGAACGTAAAGAAGTGGGTATCAAGCTGAAGGTTGTTCCACAAATCAACGAAGGCGACTCAGTTCAGCTAAATATTGAACAAGAAGTATCAAACGTATTGGGCGCGAATGGCGCGGTTGATGTGCGTTTTGCTAAGCGTCAATTGAATACATCAGTGATCGTTCAAGATGGTCAAATGTTGGTACTTGGTGGTCTGATCGATGAGCGCGCATTAGAGAGTGAATCTAAGGTGCCATTCTTAGGTGATATTCCAGTGCTTGGGCACCTGTTCAAATCAACCAGTACTCAGGTTGAGAAAAAGAACCTAATGGTATTCATTAAGCCAACCATAATTCGTGATGGCATGACGGCTGATGGTATCACTCAGCGTAAATACAACTTCATCCGAGCTGAGCAGTTGTACAAGGCGGAGCAAGGTTTGAAACTGTTGGATGACGATAACATCCCAGTATTGCCTAAATTTGGTGCCGATATGAATCACCCGGCTGAGATCCAAGCCTTCATCGATCAAATGGAAACAGAATAATGGCTGAATTGGTAGGGGCGGCACGTACTTATCAGCGCTTGCCGTTTAGCTTTGCGAACCGCTACAAGATGGTGTTGGAATATCAACATCCAGAGCGCGCGCCGGTGCTTTATTATGTAGAGCCTCTGAAATCGGCAGCGATCATTGAAGTCAGCCGCGTTGTGAAAAATGGCTTTACGCCACAAGCGATCAGCGCAGACGAATTTGATAAAAAACTGACCGATGCTTATCAGCGTGACTCGTCGGAAGCGCGTCAGTTAATGGAAGATATTGGTGCCGACAACGACGACTTCTTCTCGTTGGCGGAAGAGTTGCCACAAGATGAAGACTTGCTTGAGTCAGAAGACGATGCGCCAATCATCAAGTTAATCAATGCGATGCTGGGTGAGGCGATCAAAGAAGGCGCTTCAGATATCCATATCGAAACCTTTGAGAAGTCACTGTCTATCCGTTTCCGCATTGATGGTGTGTTGCGTGATGTTCTTGCACCGAGCCGTAAACTGGCTCCGCTGTTGGTGTCACGTGTGAAGGTTATGGCTAAGCTAGATATTGCGGAAAAACGCGTGCCACAGGATGGTCGTATTTCTCTGCGTATTGGTGGTAGAGCGGTCGATGTTCGTGTGTCTACCATGCCTTCATCACACGGTGAACGCGTGGTAATGCGTCTGTTGGATAAAAACGCGACTCGTCTAGACTTGCACAGTTTGGGGATGACGGCAGAGAACCATGAGAACTTCCGTAAACTGATTCAACGTCCGCACGGTATTATCTTGGTAACGGGTCCTACTGGTTCGGGTAAATCGACGACCTTGTATGCAGGCCTGCAAGAGCTAAACAGCAACGAACGTAACATCCTTACCGTTGAAGACCCAATCGAATTCGATATCGATGGCATTGGTCAAACACAAGTGAACCCTAAGGTTGATATGACCTTTGCTCGTGGTTTACGTGCCATTCTTCGTCAAGATCCCGATGTGGTTATGATTGGTGAGATCCGTGATTTAGAAACCGCAGAAATTGCCGTTCAAGCCTCTTTGACGGGTCACTTGGTGATGTCGACTCTCCATACCAATACCGCGGTAGGTGCGATTACGCGTCTGCGTGATATGGGCATCGAACCCTTCCTTATATCTTCTTCACTGCTTGGTGTTCTGGCACAGCGCCTAGTTCGTACCTTGTGTAACGACTGTAAAGAACCTTATGAAGCGGACAAAGAGCAAAAGAAGCTGTTTGGACTGAAGAAAAAAGACAGCCTGACGCTTTACCATGCCAAAGGGTGTGAGCACTGTAGCCATAAAGGTTACCGAGGCCGTACCGGCATTCATGAGCTTCTGATGGTTGATGAGTCGGTTCAAGAGCTGATTCATAGCGAGGCGGGCGAACAAGCGATTGAGAAAGCAATTCGTGGCACAACCCCAAGTATTCGAGAGGATGGCTTGAGCAAAGTTCTGAAAGGGGTAACGTCCCTAGAAGAAGTGATGCGCGTGACCAAGGAAGTCTAGTATGGCGGCATTTGAATACAAAGCGCTGGATGCTAAAGGTAAAAGCAAAAAGGGCTCGATTGAGGCGGATAACGCTCGTCAGGCTCGCCAGCGCTTAAAAGAGCAAGGCTTGATGCCGGTCGAAATGACCGAAGCCAAAGCAAAAACGGCGAAGGGGTCACAGCCTTCGACTAGCTTTAAGCGAGGTATCAGCACGCCTGACCTTGCCTTGATTACTCGTCAAATATCAACGCTTGTTCAATCGGGTATGCCTCTAGAAGAGTGCTTGAAGGCAGTCGCAGAGCAATCTGAAAAGCCACGTATTCGAACTATGCTATTGGCGGTTCGCTCTAAAGTTACTGAGGGCTACTCGCTAGCTGACAGCCTGTCTGATTACCCACATATCTTCGATGAGCTGTTTAGAGCCATGGTTGCGGCAGGTGAGAAATCAGGGCACTTAGATGCGGTATTGGAACGATTAGCTGATTACGCGGAAAACCGTCAGAAAATGCGATCTAAACTCCTACAAGCGATGATCTATCCAGTGGTGCTGGTGGTGTTTGCGGTGACGATTGTTTCGTTCCTGTTGGCAACCGTGGTACCTAAAATCGTCGAGCCGATCATCCAAATGGGCCAAGAGCTTCCTCAATCGACACAATTTTTATTGGCATCGAGTGAATTTATCCAGAATTGGGGCATCCAATTACTGTTGTTGATCATTGGTGTGATTGTTCTGGTTAAGACCGCACTGAAAAAGCCGGGCGTTCGCATGAGTTGGGATCGCAAATTATTGAGCATTCCGCTTATCGGCAAGATAGCAAAAGGGATCAATACCTCTCGTTTTGCACGAACACTTTCTATCTGTACCTCG
Source organism: Vibrio sp. Isolate33 (assembly GCF_022397895.1). NCBI lineage: Bacteria > Pseudomonadati > Pseudomonadota > Gammaproteobacteria > Vibrionales > Vibrionaceae > Vibrio > Vibrio sp. Isolate33. Next base: position 49,927 of record NZ_JAKEUP010000006.1, read on the forward strand.
AGTGCGATTCCCATCCTTGAAGGGATGAAGGTCGCGGTTGACGTGATGTCTAATCACCATGTGAAACAACAAGTATTACAAGCATCGGATAGCGTAAGAGAAGGAGCGAGCCTGCGTAAAGCCTTGGATCAAACCAAACTCTTCCCACCGATGATGCTGCATATGATTGCCAGTGGTGAGCAGAGTGGTCAATTGGAACAGATGCTGACAAGAGCGGCAGATAACCAAGACCAAAGCTTTGAGTCGACCGTGAATATTGCCCTAGGCATATTTACCCCAGCCCTTATCGCTTTGATGGCAGGCTTAGTGCTGTTCATTGTGATGGCGACTCTAATGCCGATGCTTGAAATGAACAATTTAATGAGCGGTTAACGTATTGCTCATCAGACGTTAGTTTTTGGATTATCGAGAAGAAGGACATCATTACCTTTAACTCGCGGTCTGTAATTTGGAGAAAATAATGAAAAATAAAATGAAGAAACAATCAGGCTTTACCCTATTAGAAGTGATGGTTGTTGTGGTTATCCTTGGCGTATTGGCGAGCTTTGTTGTACCTAACCTATTGGGCAACAAAGAGAAGGCTGACCAACAAAAAGCCATCACTGATATCGTGGCGCTAGAGAACGCGCTGGATATGTACAAACTGGATAACAGCGTTTACCCAACAACGGATCAAGGTCTTGATGCATTGGTTTCTAAGCCAAGCAGCCCAGAGCCTCGTAACTACCGTGACGGTGGCTACATCAAGCGTCTGCCAAACGACCCATGGGGTAACGAGTACCAATACCTAAGCCCTGGTGATAACGGCACTATTGATATCTTTACTCTTGGTGCTGATGGCCAAGAAGGTGGTGAAGGTATTGCTGCGGATATCGGCAACTGGAACATGCAAGACTTTCAATAAGCCTCGGCTTGTTGCTTGATGCGTTATTGTTGTTTGATTCGTTATTGATGGTAGGACGTAAACAAATGGAGTCTAAAGGTGAAAACTAAGCAAACACAGCCGGGTTTCACCTTGATTGAGATTCTTTTGGTACTGGTATTACTGTCAGTAACGGCGGTCGCGGTTATCGCGACCATTCCTACCAATAGTAAAGATGTTGCCAAAAAATACGCCCAAAGTTTTTATCAGCGAGTTCAGCTACTCAATGAAGAAGCTATTTTGAGCGGTTTGGATTTTGGCGTTCGTGTTGATGAAAAGAAATCGATTTACGTTCTGATGACTTTGAAGTCTGATGGTTGGCAAGAAACCGAGTTCGAAAAGATCCCTTCTTCCACTGAATTACCAGAAGACCTCGCACTGACGCTGACACTTGGTGGCGGTGCTTGGGAAGACGACGATCGCCTTTTTAATCCGGGAAGCTTATTTGATGAAGATATGTTTGCTGATCTTGAAGAGGAAAAGAAGCCGAAGCCACCGCAGATCTACATCTTGTCGAGTGCTGAAACAACACCTTTTACGCTCTCTTTCTACCCAAGTACGGGTGACACAGTACAAGATGGTTGGCGTATTCGCGTGTTAGACAATGGTGTCATTCGATTACTTGAACCGGGAGAAGAAGATGAAGAAGAATAACCGTTCTCCTTATCGCTCTCGTGGTATGACTCTTGGTTCTCGAGGAATGACTCTGCTTGAGGTGTTGGTGGCACTTGCTATTTTCGCTACTGCGGCGATCAGTGTGATTCGAGCTGTAACCCAGCACATCAATACACTCAGTTACTTAGAAGAAAAAACCTTCGCCGCTATGGTTGTCGATAATCAAATGGCCTTGGTGATGCTGCATCCAGAGAAGCTCAAAAAAACGCAGGGTACACAAGAGCTAGCGGGAAGAGAGTGGTTCTGGAAGGTGACACCGATAGATACCAGCGATGATTTATTAAAGGCGTTTGATGTGAGTGCAGCAACCAGTAAGCAAGCGTCTCCAGTCGTTACGGTGCGCAGTTATGTGGTCAACTAAGAGCGTGTCCTTTAGTAAACGTGTGCCTCGTAAACAAGGTCTATCTTCAAAAGGGAGAGGCTTTACCTTAATTGAAGTCTTGGTCTCGATCGCTATCTTTGCCACATTGAGCATGGCGGCTTATCAGGTCGTAAATCAGGTTCAACGAAGCAACGAGCTTTCAATCGAGCGCAGTGCCCGTTTGAATCAACTGCAACGTAGTTTGGTCATTTTAGATAATGATTTTCGCCAGATGGCAGTACGACAATTTCGTAGCAACGGTGAAGAAGCATCATCTAAGCTGATATTAATGAAAGAGTATCTACTGGATTCCGACAGTGTTGGCATCATGTTTACTCGCCTTGGTTGGCATAATCCACAGCAACAGTTTCCTCGCGGAGAAGTCACCAAGGTTGGCTACCGCATCAAAGAGGAAACGCTTGAGCGTGTATGGTGGCGTTATCCCGATACTCCTGCAGGCCAGGAGGGTGTGATTACTCCGCTGCTTGATGATGTGGAAGGCTTTGAAATCGAGTTTTATGATGGGAGTCGCTGGGGTAAAGAGTGGCAAACCGACAAGTCACTGCCTAAAGCGGTGAGACTCAAGCTGACACTGAAAGATTACGGTGAGATAGAACGAGTTTATCTTACTCCCGGTGGGACCCTAGATCAGGCTGATGATTCTTCAAGCAGTGACTCTTCAGGTGGTAGTGAGGGGAATAATGACTCATCGACCTAACAAGCTTGTAGCGACAAGTTCGGCTTTTGGCCGTAAACAGCGTGGTGTCGCGCTGATCATTATTTTGATGCTACTGGCTATCATGGCAACCATTGCTGGCAGTATGTCTGAGCGTCTGTTTACTCAGTTTAAACGTGTCGGTAACCAGCTGAACTACCAACAGGCCTATTGGTACAGCATTGGCGTAGAAGCGCTTGTGCAAGACGGAATTAGGCAAAGCTACAAAGACAGTGATACCGTAAACTTAAGCCAGCCGTGGGCGTTAGAAGAACAAGTATACCCACTTGATTATGGCCAAGTGAAGGGGCGTATCGTTGATGCTCAAGCGTGTTTTAATCTCAATGCGCTAGCTGGCGTTACGACGACTTCAAGCAACCAGACACCTTATTTAGTGACAGTTTGGCAAACCTTATTGGAAAACCAAGATGTAGAGCCTTATCAAGCCGAGGTTATCGCGCATTCAAGCTGGGAGTTTGTGGATAGCGATACTCGAGCGACCTCTTCAGCTGGCGTAGAAGACAGTACCTATGAGGCGATGAAGCCATCTTACTTGACGGCTAATGGCTTAATGGCAGACGAATCAGAGTTACGAGCGGTTTATCAAGTCACGGGTGAGGTGATGAATAAGGTTCGCCCATTTGTTTGTGCTCTACCGAGCGATGACTTCCGTTTGAACGTGAATACACTAACGGAAAAGCAAGCGCCTCTACTGGAAGCGATGTTTGCTCCGGGATTAAGTGAATCGGATGCGAAACAGCTGATAGACAAACGTCCATTTGATGGTTGGGATACGGTGGATGCTTTTATGCAAGAGTCTGCCATTGCTGGTGTCAGTGGCGAAGTCAGCAAAAAAGCCAAAGCATATTTAACTGTAGATAGCGCCTATTTTGAGCTAGATGCAGAGGTATTAGTTGAGCAGTCGCGTGTACGTATACGGACGCTTTTCTATAGTAGTAATCGAGAAACAGTGACGGTAGTACGCCGTCGTTTTGGAGGAATCAGTGAGCGAGTTTCTGACCGTTCGACTGAGTAGCGAACCACAAAGCCCTGTGCAGTGGTTAGTTTGGTCGACAAGCCAACAAGAAGTGATAGCAAGTGGCGAATTGTCTAGCTGGGAGCAGCTTGATGAGTTAACGCCCTACGCTGAAAAGCGCAGCTGCATCGCTTTATTGCCGGGAAATGAATGCTTAATTAAGCGTGTTGAGATCCCGAAAGGTGCTGCTCGCCAGTTCGATTCTATGCTGCCGTTTTTGTTAGAAGACGAAGTTGCACAAGATATCGAAGACTTACACCTGACTATTTTAGATAAAGACGCTACTCATGCGACCGTGTGTGGTGTTGAACGTGAATGGCTAAAACAAGCTTTAGAACAGTTCCGTGAAGCCAATATTGTCTTCCGTAAGGTACTACCAGATACGCTAGCTGTGCCTTTGGAAGAGCAAGGCATCAGTGCGTTGCAGATAGACCAGCATTGGCTATTGCGCCAAGGCAACTATCAGGCGGTATCAATCAGTGAAGCATGGCTCCCAATGTTTTTGCAAAGTGATTGGGTTGTCGTTGATGACGAAGAAAAGCCTGCGACGATCTTCAGTTACACCTCAATGCCGAGCGACGACGTTCAGCAGCAAAGTGGAGTGGAGTGGCAAGCTAAGCCTGCTGAGTTGGTGATGTCTCTACTGAGCCAACAAGCGATCACAAGCAGCGTGAATTTACTGACTGGCACCTTTAAAACCAAATCTTCATTCAGTAAATATTGGCGTGTTTGGCAAAAAGTGGCAATTGCGGCTTGTTTGCTGGTGGCGGTGATTGTGACTCAACAGGTGTTGAAGGTTCAGCAATATGAAGCGCAAGCTGAAGCTTACCGAATGGAAAGTGAGCGCATCTTTAGAACTGTATTGCCAGGTAAACAGCGTATTCCAACTGTGAGCTACCTTAAGCGTCAAATGAACGATGAAGCCAAGAAGTATGGCGGCTCAGGCGATGGTGATACCTTACTCGGTTGGCTAACCTTGTTGCCAGAGACTTTAGGGCAGGTGAAATCGATTGAAGTCGAAAGCATTCGCTACGATGGCAACCGTTCAGAGGTTCGACTACAGGCTAAAAGCTCTGACTTCCAACATTTTGAGACCGCGAGAGTGAAGCTCGAAGAGAAGTTTACCGTTGAGCAAGGGCCATTGAATCGTAATGGCGATGCCGTGTTTGGCAGCTTTACTCTTAAACCCCGTCAGTAACCTGCGCAAGGAGATCAGTGATGAGAAATATGATTGAACCACTCCAAGCGTGGTGGACTTCAATAAGTCAAAGGGAGCAGCGATTAGTTGTCGGCTGTTCAATTTTATTGGTGGTAGGTGTGGTTTATTGGGGGCTAATACAGCCACTCAGTCAGCGAGCTGAACTCGCGCAAAGCCGCATTCAGAGCGAGAAGCAACTGCTGGCTTGGGTAACCAACAAAGCCAATGAAGTGGTTGAACTACGAGGCAGTGGCGGCATCAGTGCCAGTCAGCCGTTGAACCAATCCGTACCTGCTTCTATGCGTCGCTTTAAGATTGAGTTAATTCGTGTACAGCCACGTGGCGAGATGCTGCAAGTATGGGTTAAACCTGTACCCTTTAATCAGTTCGTAGATTGGCTAACATACCTGAAAAAAAAGCAGGGTGTTGAGGTTGAGTTCATGGATATTGACCGTTCTGATAGCCCCGGGGTTATTGACGTCAACCGACTACAGTTTAAACGAGGTTAATGTGAAACGCGGTTTATCTTTGAAGTTAGGTTTGCTCTTTGGCGGCATCTTTATTGTCTTTTTCTCGGTTAGTCTGTTGCTGCACTTACCGGCCTCATTTGCTCTCAAGCACGCACCTGTTGTTCGTGGCTTGAACATTGAAGGCGTTGAAGGGACGGTTTGGCAAGGTCGCGCTAACAATGTCGTGTGGCAGCGTGTTAATTACGGCTCAGTACAGTGGGACTTCCAGTTCTCTAAACTGTTCCAAGCCAAAGCAGAGCTAGCGGTTCGTTTTGGTCGCAATAGTGACATGAACTTGTCAGGAAAAGGGCGTGTTGGGTACAGCATGAGTGGCGCGTATGCGGAAAACTTAGTGGCATCAATGCCTGCTGCGAACGTGATGAAATATGCCCCAGCCATTCCAGTGCCTGTTTCGATTGGTGGGCAAGTTGAATTGACAATCAAACATGCGATTCATACTCAGCCTTGGTGTCAATCGGGCGAAGGTACGCTTGCTTGGTCTGGTGCTGCCGTTGATTCTCCGGTGGGTTCTTTAGACCTAGGCCCAGTGATTGCAGACATAACTTGTGAAGACAACACTATTGCAGCGAAAGGTACTCAGAAGAGCGACCAAGTGGATAGTGAGTTCTCTGCGAGTGTTACGCCTAATCAAAGCTACACCTCGGCAGCATGGTTTAAACCAGGGGCTGAGTTCCCGCCAGCCATGCAGAGTCAGCTTAAGTGGTTAGGTAACCCAGATAGCCAAGGTAAGTACCAGTTTAGCTACCAAGGACGTTTCTAGCCCAGTATCGATTTCTGAGCTGGTATCCGTTGGTTATCCGCTAGTTATCCGAGAGCAAGATAAAAAATGGGCACCTCACTGAGGTGCCCATTTTATTTGAATATTAGATTGTTATGAGACTAAGTGGCTTTAGTCTTTGCCCTGTAGGATCTCAGCCCAAGGTAAGTCCGCGTCACCAAGCACGATGAAATTTGGGTTCTCAAGGGTCTCTCTTTCGTTGTAAGAGAGCGGTTCTAATTGCGTACTCAAGATACGACCGCCAGCTTCCTCAACAATGCACTGGGTTGCTGCGGTATCCCACTCGCCAGTAGGTCCAAGGCGTAGATAACAATCCACAGCGCCTTCCGCGACTAAACAGGCTTTCAGTGCGGCAGAGCCAAGAGGCACCAAGTCATAGTTCCAGGCCGAGCTCATGCGGCTCGTGATGCGGTTGATGTCTTGGCGACGGCTGATCGCCATTGCGATGGATTGGTTTGGCAATTCGTGACGATGCGTTTTAATTTTAACGCTGTCATTAAGATCTGGGATCTTCCAAGCCCCTTTGCCACTGTAAGCGTAATAGCTCACTCCAGAAACAGGCGCATACACTACACCCATTACCGGTTTGTTATGCTCAATTAGGGCGATAATTGTTGCAAAATCACCACTTCTTGCGATGAACTCCTGCGTTCCATCTAATGGGTCTACTAACCAGTAACGATCCCATTGCGCACGTTTTTCTAGGCTAATGTCAGCGGCTTCTTCAGACAATACTGGGATGTCTGGGGTTAGCTCACTGAGCTTTTTCGAGATCAGCTTATGCGCTGCTAGATCGGCACTAGTGACTGGCGTATCGTCACTTTTGGTGAACTCTTCGTAATCTTTCTTTTCGTAGATCTCCAAGATGAGTTGGCCTGCAGAGCGAGCAACCTCAATCACAGAGGGTAGGAGATGAGACAAATCTTTTGTTGTTGGCATAAATATTCTCTTACTCTTCGAGTGCGCTTATGGCTTTAATTATTATTGAGTGATCGAAGGGTCAATAGTAGGGCGGTAATACTGCGAGCCTCACAGAAGTCGAGATGCGTTAATAGCTCTTCGGCTTGAGCAAGCGGCCAGCGCACAATGTCCAGCGGTTCAGGTTCATCACCTTCTAGCTTCTCTGGATAGAGGTCTTCTGCGATAAACAGCGTCATTTTGCTAGAAAAGTATGAGGGAGCGAGGATCACTTCCTTGAGTGGAGTAAGCTTGTTGGCACCAAAGCCAATCTCTTCTTTGAGTTCACGAACTGCGGCCTCACTCGGTTGCTCACCTGGATCAATCAGCCCTTTCGGAAAGCCGAGCTCATAGCGTTCAGTACCCGCGGCGTATTCACGCACTAATAGAATATCGCCATGCTCAGTAATCGGAACCATCATTACTGCGTTGCGCCCGCTAGGCTTCATGCGTTCGTAAGTGCGCTCTTCACCGTTTGAAAAGCGTAAGTCGAGAGACTCGATAGAGAATAGTTTTGATTGAGCGACAGTTTGCTGAGCCAAAATTTCTGGCTTGGTCCTTTTTGTCATTGCGCTCGCTCCTTAGCTCATTGGAATTCTTTCTTATAAAGTCATTCTAATATAGGGGAAATGACGTTGAGTTCCTAGATCCGAGTTTTCATATCCGAGAATTATTGAATCAGGAACCGATTGCGATCACTTGAATACCTTACTCAAGATGGTAACGAGGCAGGAATATGGGTGAGGAGCATAAGGAATACAAGCGCATAGGAAGCCTAGATTAGAGTGTGTATGCTCAGCCCGAAAACAAAAAAGGTTGATGCTTGCACATCAACCTTTCAAATAACGATTAACACAAAATCAGTGATTAGTAGTAAGAGTGCTCACCACGATCGTGCTCAGTTGCATCACGAACAGCAGTCAGTTCACCTTCGAACTGTTGAAGAAGTTCTTTCTCGATGCCTTCTTTTAGAGTCACATCAACCATAGAACAACCGTTACAACCGCCGCCGAATGCTACGATAGCAGCACCGTCTTCAGTGATTTCTACCAAGCTAACGTGACCGCCGTGACCAGCAAGTTGTGGGTTAACTTGTGTTTGAATTGCGTATTCAACACGTTCTAGAAGCGGCGCATCGTCTGATACTTTACGCATCTTAGCGTTTGGTGCTTTAAGTGTTAGTTGAGAGCCCATTTTGTCTGTAACGAAGTCGATTTCAGCTTCGTCTAGGAACGGTAGGCTCAGTTCATCTACATACGCAGAGAAAGCTTCGAACTTAAGCTCTGTGTCAGATGCTTCAATCGCATCTGTTGGGCAGTAAGAAACACCACACTCAGCGTTTTGTGTACCTGGGTTTACCACGAACACACGAATGTTTGTACCTTCAGGCTGCTGTGACAGCAGATTGGCAAAATGAGTTTGAGCTGTTTCTGTAATAGTAATATTTGACACGACGAATACCTGAGTAAATTTGTAGGCTATTAGCGCCATTCTACTCCTGTCAGATTTGTAATTCAGCCCTTTTTTGTTGGATTGCTGTACAAGTAGCGACTCACACCAGTTATCCAGAGGGCTCAGGAGTGCGGCAGATGCAGTAAATATCAATCCTTTTCACCCCTACTTCAAGTAATAATTGGCATAATTGATACACAGTACTGCCTGTGGTTACAACATCATCAATTATCGCGACGTGCGAATAATCCGTCGCTGAAAAGTTTAAATTTTTCAGAACGAAAGCGCCTTTCAGATTACTTTTTCTTGCCGACTTGGTGAGCCCTTGTTGGGAAATCGTTGAGCGGGTTCGTCTAAATAAAACGGCATTTCTGATGTTGAGCTCATGAGCGGTGTAACGCGCCAATAACTGACTCTGATTAAAACCACGATGAATGTACCTTTGCCAATGCAGTGGGACACTCGTGAGCAACGACGCGGGCTCCTCAATGCGTGAGGCTAATAGTTTCGACAAGTCGCGAGCAAACCAGAACTTGTCGGCGTACTTCATTTGTTGAATATAACCAGCGGTTGGAAAGGTGTAATCGCCGACACAATAGAGGCGATGCCAAGGTGGTGGCTTTGATAAACACTCACCACACTGTTCAACGGCGGTGACGGTTTTTAAGCCACATCGTTGGCAGCGAGGTACTGGCTCAAAGAGTGTGAGACAAGAATTGCACCATCGAGGATGCGTATCGCTAGCACATTTATCTAGCTTACACAGGTGGCATTGAGGTGTGACCAGACGTGGTGTGTGTTTTTGTAGCCAATCGGATAACATAGCTCGCGATGCTTTTGGATTATGGTGTTCCTTTTGCTCACCATACTGAAAAGCGCAGTTTATCGCTGATGGAAAAAGTAGGGAATATTGAGAATGAGTGACGCGTTGTATTGGCATGTTTCAGGGCAAGGACCCGATTTGGTATTGGTTCATGGTTGGGGAATGAACGGTGCGGTATGGCAGCAAACCGTGAATGCGTTAGAGGCCGATTTCCGAGTACACGTTGTCGATTTGCCAGGGTATGGACACAGTTCTCATTGCCACGCTCAAGATCTTGAAGAGATAGCCCAGCAACTGTTGGCCGAAGCACCAAAGCAGGCGATTTGGGTCGGTTGGTCACTCGGTGGTTTGGTCGCGACACACATGGCGCTCCATCATTCAGATTACGTGAGCAAACTGGTGACGGTTGCGAGTTCGCCTAAATTTGCTGCCGAAAAAGAGCCGGTATTATGGCGAGGTATTCAGCCCAACGTATTAACCGCATTCACCGAACAGCTGGTGGAAGATTTCCAAACCACCATCGAACGCTTTATGGCATTGCAAGCCATGGGCAGCCCGTCAGCAAGACAAGATGTCAAACAGCTCAAGCAAGCGGTGCTGTCTCGTCCACTGCCTAATCCTGATTCGTTATTAGCGGGCTTAAAGATGCTGTCTGATGTTGACCTGCGTGAACAGCTACCTGAGATCTCAGTGCCTATGCTGCGTCTGTATGGTCGATTAGATGGGCTCGTGCCAATCAAGGTCGCCAAAGACTTGGGCAATGCTCTGCCTCATACTGAGCAATACATTTTCACTCAGTCTTCACATGCCCCCTTTATGACTGAAGCGGATGCCTTTTGTAGTGAGCTTGTCAGCTTCGCACAAAAATAATTGCTAAATATATATCCGGCTTGGTCGATATATAACCTAATACCAATCACAGTAAGTAAGTGTTCAACAATAGCGTAGGAAAAAGGCTTGAGAACAAGGCAGAGCTTTTTGATAAGTAGTTATTCTACAATCAAAAGTTCTAACGCCGTTATCGAGCGTTTTAACAAGCTAGGGTGAGCAGTTATTTACTACGATTGGTATAACACCAATGCACTGCATGATACTCAGACCTAACTCTCTCCAGAGCTGATTGCGGTAAGTTGGGCTATACCTGTTGTGCGTTCTCGGTACAACAGTGTTATGGCAATAGTGATGGGCGATTCTTGAGGAGAGTTCGCGATGATTGTGTCACCTGCAACTGCAGTGAGTGTGCCACTAATCGCCCCGTCCGTTAATGTGCAAACAGAGCAAGTTGCGCGTGATAATAGAGTCCGAGAACCTGTTGCTCCCGCAGTAGCATTGGCAAGAACCAATGCAGAGCGTAAGGTAAAATCAGACGATAAACGAAGGCAGCAGTCAGCTTGGGATCCTTCAGACCATCCAGGTTATGAAATGGAGAACGAGTCAGAGGCCAATTCGGTTAGCCAAGAAGAGCCACAAGACCCTTTTGATAGGCTGTTCAGCTTATTGGCACTGAAAACATACAGTGCTGATCAAGGCAAAGGCTATACCATGCGTTTCCGCCTGCCAAAGCATGTTTTAGATGCGGCGATTCAGGAAGGACAGATGGAGAAACGACGTAAGGTCATAAAGTATCATTATGGTCATGCTGTTGCGCCTCATGCTCCATCAGAGATGTTGGTAGTCTTATAAATCAAAAGTTTATGAGCCAACCAAACATCGATGTCTTTTTTGAACACATAATAAAAAAACCTGCATACCCTAAGGGATGCAGGTTTTCTGTTTTTAAGCTAATCCGTTTTTTAGATGAGCTAACGGATTACTTTTTCGCTTTTGCAAAAGCAGCGGCAAATGCACCACCCATCGCGGCATTTTGTTGTGGTTCCTCACGACGGCGTTGACCACCTTGTGAGTTTGGATTCGAGCGGTTTTGCGTGCGAGGTGTACTTGAACGTTGAGCTCGGTTGTCTTGTCCCGGTTCGTCCTTCATACGCATGCTCAGTGCAATACGTTTACGCTGAACATCCACTTCCATCACCTTCACTTTCACGATGTCGCCAGCTTTAACCACTTCACGTGGGTCAGAGACAAAGCGATCGGTGAGCGCTGAAATGTGTACTAGGCCATCTTGGTGAACACCAATATCCACGAAGGCACCAAAGTTGGCCACGTTCGACACCACGCCTTCTAGAATCATGCCTGGTTCTAGATCTGAAACGCTGTTTACGCCATCAGCGAAGGTTGCAGTCTTGAACTCTGGGCGAGGGTCGCGTCCCGGTTTATCTAACTCTTTGATGATGTCGGTGACCGTTGGAACACCAAAGTTTTCATTGGTGTAATCAATCGCGTGCAAACCACGTAAGAAGTCAGTGTTACCTACCAGAGATTTGATGTCTTTCTGGTTTTTCTCAGCGATGGTTTTCACCACAGGGTAAGCTTCCGGGTGAACCGATGATGCATCTAACGGGTTCTTACCATCCATAATACGTAGGAAACCAGCACACTGTTCAAAGGCTTTTGGCCCCAAGCGAGCAACTTTCTTCAGCGTAGTACGAGCTTCGAAGCGACCATTCTCATCACGGAAATCCACGATGTTCTGAGCGATAGTGCTAGAAAGGCCAGCTACGCGAGTAAGTAGCGCGGCAGACGCAGTATTCACATCAACACCTACGGCGTTTACACAGTCTTCGACAATCGCATCTAGGCGCTTAGCAAGCATGGTTTGGCTAACGTCGTGTTGGTATTGACCCACACCAATCGATTTAGGGTCAATCTTCACTAGTTCTGCCAATGGATCCTGTAGACGACGAGCGATAGACACCGCACCACGGATCGATACGTCCATATTCGGGAATTCTTTCGCCGCTAACTCAGACGCTGAATAAACGGAAGCACCTGCTTCGCTAACAATGATTTTTTGCGCTTTTAGGTTTCCGCGTTTAATTACGTCAGCCACAAAGCTGTCGGTTTCGCGTGAAGCCGTACCGTTACCAATCGCAATTAGGTCAACGTTGAACTGACGCACCATCTGCTCAACAACGTGTGCTGATTTGTCGTATTGCTTTTGTGGTGGGTGAGGGTAAATAGTTTCTGTCGCTAGAACCTTACCGGTTGAATCCACGACGGCGATTTTTGAACCGGTACGTAAACCTGGATCCAAGCCTAAGGTTGCTCGAGGGCCAGCAGGTGCAGCCATTAGCAGGTCTTTAAGGTTGGTCGCGAATACTTCAATCGCTTCGATCTCAGCACGCTCTTTCATGGAACCCATTAGCTCGGTTTCCATGTGCATCGAAACCTTGATGCGCCATGCCCAGCTGATCACTTGCTTGCGCCATGCATCTGCAGGTGCGCTGCTTAAGGTAATGCCGTAGTGATCAGAGATGATGTTCTCGCAGTAAGAACCACGTACACCTTCTTCTTGTTCAGGGTCTGCGTTCATCGCCAGTGTTAGGAAGCCTTCATTGCGGCCACGCAGCATGGCAAGTGCACGGTGAGACGGTACTTTGCTCAGAGCTTCGTTGTGCTCGAAGTAGTCTTTGAATTTCTCACCTTCATTCTCTTTGCCTGCCACAACACGAGCACCAAGCTCTGCATTGCGGTTTAGGTGTTGGCGAATCTTTTCAAGCAGATTGGCGTCTTCTGCAATGCGCTCCATGATGATCGCACGTGCGCCATCGAGTGCTGCTTTGGTATCGGCAATGCCTTTGTCGTTGCTAACAAAGTTGGCTGCTTCGGTTTCAGGATCGTGCTGTGGTTCAGTCCATAGCGTATCGGCCAGTGGCTCTAGGCCTGCTTCAATTGCGATCTGACCTTTGGTGCGGCGCTTTGGTTTGTAAGGCAGGTATAAATCTTCTAGGCGGGTCTTGCTGTCGGCTTGAGTGATATCACGCTCGAGTTCTGGCGTGAGTTTACCTTGGTCTTGAATCGATTTAAGAATCGTTTGGCGGCGATCATCAAGTTCGCGAAGGTAAGAAAGGCGACTATCAAGGTTACGTAGTTGGGTATCGTCTAAGCCACCCGTGACCTCTTTACGGTAGCGGGCAATAAAGGGAACGGTGTTACCGTCGTCAATTAGGTTTACTGCGGCGGTGACTTGCTCTGAACGAACATTCAGTTCTTCAGCAATCAGTCGACAGATAGCTTGGCTCATCCGATGAATCTCTTATTTAATATCGTGATAAATACATGGGGGTGAGCCTACGCTTTTTCTAGCTTTGACTGTGTAATTATCCTGTCAGAAGTCGAATTTCCGTTTGTGATACCCACTTTGTGCGAGATCTCTTACAAGTGATGTGCGACTAAGTCACTTCAAACCGATGAAATCGTCTTAAAATAAACCTAACTTACTGATTTTATTGTGTTGAGTTTTTATGGGCATATTTCTTACCTGAAATGTTTTTTGGGACTATCTAGGAAATAGCGCCATTTCCCGTAATATTTAACTTGTCGACAGGGAGTTGGCAGGAACAGGAAAAAGCCTAATGGACTAGGTATCTTCAGGATGAAGATTTGATTACTTAGGATGAGTGGTCAGCAAGGAAGTCATAATCTCTGGATGAGATTCGCCAGTCAGGATGACAGGCTAGAATGGACACCGCTAGGATGGCGATGAACAAAAAGGAAATTGGTTAAAGGATTTAGCCACTATCAAGGAAAGATGCAGGGAGCACCTTATCTCGAAGAGATAAACAGTAGCCGGATTGCTGCGATAGAGACTTAACCCCGCTAGGCGAAAGCCTTGCGGGGTTTTCTTTTATCTGGCGTTTGTAATGTCGGCGAAGGGTTTGTCGCTGCCTAGTCATCCGATAGAAGTTAGCCTTCTGCGTAGCGAATCGAGTTAACGAACCACTCTTTTTCGCCTTCTGGGGTTCTTACCGTAAATTCGTCATCCACTTCTTTCTTAAGCAGCGCACGCGCCATCGGCGAATCAATAGACACGTAGTTTTTCACGCCACCATAGATCTCATCAGGGCCAACAATGCGGAATGTCTTTGTGTCGCCGTCGTCGTTTTCGATCTCGACCCAAGCTCCGAAGAACACCTTGCCTTCTTGTTGTGGTGAGTAATCCACAACCTTTACCTGATCAAGACGTTTTCTTAGATAACGAACGCGGCGATCGATCTCTCGGAGGCGTTTTTTGTTGTACTGATAATCGGCATTTTCGCTGCGATCGCCAAGGCTTGCAGCCCAAGTCACTTTCTTGGTGACCTCTGGACGATCTTCTCGCCACAAAAAGTTAAGCTCTTTTGTGAGTCTTTCATAACCCTCACGAGTGATTAGGTTTGTTTTCATAAATCTGACTTAATGAAATGATGTTCTAAGATAGAATATATAGAAAGGCAACATACGTTAACAATTCTTTAGGCGACTTTTTCTCCAAGAATGTTACATTTTTAATGTCTTATACCAATACACATTTACCAAGAATGCTTAACCTTAGGTTTGAGCTTTAATAGGTGGAACCATTACATGCAAGAAAACTACAAAATTTTAGTGGTCGATGACGATGCTCGTTTACGTGCTTTGTTAGAGCGCTATCTGTCAGAGCAAGGCTTTCAAGTGCGTAGCGTGGCAAACAGTGAGCAGATGGACCGCCTGTTAACCCGTGAAAACTTTCACTTGATGGTATTGGACTTAATGTTGCCGGGCGAAGATGGTCTTTCGATCTGTCGTCGTCTAAGAAATGCAAACAACTCGCTACCTATCCTGATGCTGACGGCAAAGGGTGATGAAGTGGATCGTATTGTGGGCTTGGAAGTGGGAGCTGATGATTACCTACCGAAACCATTTAACCCACGCGAACTGCTTGCTCGCATTAAAGCGGTACTGCGTCGCCAAGTGATTGAAGCGCCGGGTGCACCAAGCACAGAAGAGTCTGTGGTTGAGTTTGGTGAGTTCCGCTTGAACCTAGGTACACGTGAAATGTTCCGTGGTGAAGAGCCAATGCCGCTTACTTCAGGGGAATTTGCGGTACTTAAGTCGCTAGTGACTAACGCGCGTGAGCCAATGTCTCGCGATAAACTGATGAACATGGCTCGTGGCCGTGAATATTCAGCAATGGAACGTTCTATTGATGTTCAGATTTCACGTCTGCGTCGTCTAGTGGAAGAGGATCCAAGCAAACCTCGCTACATCCAAACGGTGTGGGGTTTGGGTTACGTGTTCGTTCCAGATGGTAAGGCTGTGTAAGTCAGCTTAATAAGCTCTACAGCAGCTTTATCGATTCTGTCATTTTACGGGCCATCTCATTAATATGTGATGGCCCGTTTTCTATTCAGCACAATGGTTTAGAGTTATAGTTTCTATTATGTCTCTGTTTCTCCACCTTTCACTTTAGGTTTTCTATGCGCATACGTAGCTCCTTCACTCAGTCGATAGTGCTTTTCTTAACGCTATTGGTAGCTAGCCAAATTTTTTCTTACTACGCCGTGTTTAACTATGCTTTGATGCCGAGTTTGCAGCAGTTTAATAAGATATTGGCACATGAGTTAAACCTAGTGTTGGACCAAGGCAGTGATATCGAAATTGATGCACCGCTGCGCCAGCGTGTGCTTGAGCAGCTAGGGGTAACCGTTCATGCCAAGGACAGCGAAGCCGCGGGCGAGTACTACCATGCAGTAGCGATTGACCTGATGAGTGAGGAGATGACCAAAGAGCTCGGTTCTGAAACCGAAGTGCGGTTGATTCTCGGCAAAGAGAGTTATGTGTTGTGGATGGATATCGATCAGCTGCCCAACTCTCTGATTCGTATTCCGCTGTCTGAGCTGCAAGAAGAAGACTTCGCGCCGCTATTTCGTAACAGCTTGATCATGGCAATGCTGATTGTCGCGGGTGGCTGGCTGTTCATCCGATTGCAAAACCGCCCGTTGATTGCGCTAGAGAAAGCCGCACAAGGGGTCGGGCGCGGTGACATTCCGCCGCCATTGCCAGTGCAAGGTGCACAAGAGATTCGCTCGGTAACTCGTGCATTCAACCAAATGTCGAAAGGCATCCAAGAGCTGGAAGAAGACCGCGCCTTGTTGATGGCCGGTATCAGTCATGATTTACGTACCCCATTGACTCGTATTCGCTTAGCGACTGAGATGATGTCGCCAGAAGATGGTTACTTAGCGGAAGGGATCATCAGTGATACTGAAGAGTGTAACGAGATCATCAGTCAGTTTATGGACTATTTAAAGCCGGTCGATCGTGAGTCGTTCCAAGCGGTATTCGTCGATGATATTGCGCGTGAGGTGTCGAGCTCAGAAGGTGGTTATGAGGTACAGATTGAAACTGATATTCCAGAATCGATGAAGCCAGCACTGGGTAACCCTATCGCAATGAAGCGTGCGGTGAGTAACTTAGTAGTAAATGCGCTGCGTTATGGCAATGGTTGGGTGAAGGTATCAACTGGCATGACGGCGGATAATAAATTGGCTTGGGTAACCGTGGAAGATAATGGTCCGGGTATCCCACAAGACCAGATCGGTAAGTTGTTTGAACCGTTTACTCGTGGTGACACCGCTCGTGGCAGCGAAGGGACAGGTTTAGGCTTGGCGATCGTGAAACGTATTGTCAGCCAACACCAAGGTGCGGTCGTAGTGAATAACCGGAGTGAAGGTGGCTTGAAAGCGCAGATCAGTTTCCCGGTTAAGCCTTAGTTGTCATCGGTCCGTGTGATTACGATGAGTTTGGTTCGGGGAGTTGTTAAGAGATCCCCGACTCGGTCATTCTTCCCTCTAGAGGATGACGCTAGAGATAGTGATAGATTGAGGTTAGTCGGAATAATCGGGTTACGACGCGCACTTTCTCTTTGAGTCATTCCCTATCGTGAGGAACGAACGAGTAGGGAATCTCGCTCTGGCTTGTGAAAGTAACGCGCATTAAAAAGGCTTCCTTATGGAAGCCTTTTTGCTTTTTAAGCTGGAATATGTGTACTAATTACGCCTTAGAATAGACATCACGTTCACCCAGCCAACGATTGATGATCGCCTTGGCGTTGTCTGGGTAGCTATCATGAATATGACGCGCGATACGCTGCACTTCAGGAATTAAACGTTGGTCACGAACTAAGTCGGCAATCTTAAAATCAGCCAAGCCTGTCTGTTTAGTGCCAAGTAGCTCACCGGGGCCGCGGATCTCTAAATCACGCTGTGCTATCACAAAGCCATCGTTACTTTCTCGCAGCACGCCTAAGCGCTTCTGAGCGGTTTTAGACAGTGGAGAGTGATACAACAATACACAGTGACTGGCGACTGAGCCACGACCCACACGACCACGTAATTGGTGCAGTTGTGCTAGGCCAAGACGCTCTGGGTTTTCGATGATCATTAAGCTCGAATTCGGAACATCCACACCGACTTCAATCACCGTCGTCGCAACCAATAGGTGAAGTTTGTTCTCTTTGAACTCCTGCATCACCGCCTGTTTCTCGGCAGGCTTCATTCGTCCGTGTACCAAACCTATTTTCACATCAGGTAGTTTTCGTTGCAGCTCTTCAGCAGTATCAGCCGCAGCTTGCGCTTCTAATACTTCGGATTCATCAATCAGCGTACATACCCAATAAGCTTGTTTGCCCTCGTTAAGACACGCATTACGCACGCGCTCAACAATGTCATCACGCTTGGTATCTGGAATGGCCACGGTTTGAATGGGTGTTCGCCCTGGCGGTAATTCATCAATGATTGAGGTTTCAAGGTCGGCATAGGCCGTCATTGCTAATGTTCGTGGAATTGGCGTTGCTGTCATCACCAACTGGTGAGGGTAGTAACCTTGCTTTGCGCCTTTCTCACGCAGCTCTAGTCGCTGGTGGACACCAAATCGGTGCTGCTCATCAATGATGACCAAGCCAAGGTTTTTGAACTCGACATGCTCTTGGAACAGGGCATGAGTACCCACTACCATTTGTGCTTCGCCACTGGCAATACGCGCCAGTTCAGTCTCACGAGCCTTACCTTTGAGTTTACCTGCTAGCCAGCCAACTTGAATACCCATTGCTTCAAACCAGTTGGCAAAGTTGATTGCGTGCTGCTCTGCTAATAGTTCAGTTGGGGCCATCAAAGCGACTTGTTGGCCATGCTCTAACGCTCGAACTGCCGCCAATGCAGCAACCAAGGTTTTACCTGAACCTACATCCCCTTGCACTAAACGCATCATAGGATGAGGTTTTTCCAAATCAGCTTCGATCTCTTTAGTCACTCGTGCTTGAGCATTGGTTGGAGAAAACGGCAGCTGAGCCAGTAGCTTATCTTTAAGCGTATTTACTGGAGGAAAAGGCATCGCTTTGTCTTGCTGCCCTTTGCTGCGAACCGATAGCATCGACAGGTTTTGAGCCAGTAACTCTTCCATGATCAGGCGCAGCTGCGCAGGGTGTTTACCTTCATCAAACAGCTCTAGGTCAATGCCCGGAGGTGGTCTGTGAATGGCATGCAGTGCTTGTGCTAGGGTAATTTGGTGGTCGTATAGGCCAGATGGTAGCAGCTCGTTGACGGCTGCTTTGTCGATAAGCTCTAAGGCTTGGTCTGTCAGATTACGCAGCGTGACTTGTCTTAGCCCTTCAGTAGTTGGATACACCGGAGTCAGGTTTGCTTCAACGTCTGGCTGCTGCCTTGGGGCAAAGAATTTGTAATCAGGATGGACGATCTCAAGTCCCATATTTCCGCGCTTTATCTCGCCATAGGCATGGACTTGTTTGCCTTCGGCAAAGTTGTTCTTCATGCCTGCGTTGAAGTTGAAAAAGCGCAGAGTAATGGTGCCGTTACCATCACTGATCTTTACCGCCAACATCTTACGTTTGCCGAAAATGGTATCGACGTGCATTACTTTGCCTTGAACCGCAGCCCATAGGCCAGCATACAGTTTTACGATTGGGTAGATACGTGTTCTATCTTCATAGCGCAAAGGCAAGTGAAACAGTAGGTCTTGTACGTTGTTAAGCCCAACTTTTTCCAGTTTCTCTGCGACTTTAGCGCCGACTCCAGATAAAGAGTTGAGAGGGATAGCAGATAAAAGCTGTGACATAACAAGGCTCATAAACGTAAGAGAGATAATCTATTCAAGCATTTTACTGGATTTTTGTACAGGATAAAGCTCAAGAGCAGATTTAGAAGCATATACGAGATGCGAGTAAACGGGATACGAAGAGATAAGAGCAGATTCGGGATGAGGGTAAACGAGATTCGAAGAGATTAAGAGCAAAGAGGAGCTTGGATTTGTCGAGGGATGGAAGAACAGGGCAGTAAAAAAAATTAAAGCAGACTCGAAATACGAAAGGTTGAGTGGTGAAAAGCTTTTGCTCCTCGCATCTCGAGACTCGTATCTCTCATCTGCTTTATCTATCGATATTCAAAAAACTAAAAGCAGATGTGGAGCCAAGATAGTGAGTCACGAAGTCTTTTGCTCTTCGCATCTCGCCATCTCGAATCCCTTATCTGCTCTTGGATCAGTTCTTACGACGTCTTACTTTGAGCGCGTGTGGCATCACACGTAGCTTCTTCATAATGCTCGCAAGGTGGACACGATCTTTGGTGGTCAGCAAGATTGTCACTGTGTACAAGCGTCCATCACGTTCTTCGGTAGAAATACCGTGAATGTTAGAGCCTGTTTTTGAGATAACGTTAGTTAACTCAGCCAGTGCACCTTGGTGGTTCTGCAGATCAACCTGAAGTTCAGCTGTGAACTCTTGGTCGTAATCGTCAGACCATTCAACCGCCATGTATTTGTCTGGTTCTTTTTGGTAACCACGAACGTTTGGACACGTTTCACGGTGAACCACAAGGCCACGACCTGGAGATACATGGGCAATGATGTGATCATCTGGAATCGGGTGACAACAGTTAGCGAACGTTAGCAGTAGACCTTCAGCACCACGGATCGGAAGTTTCTTCCTAGGTGTGTCGCTGTTGTTTTCCACTTCAGTCAGTTCGTCAGCATCACCAAGCAGGCGACGAGCAATAACGATACTCATCAACTCACCAAGACCAATTGAGGCTAGCAAGTCTTCAACGTTATCTAGGCGTAAGTCTGACAACACATGCTCAAGGTTCTCTTGGCCGATATCGGCAATAGAGTGTTCACCAAGTGCGTGATTCAGTAGACGACGACCTAGCGTAATAGACTCTTCACGGCGCATCGTTTTCAGAACCTGACGGATCTTAGTACGCGCACGAGATGTCACTACGTAGTTGAGCCATGCAGCATTCGGACGTGCGCCCGGAGCACTGATGATCTCAATGGTTTGGCCGTTCTTCAGCGATTTGCTGAGTGGGTAAGGGTTCATGTCTACACGAGCACCTACACACATGTTGCCGACATCGGTATGCACCGCGTAAGCAAAATCGACCGCTGTTGCGCCTGCAGGAAGTTCGACAATGCGGCCCTTCGGCGTGAATACGAAGATCTCATCTGGAAACAGATCAGACTTAACGTTTTCAATGAATTCGAATGAGTTACCAGCGCTTTGTTGCAATTCAAGTAAGCTCTGCATCCAACGTTGTGCTTTAACCTGTGCGGTTGTGCCATTACTGCTGCGTGAGCCATTGCCTTTGTAAGACCAGTGCGCCGCGACACCTTTGTCCGCCATTTGATCCATATCTTCAGTACGGATCTGAACCTCAACTGGCACCCCGTGAGGGCCGATCATTGATGTGTGCAGAGATTGGTAGCCGTTGGCTTTTGGTACCGCAATGTAATCTTTCATGCGGCCTGGGCGAGGCTTGTACAAGCTGTGAGCCTGACCAAGTACGCGATAACAAGTATCTGGGGTATCAACCACTACGCGGAAAGCGTAGATGTCCATAATGGTGTGGAAACGCTGTTCTTTGGTTTTCATCTTGTTATAGATGGAGAACAGGTTCTTTTCACGACCAAGTACGCGAGCAGGCAAACCGACTTCTTCAAGACGGCCTTCGATTTCGCTATGGATACGTTGGATCATTTCCTTACGGTTACCACGCGCAGCTTTCACTACGTTTTTCAGTACGCGATAACGGTTAGGATAGAGGGCTTCGAAGCCCAGCTCTTCTAGTTCGGTCTTGATGTTATGAATACCAAGACGGTGAGCTAGCGGAGAATAGATCTCTAGGGTTTCACGAGCAATACGACGCTTTTTGTCAGGACGAAGTGCCCCAAGCGTGCGCATGTTGTGAGTACGGTCAGCTAATTTGATCAAGATAACGCGGATGTCTTGCACCATGGCGAGAACCATCTTTCGGAAGTTCTCTGCTTGCGCTTCTTTGCGATCACGAAATTTAAGCTTATCCAGCTTAGATACACCATCAACCAATTCAGCAACGGTATTGCCAAATTTTTCCTCTAGATCTTCTTTAGTGACATCACAGTCTTCAATCACATCATGAAGTAGAGCAGCTTGCAGGGTTTCGATATCCAGACGCATTTCTGCCAGGATTCTTGAAACAGCTACAGGGTGGATAATGTATGGTTCACCGCTTGAGCGGGTTTGCCCTTCATGGGCGTCTCTCGCTACCACATAAGATTGACGCAGAGCCTCAATTTGAGGCTCTGTTAGGTATTCTTGGGCAACGTCTTTGAGGCTATCGAATAGATACAAATTAAAGGCCCGGAAGGTTAATTAGTTCGAATGACGTTATTAACGAGTGTGAGCGATGCTGCTTACTGCTGCAAGTTCAGCCGCTTCTTGCTCTTGTTGCTCTTGACGCTCACGAGCATCTAGTACGTCTTTAGTGATAAGACCTTCTTCGATTTCGCGAAGAGCGATAACCGTTGGCTTATCGTTTTCTTCAGGCACTAGTGAATCTTTACCGCCAGTTTGCATTTGACGTGCGCGGCGAGCCGCAATAAGAACTAGGTCGAAACGGTTGCCAACTTTTTCAACAGCGTCTTGAACAGTTACGCGTGCCATGAGGACTCCAAATAGTAATTAACTAATAAATTTTTGATGACGAGAAAGTATACAAGTTTAACTAGAGACTTTCTAGATCACCGTATACTTATCTCAATGGAAAATCTAGTTCTAGATTATTCCGCCAGTAGTGCTGTAAGCATGCCGCTGTATTTAGCTGCTTGCTTATCTTCTTTCAAACGCTCCGCACGAATGATTGCTCTGAAGTCCATTAGGGCTGCATCAAAGTCATCATTCACGATCACATAGTCATACTCACTGTAGTGAGAAATTTCAGACTTTGCTTCGCTCATGCGTTTCGCAATAACTTCGTCGCTGTCTTGACCACGAACATTTAGACGACGCTCTAGCTCACCATTTGATGGTGGAAGAATGAATACACTCTTCGCTTGAGGCATCTGTTCACGGATCTGACGAGCACCTTGCCAGTCGATATCTAGGAATACATCGATACCGCGGTCTAGGTTTTCTTCAATCCAAACGCGTGAAGTACCGTAGTAGTT
This sequence comes from Vibrio sp. Isolate33, assembly GCF_022397895.1. Taxonomy (NCBI): domain Bacteria; kingdom Pseudomonadati; phylum Pseudomonadota; class Gammaproteobacteria; order Vibrionales; family Vibrionaceae; genus Vibrio; species Vibrio sp. Isolate33. The sequence continues at coordinate 72,727 of NZ_JAKEUP010000006.1, forward strand.
GCCGAATACTTCAGCGTACTCTAGGAACTCACCTTTATTGATCAGGTCTTCGAAGTGGTGCTTCTCTACGAAGTGGTAGTGAACACCATTTTCTTCACCAGGGCGCATACCGCGAGTGGTGTGTGAAACAGATACCTTCATTGCGTAGGTTGGATTGGTTTCTAGCATTGCTGAGATCAAGCTCGACTTACCTGCGCCACTAGGTGCAGATACGATGTAAAGAGTACCTTTGCCCATCTGTATATTTCCACTGTTGGTTGGATTGAGTGAAGGCGATAAACCGACACTATAAAAGATAGCACTGACCTTAATTACGTTCCGGTAATTGCGCGTATATAGCGGCAACTGGTGAAATTTAGGTCAGAAAAATGGAGGCGAAGAGTAGCATATTTAGATGATTGAGAACAACTGGCTTGATCGTTATTTATTAGCGAATGATCTTCTCGATGATCTTTGTAGAAATGTAATGACTCGTCATCGGTACTTTTTTATGTGATCTGGACAAAATTTGTTGAAGTTTTAATCTCAATCCTTACAATCCGCGCAAACGATTAAATGCTGTATATGTCTAGTGATATGGACTAGATGTTTCTACTACCGAGCCTACCTTGGTGACTACAGTTTTTAGTGTAGAGACCTCTCTATTCTCACAGCATTTGAATCACCAAATTCTTAATTTATTGCAAAGGTTTTGTTGTGAGTACCGATTCCACCCTGAAAGCCCAGAACACCTCTGGCTCGCTTGATTCGATGTTTAAAATCACTGAAAGAAAAACCACGATTGGCACTGAGCTGTACGCGGGTTTCATTACTTTCTTGGCAATGAGCTACATTTTGGCGGTCAACCCAGCGATTCTGGGTGATATTCCAGGCATGGATAAAGGTGCCGTGTTTACTGCGACGGCTCTGTCAGCGGCGATCGCGACCCTAATCATGGGTATTTGGGGTAACTATCCAGTAATGCTTGCGCCAGGTATGAGCATGAACGGCTTCTTCAAAGGTTTGTTGCTAAGTGGTTCGGTAGCGGTACTTTGGAATGAAGCGCTATTTGGTATCTTCCTTTCCGGTATTCTTTACCTCGCGTTCTCGTTAACCAATATTCGTAAATCGATGATTGAGTCGATTCCGGAAGATTTGAAGTTGGCGATTACGGTTTCTCTCGGTTTGTTCATCGCTTTCTTGGGTCTTAAGAATGCAGGCATCATCGTTTCTAACCCATTCGTATTGGTTGGCTTAGGTGACATTTCCGATCCAAAAGTGATCATCGCTTACGTGAGTATTTTCATCGCACTTGGCTGTATGGTTCGTGACATTAAGTTGGCGACATTCATCTCGTTCGTTTCGGCTATCGTGTTGACCATTCTTGCTGACGTATTCATGGGTACATCAAACGCGCCAATCCCAGAGCAGCTAGTTGCGATGCCACCAAGCATGGCAGGCAGCTTCGGCGCTATCTTTGATTTCTCTGCTTTCACACCTGAGAAAATGTTCGACCTATTGTTCATCGTGCTTATCTTCCTGATTGTTGATTTCTTCGATGGCTTGAGCACGATTGTTGGTGTTGGTCGTGATGCGGGTATCATCGATAAAGATGGCAAGGTGCCAAACGCTAAGTCAGCTCTAGTGGCGGATGCGGGTGGTACAGTGATTGGTTCGATTCTTGGTACAACATCGATCACCGCGTTCTCTGAGTCGGGCATTGCCTCTTCTCAAGGTGCGAAGACGGGCTTAGCGGCAGTGATGGTTGCAGGTTTGTTCTTAATCTCGCTATTCCTATACCCAATCTTCTCTATCTTCTCGGCAGCTATGGTTGCGCCTGCGATGGTAGTAGTGGGCATCTACATGGTAGGTCGTCTTGGTCAGATCAACTGGGAAAAGAAAGAGTCACGCATTGCAGCCTTCTTCACTATCATGTTCACAGTATTAAGCTTCTCACCAGCAAACGGTATGGCGATGGGCTTCATCAGCTACGCATTCACTATGGTTGTCGCGGGCAAGCGCAAAGAAGTTCACTCACTAATCTACGGACTGTGTGTGGTGTTCCTAACTTACCTGATTCTGCTATAAGGCAGCTAGGTAGGACTAGGTAGGAGCGTTTGTTAAGAACAGGCAGTAAAAGACCAATAAATGGCTCTACAGCGAATGTAGGGCCATTTTTGTATTTGCCGTTTCTAGACGTGTAACTGGTGGCGTTATCCTAAAGTCGATGCTTTGAGAGTACGCGACTTATATTGATGCATGCTACTGTAGAGACTGGATTAATTATTTTTTGAAGAGTGACTATGCCTTCTCACTTACCTAAATCTTTTAGTAAGCCGTTTTTAAAAGTATTCCACATTATGGAAGCGGTACTGCTGGTAGCGATCACGCTGGCGACCCTGTTCGCGATGGTCGAAGAGTTCATGCATGTATTCGCTGAACGCCGAGTGCAACTGACCGATATTCTGCTGATGTTTATCTATCTCGAAGTGTTGGCCATGGTTCAGCAGTTTGTGGTGAACGGTAAGATTCCAGTTAGGTATCCTATCTACATCGCGATGATGGCGATTGCTCGCTACATTACTTTGGGCATGAAAGAACTCGATGCGGTATTGATCGTTTGGTTATCTTTAGCGGCATTTATTTTGGCCGCAGCAACACTATTAATTCGTGTTGGACATCATTACTGGCCGTATGTGGATCTTCGAACCAAACAGCCAGATGAGTAAAACTTTGAAGGTTAAGACTTTATAAATGAAGCCCAGCGATAGCGCTGGGTTTTTTAATAAGGGGAGCTTGAGCGAAAAAACGTCGTTTTCTTTAAATAACGCTTTACAACCTAGCTAGGATCACCAAGAATGTCCTCGCTCTGTTTTCAGGGTTATTAAATGAAACATCCAGTTGTAAAGTAAAACCCTTAGTATTGCTTCATTGTTATTCTCAGTGTTTCCCTTAGCTTCATAGATACATTAAATAATTCAAGCTTTCAGCGCATCGCACTTTTTGGCGATTAATTTTTTATTTTTATATAAGGGACACATCATGTCTAACAAAGTAAACGGCGTAGTAAAATGGTTTAACGAAGAGAAAGGTTTCGGTTTCCTAACTCAAGACAACGGCGGCGCTGACGTATTCGTACACTTCCGTGCTATCGCTTCTGAAGGTTTCAAAACTCTTAAAGAAGGCCAACAAGTGTCTTTCGAAGTAGAGCAAGGCCAAAAAGGTCTTCAAGCTGCAAACGTTGTAGCTCTATAAGATTTTGAGTCGGCGCAGGTTGCAACAGCAACTTGCGTCACTTTCTCTCAAGCCTAACCCCCTCAGTTTCACCGTAACACCCTCTTCAAAAAACGCTTAAATCCCTTTGTTACACCCGCTCGGTTCTATCTATAGCTGTATCTATCCTTTGCTCTAAACAATCTCCTGCGTAATTGCTTGCTCACTGACTTGCCGTGATTGTCATTGTTGTATTCATAAAAAAAGCCCCTAAAACTAGGAGCTCATTTTTAGTGAATCAAGACTGCTATTAACAGACTGTTATTCAATGTTTTGGATCTGCTCACGCATCTGTTCGATAAGAACCTTCAGCTCTACACCTGATGCTGTGATGTCTGTGCTGATAGATTTTGACGCTAGCGTGTTTGATTCACGGTTGAACTCTTGCATCATGAAGTCCAGTTTACGGCCACAAGCGCCACCTTTCTTCAATACTGCATTGGCTTCTTTCACGTGAGAATCTAGACGGTCTAGCTCTTCGGCTACGTCTGACTTCTGTGCTAGCAGGATAAGCTCTTGTTCAACGCGAGAACCTTCAAGCTCAATTTTCGCTTCTTCAAACTTGTTAAGCAGACGCTCACGTTGCCATTCTAGGATTTCAGGCATGCGTGCACGAACTTTCACTACTTCTTCAGTGATCGCATCTAAGCGCTGTACGATTAGCGCTTTCATGTTTTCACCTTCACGAGCACGAGCGTCAATGAACTCTGCAATCGCATCGTTGAATGCGTCTAGCAGTTCTTTGTTGATGGCATCCATGTCTTGCTCTGGAGTTTCCATCACACCAGGCCAGTTCATCACTTGGAATGGGTTCAGACGGCTTTCTTCGCCAGTCATGGTCATTACTTGGTTAGCCGCATTAATTACTTGCTGTGCTAAACCTTCGTTGATGCTTAGCTCACCTTTAGCTGCTGGGTTTGCTTCGAAGCGTAGGTTACATTCAACCTTGCCGCGAGCTAGACGCTTACGGAAACGCTCACGTAGGAGTGGCTCTAAACCACGGAACTGTTCAGGCATACGGAAGTAAGTTTCTAGGTAGCGTTGGTTTACACTACGGATTTCCCATACTGCTGTACCCCAATCGCCTTTTACTTCTTTGCGTGCGTACGCGGTCATACTATAAATCATCGAATTTTCCTGTCTTTTATCATTCTGAAAATAACGCGCACGCATAGTATCACGATACGAGTTGCACCCGAAGTCGATTGATTTTCACTATAAATAGCCTTTCAAGATAAATAGCTTTGAACGGCAAATAGATTTGAAAGATAAACTGCTATATAATCTTGCCCCAATCAAAACTGTCTCACCCCTTTCTTAGGTGATGCACTCTTTCGATAGTAAATCACTTCAGACTGTTAATAAGGTAGATACCAATGCGTCCAAATGACCGCGCTGTAGATCAAATTCGTCCAATTAAAATTACTCGTAACTACACAGCTTATGCTGAGGGTTCTGTATTAGTTGAGTTCGGCAACACTAAAGTTCTATGTAATGCGACGGTAGAAGAAAACGTACCGCGTTGGTTGAAAGGTCAAGGTAAGGGTTGGGTAACCGCTGAATACGGCATGCTGCCACGTGCAACGCACACTCGTAACCGTCGTGAAGCGGCGAGCGGTAAGCAAGGCGGTCGTACGATGGAAATCCAACGTCTGATCGCGCGTAGCCTACGTGCTGTTGTTGACCTGAAAGTCATGGGTGAAATCATGATCACTGTCGATTGTGATGTTATCCAAGCAGACGGTGGTACACGTACTGCTTCTATCTCAGGTGCAAGCGTAGCAATGGCTGATGCTATCAACAGCCTACTAGCAAGCGGCAAACTGAAAAAGAACCCAATGAAAGGCCACGTAGCGGCAGTTTCAGTGGGCATCGTTGGTGCACAAGCACTGTGTGACCTTGAGTACGTTGAAGACTCAGCAGCCGATACCGACATGAACGTTGTAATGACGGAAGACGGTAAGATGATTGAGATTCAAGGCACCGCAGAAGGCGAACCGTTCAGCCACGAAGAGCTGATGCAGCTTTTAGCCCTGGCAAATAAGGGCATTGCCGATATTGTTGAAGCGCAGAAGTCGGCGTTAGCAGAATAGTTTTTAGATAGCTCCTTTCATAAGGGGCTATTTTTTTGTCTGTAAAACTCGAAAGGGTAGTGCAGAGCGTAAGTTAAGTTTTATTGAATAAACGTAGAGGAAGAACATGAAAGCATATCAACGTGAATTTATTGAATTTGCACTAGAGAAAGAAGTACTTAAGTTTGGTGAGTTTACTTTAAAGTCTGGCCGTAAGAGCCCTTACTTCTTCAATGCTGGATTGTTTAATACAGGTCGTGACCTAGCACGCTTAGGTCGCTTCTACGCAGCGGCATTGGCTGATTCAGGTATTGAGTTCGATGTACTATTTGGCCCTGCATACAAAGGTATCCCAATCGCGACGACAACAGCGGTTGCACTGGCAGATCATCACGATGTAGACACGCCTTACTGCTTTAACCGTAAAGAAGCGAAAGACCACGGTGAAGGTGGCAACCTAGTGGGTAGTGCACTGGAAGGCCGTATCATGCTGGTAGACGATGTGATCACGGCAGGCACTGCGATTCGTGAGTCGATGGAAATCATCCGAGCGAACGGCGCGGATCTAGCGGGTGTTCTTGTTGCTATCGACCGCCAAGAGAAAGGCAAAGGCGAGCTGTCTGCAATCCAAGAAGTTGAACGCGATTTCGGTTGTGCAATCATCTCAATCGTTAGCCTGACTGACCTTGTGTCTTTCCTTGAAGAGAAAGGCGCAGATGCTGCACATCTAGACGCAGTAAAAGCCTACCGCGCTCAATACGGAATCTAACTCCTGAAGCGTCGAACCTAACGGTTTAGTGTTCTAAGTTTAGAATAGAAAAGTAAAAGGCCCGGGAGATAAATATCTTTCGGGCCTTTTACTTTTCTATTGAAGTGAGCTTCTTATCTAAGGATAGGAGTTCTATTTATAACGAATGCCGCGTTCAGCTTCTGGGTCTTCCATTGTCTTGAAGCGCTTGTGTAGCCACATCCATTGCTCAGGAGCACGTAAGATAATCTTCTCTAGATAGCTGTTCATGTAAGCCGCCGCCGCTTTCTCATCTTTTTGCGGATAGTTATCCTCGATCGACTCGTCGGCCATGATTTCATACTTGCCATCGGCATTTCTAAAACCTGAACCCGGAACAAGTGCACATCGGCTGGTGTACGCAAGAATGCTGGTACCTGTGGTAGTACACGCATCTTCTACTGCGAAGAAAGGCACAAACACAGACTTGTTACGACCGTAATCATGATCCGGCAGATAGAAAAGGATCTCACCCTGACGCAGAATTCGAATCATGCGTTTCACGTCTTTTCGGTGAATCAGACGGTTGCCGTTTTGAGTACGACCACGGTATTGAATGAACTCATAAGCTGGGTTGTTGTGCGGGCGATAAACACCTAAACCTGAAATACCAAGCACGGCCATTGCCCGTGCAGTGATCTCTAGGTTCAAGGCATGTACACAGCACAGAAGAACGCCTTTGCCATTGGCTTTGTGCGTACGCAGCATCTGAGTGTCTTTGTCTACTAGGATGCGCTTGAAGCGCCACGTAGGCCAAAACCAAGTAATGCCAGTTTCGATCAGTGCCATACCGGTGTTCTTGAAGTTCTCACTGACCATTGCTGCGACTTCGTCTGCTGGCTTATCTGGGAAGGCAAGCTCTAGGTTACGTGTTGCGACTGCCACACGCTTTTTACCATAACGAGCACCAAGAGAGCCTAACGAGCGACCTAACAGCAATAAGATACGGTAAGGTAGAACGTTAACGATAAGCGCCAATAGCCCAAAGCCGAACCAAACACCCCAATATTTAGGGTGGAGTAGCGCCAGAGTAAAAGGCGGCTTAGTAATAACGTGTTGTGCAGTGCTGCTTGTCGGAGAAGTTTTCGTCGTCATAACCATCACTTAAGATTTGATTGCTACTTAATTTGATTGTTACTTAATCTGAGCGCTTAGCAGAGCCCAATAAGCATCAAAGTTTTCTGTCGGTTGATATTTGAAGTCAGAACGCACAAAGCGATTTAGGCTGCCTTCAACTTGACCGAGCAATTGCGCGGCTAAGATTTTCTCATCAACCGGGAATGATTTCCCTTCACGAAGCTTTCTTTCACGCAGAATTTGGCGTAGTTGCGTCTCAATGCGTTCGAAAAGTTGGTTTATGCGGTCGCGTAGGCGTTCATTTTCAAACATTAGAGCATGACCAGACAAAATTCGAGTCAGGCCAGGGTTACGTTCTGAGAAAACTAAGATCAGTTGTAGCACTAAGCGAATGCGCTCTAGTGTGTCTTTCTCTTCATCCAGAATACGGTTGATTCGAGACATCAACGCTTCTTCAATGAACTCGATCAGGCCTTCAAACATGCGAGCTTTGCTTGGGAAGTGGCGGTATAACGCAGCTTCAGAAACACCCACTTGCTTGGCCAACTTTACCGTTGTGATACGAGAAGCACCTTCGGTCGATTCCAACATTTGTGCGAGAGCTTGCAGGATTTCTTCACGACGGTTTGATTTTCGAGTACCAGCCATCTATTTACTTCCTTTCCTAAAGATGAGGATTGAGTGAAGAAGGATTATAAACACCATTCAATTCTGTTTCCTAGTTTTGTAAGACCTAGGTCAACAGAATCGAGAGGTGTCAGCAGATTGTCAGAGCTAAATCGTGTGTTTATTCGACAATGAGTTGTTGGATCTGATCGAGGATCTGGAAACCAAGGGTGTCTTTGCTATCCAGTGGCAGAGATTTATCGCCGCCTTTCCAATAAAGATGCAGCTCGTTGCTACTGCTATTGAAGCCTTGACCTTCGACAGATACATCGTTGGCACAAATCATATCGAGATTCTTTCGTTCCAGCTTGCCGCGGGCGTATTTCTCAATATCTTGAGTTTCTGCTGCGAAGCCGACAGTAAATGGGCGACCTTCAGCCATTGAAGCAACAGAGGCGACGATGTCTGGGTTCTTAACCATTTGAATTGTCATGTCGTCTTTGCCATCGACCTTTTTGAGCTTCTGGTCTGCGATGGTCTCAGGGCGATAATCAGCAACTGCGGCGCAGCTGATGAAAATATCGTGTTGAGCAGCGTGAGCTGTAACAGCATCAAACATCTGTTGTGCGCTATCTACATCAACACGAGTTACTTTGTTTGGTGTCGCAAGTGATACAGGGCCACTGATTAGAGTCACTGTTGCACCTTGTTTCGCGGCTGCCTCAGCTAATGCATAGCCCATTTTTCCTGAGCTGTGATTAGTAATGTAACGTACAGGGTCGATCGCTTCACGAGTCGGGCCTGCAGTAATAAGCACAGAACGGCCAGCAAGTGGCTTAGGTTGGAAGAAGTCTTCACAGCGATGTACGAGCTGCATTGGCTCTAACATGCGTCCCATACCGACATCACCACATGCTTGTTCGCCTGCAGCTGGTCCCCAGATTTCACAACCACGGCGTTTTAGCGTTGCTATGTTCTCTTGGGTAGCTAGGTGGCTGTACATTTGTTGGTTCATTGCTGGAGATACCGCAACTGGCGCATCGGTTGCTAAAACCAGAGTCGTCAGTAAGTCGTTACCCATGCCAGCAGTCATGCGTGCAATAAGGTCAGCGGTTGCAGGGGCTAATAATACTAAGTCAGCCCACTTTGCGAGCTCGATGTGTCCCATTGAAGCTTCAGCAGCAGGATCAAGCAAACTATCAGACACAGGCCTTCCCGAGACTGCCTGCATGGTAAGGGGAGTGATGAATTCCTTGGCTGCATTGGTCATGACGACTTGTACCTGCGCGCCACGTTCAATTAGGCGACGAGTCAGCTCGGCACATTTATAAGCAGCGATACCACCACTAATACCAAGAAGAATTTTTTTCCCTGCTAGGCCTTGTTGGTCAGCGTTACTCAGTGGATTAACCTGTGTTTGCATGATTCTGTTCCTTAATTTTTCTGCGACTTACGATATCAGAACAAAGGATGAGTGCCTAGAAGCAGAACTCGAACAGAGTTGACGCTCATCAAGTTGGTGTTATCAAACTTATCAATTACACGATTTTGTTAGGGACTCGCTGCCTTTTATCTCCATCAAAGGATCTCTGAGTGCAAGCTCATTAAGCTGATGGATCGTGTTCATGACCAATGATTAGCTTTATATATGCCGATAAATAGAATGCCCGCCGAATCGATGCCAAGAGAAAAGTTATTGAATCGAGGACCAGATTCGTTAAGTGATGCTGAACTATTAGCTATATTTCTTAGAACGGGTACACAAGGAATGAACGTTTTGGAGTTGGCGGACAAGTTAATTAAAGATTTTGGTTCGCTAAGGCATCTTTTTTCAGCAACGGAGGCAGAGTTCTGCGCTCATAAAGGAATGGGGCAGGCTAAATACGTTCAACTGCAGGCTGTGTTAGAGATGACGCAGCGCTACCTCGCGGAGACTTTATCTCGAGGGGACGCCTTAACCAGTCCAAGTCATACCAAGCTTTACCTTTCGAGTATGTTGCGTGATCGCCAGCGAGAAGCCTTCTATATATTGTTCCTAGATAATCAAAATAGGGTAATAAAAGACGAGGTGATGTTTGAAGGAACCATCGATGCTGCATCGGTTTACCCGAGAGAAGTAGTCAAACGCGCACTCCATCATAATGCGGCGGCATTAATTTTAGCGCATAACCATCCTTCGGGTGTCGCAGAGCCAAGCCAAGCAGATAGACGAATCACACGCCGTTTAACCGATGCATTAGCGCTGGTGGACATCCGAATTCTCGACCATTTTGTCGTTGGAGATGGCGAAGTTGTCTCTTTTGCAGAGCGTGGATGGATTTGAATCACATTTTAGGTTGTTAGTTACGTTAAATCTGCTATTATTCCGCCCACATTTTTAGACCTAAAATCAGCTCTGATTACTCAAGCAAGCTGCGCTGCACAAAAAAAGATCACGAAATCCGTAAAAAGGATCTGTTCGGGTCTTGAGCAATGCGTGTCAAGTTAGTATAATGCGCGACCTTTGATAGCCTTGTATGGATTTTCCATAACGGTTTTTACCTTCTATTTTAATTGATAGAGAGGTTCGGCCACCAAGGTTGATATCGAGCTGAAACGATTGGAGAAGACATTCATGTCCCGAGTATGCCAAGTAACTGGTAAGCGTCCAGTAACGGGTAACAACCGTTCACACGCACGCAATGCTACTAAGCGCCGTTTTCTGCCGAACCTACAAACTCATCGTTTCTGGGTAGAGAGCGAAAAACGTTTTGTTAAACTACGTCTAACTGCTAAAGGCATGCGTATCATTGATAAGAAAGGCATCGATGCTGTTCTTGTTGATATCCGTGCACGTGGCGAAAACGTTTAAGAGGAATTAAGCAATGGCTAAAGGCATTCGTGAGAAAATTCGTCTAGTATCTTCTGCAGGTACTGGTCACTTCTACACAACTGATAAGAACAAGCGTAACATGCCAGGCAAATTTGAGATCAAAAAGTTTGATCCAGTAGTTCGCCAACACGTTATGTACAAAGAAGCGAAAATCAAGTAATTGATGCTTTTTTTGCTCTTCTTCAGTAGAAGAAAGAATTGAAAAACCCAGCTTAATCGCTGGGTTTTTTTATATCCAAAATTTGAGTAACTCAATTGTTCTTACTTGATATAGCGCCCACTCGATAGAAAACCGCGCAACATGGAAAGTATTGCCACTTTCACGATATACTGATTACTCAATAGGTTAGATGAGCAGGATCAGATGAGATATCGTGGACGTAGGTGGAACAACATACTCATGTTAAGCGTGATCGCTTTTATTGGCGTGTTAAACCTTCCAACATTGATCAAAGCTTATCTCATTGAACCTGAGCCCGAATTAGAACTTAAGGTAAGCAGTCCTTACCCTTATCTCTTAAATCCTGAATCAGAACTTCAAGCTTTGCACTTTGCGAAGTGGTCAATCGTACAAGAAGATGGTCAGTGGGTTTATCAAATGAAAGGTCCTGAGCCAAAACAAGCGACGAATGCACAAGAACTGTCACAACGTTGGAAAGAGCTTGTGGGCACGGAAATCGACTCACAAACCTACACAGACCTTACGCCTCGGTTAAATACACCACACACTGTTGAAGTTTGGTATCACGACCAAGAAGAACCCCAGCGTATTACATATTATCAGCTGCCTGATTTTTGGTTATTAAAAAACTGGAATGATCAGTGGCTGGCGGTGTCTATTGAAGAGATCTACCTGTTTCCAAGTCTTAACTCAGACAATTCCTCAAAATCGGACGACTAAACTATGCCTGAATTACCCGAAGTTGAAGTAAGCCGTATGGGGATCTCACCTCATTTAGTCGGCGAGACCATCAAGACTCTTACCTTTCGTACGCCTAAATTACGTTGGGACATCCCAGAAGAGCTTAAGCTGTTAGAAGGGCAGGTGATTCGCTCGATCTCGCGTCGTGCAAAGTACTTGTTGATTGAAACTGATACTGGTACTGCCATAGTGCACCTTGGGATGTCGGGCTCACTGCGCGTATTAGATGCGGATTTCCCCGCGGCAAAGCACGATCACGTGGATCTAAAGCTTACTAATGGTAAGGTGCTGCGTTATAACGACCCTCGTCGCTTTGGAGCATGGTTATGGTCGGCGCCTGATGAGATTCATCCTGTGTTGCTTGGCTCTGGCCCTGAGCCGCTAACTGACGACTTTAATGCTGACTACATCGCTGAGAAGGCCCAAAAGCGTAAGGTTGCCGTCAAGCAGTTCATCATGGACAACAAAGTCGTAGTAGGTGTCGGTAATATCTACGCCAATGAAGCGCTATTTTCTTCACGAATCCATCCTTTGCGCCCCGCAAGCAAAGTGACAAAAGAAGAATGGATCTTGTTAACTAGAGAGATCAAGCAAGTACTTGCGACCGCTATCAAACAAGGTGGTACTACCCTAAAAGATTTCGCCCAAGCAGATGGCAAGCCCGGATACTTCGCACAAGAACTGCAAGTGTATGGAAAAGCGGGGGAAGAGTGCCCTAGTTGTGGTGAAAAGCTTGAAGAGCAAAAGGTAGGGCAAAGGAATACATTTTTTTGCTCTCAATGTCAGGTATAGAAAAACTGAACCTATGTTCACTTTTTTAAGCTAGTAGATATACGGTCTAGTAGCTACAATTGCAATAATTATACGAATTGAGAATAGTAGAATGAAATATTTAGTAACTGGCGTTGCTGGTTTTATTGGCTCTGCAGTTTCAGAGCGACTATGTGCGGCAGGGCATGAGGTTATTGGTATCGATAACCTAAATGACTACTACGAAGTCTCTCTGAAACATGATCGCCTTAAACGTATCGAACATGAAAGCCTTACATTTATCGAGCTTGATCTTGCGGATAGAGAAGGCATCGCTGAGCTTTTCGCACAGCAAAAGTTTGACCGTGTTATTCACTTAGCGGCGCAGGCTGGCGTTCGTTACTCAATCGATAACCCGATGGCATATGCTGATAGTAACCTTGTTGGTCATTTGGCTATTCTAGAAGGCTGTCGTCATAACAAGGTCGAACACTTAGTTTATGCTTCATCAAGCTCGGTATATGGCTTGAACCAGAAAATGCCATTCCACACTGCAGATAGTGTTGACCACCCGATTTCATTGTACGCAGCGACTAAGAAGTCGAATGAACTGATGGCGCATACCTATTCTCATTTATACGAAGTACCGACAACAGGCTTACGCTTCTTTACAGTTTACGGCCCTTGGAGTCGCCCAGATATGGCGATGTTTAAGTTTGCGAATTTAATTGTGGCAGGCAAAGAGATCGATATTTATAACAACGGCGACATGATGCGTGACTTCACTTATATCGATGATATTGTTGAAGGCATTATTCGTGTACAAGACCGCATTCCAGCAAAACAGCCAGAGTGGACGGTAGAGCAAGGCTCGCCAGCAACTAGCTCTGCACCATACCGTGTGTTCAACATTGGTCATGGTAGCCCAGTTAAATTAATGGATTACGTTGAAGCATTGGAAACTGCTTTAGGCATTGAAGCGAAGAAGAACTTCATGCCAATACAACCAGGTGACGTGTACGCGACTTACGCTGATACGGAAGATCTGTTTGAAGCAGTTGGCTACAAACCCCAGGTTAAAATCCAAGAAGGTGCTAAAGCTTTCGCTGATTGGTATAAAGCCTATTACTCGCTGTAATAGTTGATGGTTTTGAATTAAAAATAGCGCTCAATGGGCGCTATTTTTGTTTTGAGCACAAGGCTATTTCATTTCTCATTCTATAACTTTGGGCTGTACTCTTTATTCAAAACAACTAAGTGATTGAGGTTTGTTAATAGGTTGAGCATCATGCTTTTCAATTTGTTGATTAGCTTCATTGAGGCGACAAAGTAACATTTTTTACCTTGATGCTTACGGTTACCAATGATCGAAGGCTTACTATTTCGTTGCATTCCAGCTTGATTGACACCAAACATCGGTTGATTATGGATCCAAGTGTTTCTCAAGAATACATCAACAGGGTGTCTAAAAGTTTGACTATGTTTAATGAATGCTTTTGCGGCATTTGGAGATAGCGCATAGCCAGCAGTCCCTTGAGGTACTTTTAAGTACTTTACTAAGTTTTGGTTTTCGTATTTACAGACTGGATAATTTAATTTGTTCTTACTGTTTTGCAATCGAATATAACCACATTGCTCAATATGCTGCTTTGCAATGGCCAAAGTATTTCGAAAAGTGTCCGTTTCAATATCAACATGATCTTCGAAAACTAAAATGGGTTCATTAAGCTCGACACACTTTTGCCAGATGAGGTAATGGCTTGCATAGCATCCGACTTCGCCAATAGCGTGTACTCTTCCCATATTGTATAGAAACTCCTTACTTTTAACTCTTTCTAGTAAGGGGTGATCATCGACTCGCGCATCCACTCCAATAAAAAACTCAAAATCAACCTGAACATCCTTGAGGGCGTCGGCTGTTGATTTCTGCCTACAATGATTCGCTTTTAAGGTGATACAGTATGATTTCATAGAGCTATATTGATTTTTTTATTTGTAGTGACCATGTTACCACTAGCCTAGCTTTTTGTAATGACGGTTCACCTATTTAGCTATTATGGTTGTGACGGGCTTCAAGAATATTGAGGCAGTATAGCTGATTGACTATTGCTGACTCTGTAGTGTAAGAGCGACTGTGTTAGGGGGGGAATTAAGTTATAAATATTAACAAAAATAGCGCTCAATGGGCGCTATTTTTGTTTTTGAATACAGGATTATTTCACCGTTTTCAATTTAATTTCATCTGCAACTTTTTGTGGTACAAACTGGCTTATATCGCCGCCATGTATCGCGACTTCACGAACAATAGTCGAAGAGAGGAAAGCATACTCTTCTGAAGGGGTCAGAAACACGCTTTCAAGGCCTGGTAGGAGCTTGCGGTACATACTAGTGAGACCGAATTCGTACTCAAAATCCATGGTTGTTCTTAGACCACGCACCAATACGTTAGCTTTCTGTTGCTTGGCAAAATCGACAAGCAAACCAGAAAAGCCTTCAACAGATACATTAGGCAAGTGAGACACGGCATCACGCAACAGTTCTACTCGTTCATCTAACTTAAACATGGTCTTTTTGCTTGGGCTCGCAGCCACTCCTACGGTGATATGATCAAACATGCTCGCAGCACGGACGATAATATCGAGGTGACCATTGGTTACCGGATCGAAAGTGCCTGGGTAGATAACGTGTGTGGTCATATTAGCTGTCCTTGCTTGGTGTTTTAATAGAGTTTAAAGCTTTGTCGAAAGTCTGCTGTACCATGTCGAGCGTGATGTCTTTCATTAAATCATCGCCTTTTGCTCGAGTTCCCCACGGAAGGTCTTTAACCGGTTTCCCTTGTTGCGCTTCTACGTGCTGTTGATAAACACTGACTACGATATCAAGGTCATTGTAGGGCCCTGTTCTTCGAGGATCACTGTGTGCGTATAACCCGATGACAGGTGTTGATTGTGTCGTTGCCAGATGTGCAGGACCGGTATCAGGTGCGATTACCACGCTCGCATGCTTGAGTACAGCGGTGAGTTGTTTTAGGTTAGTTTTGCCAATTAAATTGATGACAGAAGATTGGCATAGCGCTTCGATGTCCTTACCAAGGTTTACCTCTCGTGGAGCAGGAGATCCACACAGTACCACTTGCATCCCTTTTTCTACTGCATAATCGGCAATAGCAGCATATCGATCAGTTAACCAGTTACGTGAATCTTTACTTGCTGCAGGAGAGATAACCAAGGTTTGTTTCCCAGCCATGGTGTCGATGGCTAATTGTTCGTCTTCCGGCGTTAAAGGAATATCCCATTGGGGTTTATCGAAGGGCACACCGATGTAGCGAGCAAATTCGGCAAAGTTATCTAATACATGAAACTTGTCTGAAATAGGCAAGTGGCGATTAGTAAAGAGTGATTGCATTTCACGAGTACGGTTTTTGCCAAATCCCACCTTACACTTCGCCTTTATTCCCCAGGAAAGTACGCTGGCTCTGAGTGCGGCTTGCATGTGTAGCAGCGCATCAAATTTTCGTTCTGACAATTGGCGCCATAGTTCACGCATTCCTTTGAAGCCTTGTTTCTTATCGAAAACAATCACTTCAATACCCGGCAGGTCGCCGATCAGCATGGCTTCTATTTTCCCAGTTATCCAAGTGATTTTCGTTTCAGGCCACTGCTTCTGGATGGCTTGAACCACAGAAATAGCATGACAAACATCGCCAATCGCGGATAGGCGAAGTATGCAAAGAGATTGAGGTGCAGTTGAGAACAGTGACATAAAGTGCCCGAAAAAAGTGAATAACATCAGGATTATGCAGATACTCGCATTAGTTGTAAAATAGCAATGACGAAAAGCGACCCAAAGGCCTCATAGATGGAAACGATTAGCACCAACAACCAAACAATTTGGTATGACCCTGAACTTCTGGCTCAAGTATCGGAGGATGATATGGTTCAGATCTTTG
Organism: Vibrio sp. Isolate33; assembly: GCF_022397895.1. Lineage (NCBI taxonomy): Bacteria > Pseudomonadati > Pseudomonadota > Gammaproteobacteria > Vibrionales > Vibrionaceae > Vibrio > Vibrio sp. Isolate33. The sequence continues at coordinate 89,014 of NZ_JAKEUP010000006.1, forward strand.
AGGCAGAATACTGGCAGCAACGAGAATCTATTTCAGGAAGTGCTCAGGGGCGTGGCACCACCTGGTTTATTCAGCTTGATGGAATGCAAGTTGCGTTGCGTCACTATCGTCGTGGTGGGCTATTTGGCAAACTCGTTGAAGACCAATATCGTTTCTCTGATTGGGAAAGCACGCGCTGCGCGATGGAGCTTAATGTTCTTAATGTATTAGCTACTGCTGGTGTGAATGTACCCAAGCCTATTGCCGCTAGGGCGACCAAAAGCGGACTATTTTATCGTGCAGATCTGATGTCGGAACGAATCCCCAATGCGAAAGATCTGGTTGATGTCTTGGTAGCTAATCCGATAGGCGCGGATATCTATCAAAAAATTGGTCAAGAAATACGTAAAATGCACGATGCTGGGGTTAATCACACTGATCTCAACATTCATAATATCCTGCTTGATGATTCACAAAAGGTGTGGATTATTGACTTTGATAAGTGTGGTCAGCAAGCGGGTGATGACTGGAAAGAAGGGAACTTGAATCGCTTAAAGCGCTCGTTCTTGAAAGAAGTGAACAAGCGCCAGATTCAATGGCAAGAGTCGGATTGGGAGCCTCTTTTAACAGGCTACCAAGGCTAACGAAACCGAATGGTTGTTAGCCAATAATGTATTGTAAGGTGTTATCCAACGCCCCTCGATTCTGCTCAACCACTTGATAAGCCGCTAAGCCTTTATCTTTACGTAAGTTAGGTTGTGTGAACAGCTCTTTGAGTTGGCCTGCTATTTCATTGCTGTTTTGGCAAATAGTGACAGCTTGAGCTTCAAGCAGTTTGTCGGTGATCTCGCTAAAATTAAAGTAGCTAGGGCCATTCAGTAAGGGTAGCTGTAGAGCTGCTGGTTCTAGCAGGTTATGCCCTCCAACTTTATCTTCAATAAGGCTTCCGCCCATAAAACAGACATCAGCGCCGCCGAGTAGTACCAACATTTCGCCCATAGTATCAGCTATATAGACTTCAACATCAGGTGTTAATGGTTGCTGACCAGTTCGAGTAACGGTGTTGAAGCCGTGCTGCCTCGCGAGTTCTGTCACTTGGTTGAATCGCTCGGGATGGCGAGGCACGATGATCAGTAGTGCATTCGGGTTATATTTTAAAAGTTGCTTATGAGCATCTAAAACAACATCGTCTTCACCTTGGTGGGTACTAGCAGCAATCCAGACAGCGCGTTCAAAACCTATTTGCTTCCTCAATGCTTTGCCTTTTTCAACTTGTTCAGCAGAGACTTCAATATCAAACTTGATAGAGCCCGTCACATGCACAGATGCTTTATCTAGGCCTAGCCTAACAAAACGTTCCGCATCACTAGAGTATTGGCAGAGTACCTGAGAAAGGTTATTAGCTAGAAGGTTAAACACGGGTTGGAATTTGGCGTAGCGTTGGCATGAACGTTCAGATAGACGAGCGTTGAGTACTGATATAGGAATCCCAGCTTTCGCGACGCAATGCAGCGTGTTTGGCCAAAGCTCTGTTTCCATAATCAGCATCTGTTTTGGCTTAACTGATTTAAGGAAGCCTCGTACACACCAAGAAAAATCAATCGGCATGTAGCGATGTTCGACCAAATCACCAAGCTTGTCTATTTGATCAGCACCTGTGCTGGTTGTCGTGGTAACAATGATGGCTTGATTTGGTGCTCTCTGCTTCAATTGCTTGATAATAGGGATTGCAGCAATAGATTCACCCACCGACACCGCATGAATCCAGATAGGGCTTTTACCTTGAACTTGCGGCGTGATACCGAAATGCTCTTTCCAGCGCTTGCCGAAACTTGGTTTGCCGGGTTTGCTCTTATAAAGCCCATAGAGGAGTAGTGGAGAGGCCAATGACAATATAAGAGTGTATATAAGTCGTATAAGCATAAGAACAGTGACACCAGAGGGTAAAATCAGTAATGAGAAGAGTATTTTCTTCAATCTCGAAAGTAAAGAGCGTTATAATTAAATGCTTAGTGACACTTTCAAACGGAAATGGTGAACTCTATCTCATCGCTTATTCAAACCGATCAATCCTATCGTTTTTTGCTCTATGTCGAGCAAAACTACTCATTTGCTATCCTTCGTCCATTTTATAACTACGCGAAGCAACTTGGCCATGACGTAAAGTGGTTGCTCGTTGGTGAGGATGCTTCTGAACATCTTTTATTAGATCAAGAGCAGCGCGTGTCTTTGACAGAAGCTGTCGCCTATAACCCTTGTGCTGTCTTAGTACCCGGAGATCGCGTTCCTGCTTTCATTCCAGGGTTGAAGGTGCAAGTGTTTCACGGTTTGAATGAGAGTAAACGAGGGAACTTATATCCTGAGCGTGGTCTATTTGATTTGTATTGCACAGAAGGCCATGAAAGAAGTAACTCATTGGAACCATTAGCTAAGCAGCGTGGCTATTTTCAAGTCAAAGAGACCGGCTGGTTGAAGCTAGATAGCTTGTTTAATTACCAAGCCAGTGACAAGCATTTTGAAAGGCCGCAAATTCTATTTGCTTCCACTTTTTCACCAAGCTTATCTTGTGCTGAATTGGTTTATGAAGAGTTTAAGCGCCTAAGCAAGCTGAGCCAGTGGCAGTGGTTAGTCACACTGCATCCTAAAATGAAGCAAGAGACACGAGAAAAATATCAGGCGTTGGAAGGCGACAACCTTCTGTTCTTTGATAATGATCGAGTGGTTGAAATGCAGCATCGTGCTGATGTGATGGTGTGTGATAACTCATCGATATTTCAGGAGTTTTTGTTGCTCAATAAGCCAGTTGTTACGGTAAATAATCGAGATCCTCAAGCGAGCTTCATCAATATTACTCAAGCAGAGCAGTTAGAGTCAGCAATTCAACAAGCGATGCTACCGGATGAAGCAAGAGACAAAGCTATCGCTAATTATGGCCCATCGATAACGCCATATTTAGATGGACAATCCTCAGCGAGAGTTCTGAGTGCTATTACCGAAGTGCTAGAAAGTGGTTGGCAAGATAAGAAACCCAAAAATTGGATTCGTAACTTTAAGATCCGTAAATCATTAAACTATTGGAAATTCTAGGGCTGAATAATGAGAAAACATACCCTGTCTGTCATTGTTATTACCAAGAATGAAGAAGACCGAATTGAAACTTGCCTTAAATCTGTTGTTGATATTGCCGATGAACTAATTGTTTTAGACAGTGGCTCAACAGATGCAACCGTTGAAATATGCCAAAAATATACAGATAACGTGACCATCACAGATTGGCCTGGCTTTGGTAAGCAAAAGCAGCGAGCGCTAGATAAAGCGACATGTGATTGGGTGCTATCAATTGATGCAGACGAAGCTCTAGATGAAGAGATGAGTAATGCTCTAGTTGAACTATTAAAACAAGATCAAATCAAACACACTGCTTACAAACTTCCTTGGGGAGTGACGCTCTATGGAACAACGCTTAAGCATGGTCGCAGTGCTCGTGCAGTATTAAGACTGTTTAAGAGAGAAGGTTCTCGTTATACGCTTGATGAAGTTCATGAGACGGTCGTTCCAGAGCAAGGCTCTACAGGGATATTGAAGGGTTTTCTTCTTCATTACACCCATCGTGATTATGGTCATGGTTTAGATAAAGCGGCGCAATATGCTTGGCTTGGTTCTCAAAAATACCATCGTAAAGGTAAGAAATCACACGGCTTATTCCTCGCTCTACTGCGAGCTATATGGACGTTCTTCTTAGTCTATATTATCCGCCGTGGCTTTATGGATGGCAGTGTGGGCTTCATTATGGCGATGACTTACGCTCAAGTGAATTTCAATAAATATGTCGGTTTGTGGCTTATCGAAAAAGAAAGGAGCTAACCAGTGGCTTTTAAATTGGAGTATTGCCTATCAGATATTTACAATGTAGGGGATGATCTTAACCCTTGGTTGTGGCCATAACTTTTGGGTGGTTTGATTGTAGAAGGTGGTTCTAGTTACTTTTAGGTACCGGGATTGTTTTGACGGAGATGCGACTACATAAAACGCTTTCAGGTGTGGACGAAATCATTATCTTCTCATCAGGCGTATGGGGTAGAGTGTCCCTGAGTTATCTGATAAATGTACTACTTGTGGTGTAAGATGGTCTAGAACGGAAAAACATTAGGGTTAAACCCTTAGCCAATGACAAGAACAATTACCAGTTGAGTTCTTCGGAACAACTAAATGCGATAGTTAAGATTCAAAAAGAAGTGATAAATAAAATTATCAAAGATAAAAACTCAATTGTTAGGGTAGGTTAAATCATTTCTCCTACCCTAATAGCATTAAATTATTTCTTAGTTAATTTTTCAAAAAAGTTAATGTGCTGTTTTACTGTTTCTGATGACGAAAAGTAGCGCTGAAGTCTGATCTTTGCTTTACGTCCCATCTCCACGCATTGTTCTTTATTATTTGCCATATTGTTTATAGATTCACCTAATAACTGAGCGTTTTTTACGGGAACAATGTGACCAGTTTCGTTTTCTTCAATTAGCTCTGGAGAGCCACCTGTTGTCGTTACGATTGATGGTGTCCCATTAGCCATGGCTTCAACGATCGTTCTTGGAAGGCCTTCCCCACTGATCGATGGCTGGATTTGAAAGTCAGCCATTGCCATTATCGATGGAACATCTTTTCTGTGACCAATGAAGTGGATTCTCTCCGACATAGGGCTTTTTTGGGCCATATCAAAGTAAGGCTCGTAACCACTGCCAATTAAAAGAAGGTGGAAGTCAGGGTTTTCAACAAAGTGTGTAGCCTCAATTAGAACATCAATCCCTTTACTTGGCCTTACATGCGCGGCACATACAGCAATGACTTTACTTGAATCTAAGCCAAATTCTTCCGGCTTATTTGCTTGAACAGTATACCAGTTTAGTTCATGACCTTTATAAATAGTTACTACATTTTCTTTGTCACACCAAGCTCTCTTTTTAACGTCGTTAGCAACAGCTTTTGATACGCAAACAATGCCGCTGACTTTTGGGTGTAGGTGAGTAAGGTAAGCGGAAGGATCATGGCGATGTAGGCCGCCTGTAGTCCCGCGATATGTGATTAATTTGGTTTCTGTACCAATACAAGCAAACGCCGCGTTTGGGATTGTTTTGGAATTAAATGCATAAAAGATGTCATAGCTTTTATTTTTAAGTTCTTTCTTATAAGCCCTGATAGTTTTTAAACAAATCTTTTTATTAGGGTATGCATCAATAACTTTCACCCCACACTCTCTAAACCGTTGAGTGTATTCTGCATCTCCTTGGGTAATAACTGTTACCTCATGGCCTTGCTTTACCATTTCAACAAACATTTCGGCTTCAGGGCGTACGCTATTTCGAGCATGATAGTAAGAACTAGCAATAAGAATTTTCATTGAGTTACCGCTTCGAGTATTTGAATTTTATATTATGTAAATTACGTTGAATTGTTTCGTTTAAATTGAACCACTCACGCTTACATTTCTTGAATAAGCTTCTGGTGCTAGTGCGTTTTTCATACCCGATATCAGAATCAAACTTAGGGTCGTTTGTTAAACAAGGAGCTGCGGTTCCATAGCATTCAACATCGTTTTGCCAGAATCGGTCCATATAAATATCTACGGCCATATACCACTCTTTTGAATGTTCAAGGAATTTATTCGCCCCTGAAGGCCTCAAGAAATAGGCTGTTGCACTCATATGCCCTTTAGTGAACTTATGAATACTAGTGGATTTAGCTTCGAACACTTCGTAAGAATCATATTTACGGCGTTTATTTTTGAATAATCTCACACACTCTACATTTTCTGGTATATCACTAATATCTCGAATGAAGTTAAGGAATTCTTCTTTATATAGAAGAGCATCATCTTCAATTACGATTATTGGCTGATTGAGTTCAACACACTTTTCCCATAATAAAAAGTGGCTTGCATAGCATCCTAGCTGTCCCGCACTCAGTGTCTTTGCTCTGTATGTTTGGCTTAAATCATCGTTATAAAGTTTCAGTAGCGGATGAGGAGGAGACATTCGGCCATCTATCGCAGAAAAAAACTCAAAAGGAAGAGATAGTTCATCTAGTTGACGACTAATGTTCTCTTTTCTCTCTGTCGAAGATTCTAAGTTTATGACAAAAATTTTAGTCATGGTAATTCTCTTACATCTTAAGCGATCGGGTAATAATAAACATGATAGGATCTTTGTGGAGCGTGAATGCTCTAGTTGTATGATTTCTCATCTATAATATCTCAGGTTTATGTTTATCTGTGATACGGGTTGTCATTACTTTCCGGGCGAGTCTTAAGTAGTCTTAAGATCCACATATATTGCTCAGGATTTTTGCTTACATAATCTTCAATGCATTGATTCATCATACGAGCATCCTGTTCTTCGCTTCCTGTAGGGAAGGGTAGAGCAGGGTAGAAGTCCAGAGTGTATTGGCCAGTGTTGCTATCGTATTGAGCGAATAGTGGAACAATTTTAGCCTTGCTCAGTTTAGATAATCGACCAAGGCCTGAAATAGTTGCTTTTTGTGTAGCAAAAAAATCAACGAAGACACTGTGCTCGCGACCAAGATCCTCATCTGGAAGGTAATAACCTAGGTAACCATCTCTAACGGATTTGATGAAAGGCTTTATACCACCACTACGGTCATAAACTCGGCCGCCGTATTGCACTCGCTGACGATGCATCAACCAGTCACTGAGTTTGTTTTTCTGAGCTTTCGCCATTGCAGACACCGGTAGATTACGTGATGCGAGTAATACTGCAGGGATGTCGATAGCCCACGTGTGTGGTACTAACAAGATAACATTCTCGCCACTGTCTGTAATATCGGTTAGGTTACTCAGGCCGTTTATCGAAGTGTTATTCTCTAGCCAACTTTTACTCTTGAGTGTCAGTGAAGCAAACCCCATCAAAAATGAGATGGAAGTGACGTATGACTGATAGAGAGTTTCTTCGCGCTCTTCGATAGATTGCTCAGGGAAACACATCTCAAGATTCACACGAGCTCGGTGGTTAGCCTTATTCTTAATTCTTACCGCTTGCTTAGCCATAAACTTAGCTAATGTTAAACGAATGCTATTAGGCAAGAAGCAGACTAAAGACGATAACAAAACAGCAATCCAAGTTCCCCAGTATTTAGGTGCTAGAAAACCCCATTCAAACTCAGGATTGTAAGCTTTTGGATCAAAATCATTGCGTTGTGTGGTCATTCATTCACTACATTATTTTAATCAGAGAGCTAGCTATGAGCTCGCTATTCAGGAAATGATTACATTTGCTTTAATGATAGGTTCACCAACTGAGCCCATCATTAAAGCAATATTTGAAAAAGTGTTATGCGTTAACAAGCTTCATATATTCCGAAACACCGTCGGCGACAGATTTGAATTCAATATCGCAACCTGTACCGCGAAGCTTCGTTAGGTTAGCTTGGGTGAACTCTTGATAAGCACCTTTTAGGTGTTCAGGGAATGGGATGGTTTCAATTTCTCCCTTACCGTGATATTTGATCACAGCTTTTGCGACTTCTTCAAAGGACTCTGCATTGCCAGTGCCGAGGTTGAAAATGCCAGAAACGCCATTTTCTAAGAACCACAGGTTTACTGCCGCTACATCACCAACATAAACAAAATCGCGCTTAAAGGTCTCGCTGCCTGCAAACAGTTTTGGATTTTCACCAGCGTTCATTTGATTGTTTAGGTGGAAGGCAACTGATGCCATGCTACCTTTGTGTTGTTCGCGCGGGCCATAAACATTGAAGTATCTGAAGCCTACGATCTGTGAAAGTGTCTCGTTGTGCGCTGCTGCATCAGCCGTTAAGCGACGAACGTAGTTATCAAACTGTTGTTTTGAGTAGCCATATACGTTCAATGCACCTTCGTATTCGCGCTCTTCAATGAAAGTATCAGTTTCACCGTACGTTGCAGCGGAAGAGGCATATAGGAACGGAATTTCACGTTCGACACAGTAATGAAGCAGCTCTTTTGAGTACTCATAGTTGTTAAGCATCATGTACTTGCCATCCCACTCAGTGGTTGTAGAGCATGCACCCTCGTGGAAAATCGCTTCAATATGGCCGAAGTCATCGCCAGCCATTACTTGAGTTAGAAAGTCATCACGATCCATATAATCTGTGATGTCTAAGTCGACAAGGTTTTTAAACTTCTTACCGTCTTTTAAGTTGTCGACGACTAGAATATCGTTGTGGCCCGCTTCGTTAAGCGCCTTAACAATATTGCTGCCAATCATGCCAGCACCACCGGTTACGATAATCATAATTCTCTAACTCTTTTGAATACAAAACTATCACGAGTATAGCAAGGAATGGATAAGGCGGGCTAGTGGAATAATTCTCCAACCGGAGTATGATACGGCAAGCTAAGTTATAAATTTTGTTGAGTTAATCGCTCAAAACTATAGGTATTATCATGAAGATTGCAGTAGCCGGTACAGGGTATGTAGGTCTCTCAAATGCGATGTTGTTAGCACAGCATCATGAAGTGATTGCAGTGGATATCATCGATGAAAAAGTGAAAATGCTTAACAATAAGCAGTCGCCTATTGTTGATGCTGAAATAGAACACTTTCTGGCAAATAAAGCGCTCAACTTCAGGGCGACGACCGACAAATCAGTGTATAAAGGTGCTGAGTTTGTCATCATTGCAACGCCTACCGATTATGATCCTAAAAACAACTACTTTGACACCAGCTCCGTTGAGTCTGTTATCAAAGATGTGATAGCAGTAAATCCGAAAGCAGTGATGATCATCAAATCAACGGTACCTGTTGGCTACACTGAGCGTATCAAACAAGAACTGAACTGCGAAAATATCATGTTCTCCCCTGAGTTTTTGCGTGAAGGTAAAGCGTTGTACGATAATTTGAACCCTTCTCGAATTATTGTTGGTGAGTGCTCTGAGCGAGCTAAAGTGTTTGCAAATCTTCTTGTTGAAGGTGCAGAGAAAGAGAATATCGATGTTTTGTTCACCAACTCAACCGAAGCTGAAGCCGTAAAACTTTTCTCTAATACTTACCTAGCAATGCGCGTTGCATATTTCAATGAACTTGATTCTTACGCGGAAGCACATGGATTGGATTCTCGCCAGATCATAGAGGGAGTAGGCTTAGATCCTCGAATTGGCAATCACTACAACAATCCTTCGTTTGGTTATGGTGGCTACTGCTTACCCAAAGATACCAAACAGCTATTAGCTAACTACCAAGATGTACCAAACAACATCGTTGGTGCTATTGTTGACGCTAATCGTACCCGCAAAGATTTTATTGCGGATTCAATCATCAAGCGCTCTCCTAAAGTGGTCGGCATTTATCGCTTGATCATGAAGGCAGGTTCGGACAACTTCCGTGCTTCTTCCATTCAAGGGATCATGAAGCGCTTGAAAGCTAAAGGTATCGAAGTTGTTGTGTTTGAGCCGGTATTGAAAGAAGAGCACTTTTTCAACTCGAAAGTCTATTCTGATCTTGCTGAGTTCAAAGCGGTATCCGATGTGATTGTTTCAAATCGAATGGTCGAAGAGATCGCAGACGTGGCAGACAAGGTGTACACACGAGATCTGTTTGGTAGTGATTGATTTGGTTCTATTTTAGCTCGTGCTAATTAGACCAGATGTTAACAGCTCGATCTATCTGTTTAGTGGCGATATACTGAACCACTAAACGGATAGGGATACTAATAAATAATGAAAACACGTGACAAGATTGTTTACGCTGCTTTAGAGCTTTTTAACGAGCATGGTGAGCGTAGTATTACGACTAATCATATTGCTGACCACATCGAGATCAGCCCTGGTAACCTCTACTACCACTTTCGTAATAAGCAAGAAATTGTCCGTGATATCTTTACCCTCTACTCTACTGAATTGCTTGAAAGGTTTACCCCCATCCAAGGTCAGAAAGAGAGCCTCACGCTACTAAAACACTATTTAGATTCGATATTTACTCTGATGTGGAAGTATCGTTTTTTCTACGCAAACCTTCCTGAAATCTTGTCTCGTGACGAGCAACTTCACCTTGATTACATGGCTGTACAAGAGAGGTTACAAACTAATCTTGTTGATATCATGAGAGCTTTTGTTGAATTGAACTTGCTGAAAGCGACAGATTCAGAGATGAAGTCGATGGTGACTTCTCTTCACTTGATTGCATCGGGGTGGTTAGCTTACCAGTCTGCGATGTCTCCAAAAGCACAAATAACGGAACAGGTGGTTCACCAAGGTATGCTGCAGATGATCGCGACCGTTAAGCCGATTGCGACCATGCAAGGTTTTGAACAGCTGACATTGTTGGAAGATGGTGTAAGGGCGTTGAACAGCTAATAAAAGTGAAGATACGAGTAGACGGGATTCTGGTAACGAAGAACGGCGTCATTCCCTACAGCGAGGTACGAGCGCGATAGGGAATCTTTCTTTATCCTCGAGGCTAGAAATATCATAGCGAGATTTCAGATATTTCGTTCCTCAATTCTGGAATGACGGGGTTGTGTTCGCGACTAGTTCAAGCTCTCTTAACTCTTTTGGATTGCTCAAGACTATTAGTATATTTTCCTCGAACCTACTCTTAACCTTTCTGCTTCCGGGACATTGAACGTCTGCTTTTAAGCTCTTCGCACCTCGATTACTCGTATCCCGTATCTGCTCTTACCTAACCAACCAACTCTTCGGATTTTGAGCCTGGCTATTTCTACGAATCTCAAAGTACAGTGATGGGCGAGTTTGGCCACCAGTGTCACCGGCTAGAGCAATAGCTTCGCCAGCTTTAACCTTGTCACCTTCTTTCTTTAAAAGTGCTTGGTTAAAGCCGTAGAGCGTCATGTCGCCTTTACCGTGGTCAAGTAGTACTACTAAACCATAGCCACGCAGATACTCGGCAAAGACCACTGTCCCTGAGTAGACGGATTTTACTTGCTGACCGTACTTGGCATTGATCACCATGCCTTTCCAATTTACTTGGCCGGTCTGGCGTGAACCATAGTTATGCAGAACTTTGTCTTTGATTGGCCAAGGTAGTTTGCCTTTGCGTTTAGCTAAACCATCCATAGGAACGGCGTTACGTCTCTCACGAGCCGCCTTCTCTGCTTTCGCTATTTCAGCTTTCAGGCGAGTTTCATTTCGTTGAAGTTCTGCCAAATAGTTTTTATCACCCGAAATGTTTTTCTTGATGCTACCAACGGTTTTCTTACGTTGTGTTTGGGTTTTGGCTAGCGTATCGCGCTTGGTAGTTTGTTGTTTTAATAGTGTTGCAATTTGTTCTTGTTCAAGTTGGCGTTGCTTATGGCTTTCTTCTAACTCAAGTTGAGTTTGTTCAATCGTTTTGATCGTTGCAGAGCGGGCTTTAGCAAGATGTTGGTAATAATGGCTGATGCGATCTTCTTCAACGCCAGTATTTAGGATGTGCGATGAGGCTTTAGCACGGCTTGTCATGTAGTAAGTCTGAATTAGTTGCTCTAGCTTATCGGTCTGGACTTTCTTCTGTGCAGTGAGCGCTTTGATCTTGGTGTCTAGATTCGCAATATTAGCATTAGCGGTATTCAGCTGCTTCTTACTGTCTAGGATAGCTTTTTCAAGCGAAGCAATGGAGAGCTCTTGTTTTTTGAGGCTCGCTTGTAGGCTATCGAGTTTTTTCTGTTGTGAGGATAGATTCTTTTGTTGGCGAGATATCTCGCTAGATACACCTTTCAGTTCACCTTGAGATGCAGCAAATGACGATGTAGATAAAAGAGCAACACAGAGGCTCGCTGATATCAGGAGAGTCGAACTAATGGCTCGAATTTGTTTCATCATTATCGTCATTTAGTTGTTATTCATCTACTTGTAGGTTGTTTATGTTCTATTCGAATCTCATCGATGCTCGCAATTACTTTCGCACCTCGATACTCGTCTCCCGCTACCGTTGCTTAAATCCCATCACCATGGATGAAGTTCTGAGAGCGGCCATTGAACCCCTGATCCATGTCTAAAGATGGCTTGTCAGTCTTTGGTTTACCGACAATCTTTGCAGGCACGCCCGCCACGGTAGTATGAGGTGGTACAGCCTGAAGAACCACAGAACAAGAACCAATCTTCGCGCCTTCACCCACTTCAATGTTACCGAGAATTTTAGCGCCGGCACCAATCATCACGCCTTCGCGAATCTTAGGGTGACGATCACCGCCTTCTTTACCGGTACCGCCAAGGGTCACGTCTTGAAGAATCGAAACGTCATTTTCGACGACAGCCGTTTCACCAATCACAATGCCTGTTGCGTGGTCGAGCATGATTGCTTTGCCGATACGTGCAGCCGGGTGGATATCTACTTGGCAAGCGACTGAAATTTGATTTTGCAGGTAAGTCGCAAGAGCAATACGACCTTGTTTCCATAGCCAGTTAGCGACTCGGTAACCTTGCAGAGCATGGTAGCCTTTAAGATAAAGTAGAGGCATTGAATACATCTCTACCGCCGGATCTCGAGTCACTGTTGCACAAATATCACAAGCGGCAGCATCAATAATCGATTGGTCTTGCTTAAATGCTTGTTCAACCACTTCACGCACTGCCATTGCAGGCATTGAGGCGGTCTTTAACTTGTTTGCCAGAATATAACTGAGTGCAGCGCCTAAGCTTTCGTGGTTTATGATCGTGGCATGGTAAAAACTCGCAAGCATAGGCTCTTGCTCTGACTGTTGTCGAGCTTCCTTCACAATGCATTGCCAAACTTTTTGTTGTTCACAGTGTTTCATTTTGCCATCCATCTTATCTATTTCATTCCACGACTTGATGCGTGATGTTATCGCTCTGACTTCTTGTCTCGAGCAAGTAGGTCTTGCGCCGCTAAGTGGGCATCTTTCCCTTGATACAACACTTGATAAATTTGTTCAACAATTGGCATCTCAACGCCCATGCGTTCTGATAGTAACCAAACTTCTTTGGTGTTGCGATAACCTTCGACCACTTGGCCGATTTCTTCTTGTGCAGTGTCGACGTCTTTACCTGAGCCAAGCGCTAAACCAAAGCGACGGTTACGTGATTGGTTATCGGTACATGTCAGTACTAAATCGCCTAATCCAGCCATGCCCATGAAAGTTTCTGGTTGTGCGCCAAGTGCTGCTCCCAATCGACTCATCTCAGCTAAACCACGCGTGATCAACGCTGTACGAGCGTTAGCACCAAAGCCAATACCATCTGACATGCCTGCACCTATCGCGATAACGTTTTTAACTGCACCGCCAAGTTGCATACCAATGAAATCTGAGTTTGCATACACGCGGAATGTTTTGCCGCAGTGAATTTTCTCTTGTAGCTCTTTTAGGAAGTTTTCGTCAGGCGAGGCAACTGAAATTGCGGTCGGCATACCCATCGCAAGCTCTTTGGCAAAAGTAGGGCCAGATAGAACTGCCAATGAGTAACCATCACCAAGTACATCGTGTGCGACATCTTTAAGTAGGCGGCCAGTTTCTGGTTCCAATCCTTTTGTAGCCCAGCAAATACGAGAGTTCTCTGATAAATGAGGTTTAAGGCTATTTAAAACGATACCAAACACGTGGCTAGGAACGACGACTAGGAGATCACGACTTGCTGTCACAGCTTTCTCAAGGTTCGATTCTATAATCAGGCTTTCTGGAAAGTCGATATTCGGCAGAAACTCATTATTCGCACGCTCAGATTCAAGGCGAGCCATATGAACAGGGTCATGTCCCCAAAGAACAACGTTTGCACCGTTACGCGCTAGAGATATAGCTAAAGAGGTTCCGTAAGAACCTGCGCCAATTACCGTCATGGCGATGTCTTTACCGTAAGCGTTTGTCGTGTGAGTCGGGCGAGTTGTTTCTGTCATGCTTCCACCTAAAAATAATGAGGGAAATCGAAGAGTTCTGGAATGTTTGCTACTAATAAAAAATAGCTCTTTATCTAAGTAACAGTGTAAAGAAAAAATGCACATCGCAGAAGCTGCGATGTGCATTTAAAAGCTAAGCTTCTTATAAAATAAGCTATTTAAGCACTCGTTAGAGTTAAGTTCTACTTTGAAACTTAAGCCTGTTCGCCTTCAGCTTGCTGAGCTTGGTTCTGTAGGTAGTTCATGAACAAAGCATCGAAGTTTACAGGTGCTAGGTTCAGTTGTGGGAACGTACCTTTAACCACTAGGCTAGAGATTGTTTCACGAGCGTATGGGAATAGGATGTTCGGGCAGAATGCGCCTAGGCAATGTGCCAGTTGACCAGCTTCCATTTCGCTTGCAGAGAAGATACCACCTTGCTGAACTTCACAAAGGAATGCAGTGTCGTCAGCGTTTTTAACAGTCACTGTTAGACGAAGGATTACTTCGTAAACGCCTTGGCCTAGTTCACGGCTTTGAGTGTCTAGGTCCAGTTTTACATCTGGGTTCCACTCTTTTTGAAACATGTCTGGAGAGTTTGGCGCTTCGAAAGATACGTCTTTTAGGAAGATACGTTGGATTGCGAAGTTTTGTTGTGCGTCTTGTTGTGCTGCTTCAGCCATTTTCTTGTCCTTAAAAATTTAAATTAGGCTTTGTTCATTATATCTATCGAACAAAGCCCGAAAGTTAGTTTACTAGGCCAGCTTACTTTTTACCTTTAACTAAAGGCAAGTTAGCTTCGCTCCAAGCCACTAAGCCGCTTTTCAGCACGCTTACATTTTCGAAACCTGCTTTAACTAGCAAGTTAGCGCTTTCTTGAGCTGTTTGACCTGTCTTGCATACTACGATGATTGGGTCAGCTTTATGGCTTTCAAGGCTACCAAAGCTATTTGATTTGATGTCTGACGGTAAAATGTGAAGTGCGTCAGTAATATGGCCCTTTTTGAACTCATCCTTTGTACGAATATCAACCACAACCCCGTTTTCACGGTTGATCAGTTGTGTCGTTTGCGCTGCCGTGATCTCTTTGTAGGCCGCGTTTGATGTCTTGATAACGTTCGCAATGATGGCAACAACCAAGCCGATCCATACGATGGCTAAAATCATATTCTCTTGAACAAATGGAACTAACTCTTGCATGTCTTGAACTCTTATTCGTTATTGGGCGAAAAATTATAGGGTAGGAGTATAGCGAGAAAGGTTGGGATAATACAGGGGAAGGGTGTAGTGGTGGGGTAAATGCTGTTGAGGTGAATCTGCTAATGCTAGTCGTTGAGAGTCTGCTTGCGTCTCGTTCTGCTGTTTTTTACCAAGTACTACAAGATGTACTTTTTCTCTATTTGTGATTAATTACCTCAAGGGGGAGGGGGGAGAAAATAGTTAAATTGAAGGACTAAACTCAGAGTAAAATTGCTGTGCTTTTTGCGTTTCTAATCTCGTATTTGTTGAGAGACAAAGTTTTGCGGTATGTAAAATTTTCTTTTAGGTCATCTGTAATGGCGAAGTTTAGTACCGGCATCCCAATATAAACGTAGAGTATACACATGCTATTTGCTACAATCTCGTCCATTTAAAATTACTGTGCTTATCTTGGTAAGCCTTCATCTACTGACTGCTTTTGGGAGCTAAACCTAAGGGCGGTAGCGTTCCCAAAAGTAAGCTTTGTTGACAGAGTGCTAACAAATGAGTTCGCAGAGTTAGTAGGGAAGGAGTGACTGAGGTGGATAAATTTTTATATCTATCAGGTGAAATTATATGAACTTTTCGTTAGAAAAAGCGAATATTGGTATTATTGGATTAGGTTATGTTGGGCTACCTCTAGCCGTTGAATTCGGGAAAAAGCAAGCAACTATCGGTTTTGATATTAACCAAAGTCGTATTGATGAATTAACTAAAAGTATCGATAGTACCTTAGAATGTGGGAGTGATGAGTTAGCAGAAGCCATTCATCTTACCTATACAGCTTCGCTTGAAGAGCTAAAAGATTGTAACGTTTATATTGTTACCGTTCCTACCCCTATTGATGAGTACAAACAACCAGACTTGACACCGTTGATTAAAGCGTCGGAAGCTCTAGGTTCTGTTATTTCTAAGGGTGATATTATCATCTATGAATCAACAGTTTACCCTGGCGCGACTGAAGAAGTATGTATTCCTGTTGTTGAAAGTGTAGCGAGGTTAACATTCAATAAAGATTTTTTTGCTGGTTACTCTCCTGAGCGTATAAATCCTGGTGATAAAGAGCATCGTGTAACTAATATTCTGAAAGTGACTAGTGGTTCTACTGATGAAGTTGCTGAATTTGTAGACAAATTGTATAAAACGATAATAACCGCTGGTACACACAAAGCATCAAGCATTAAGGTAGCAGAAGCTGCAAAAGTCATTGAAAATACTCAGCGAGATGTGAATATTGCATTAATCAATGAGCTTTCAATTATTTTCAATAAATTAAATATTGATACTCTTGAAGTATTAGAAGCGGCAGGTACGAAATGGAACTTCTTACCATTTCGTCCTGGTCTTGTTGGCGGCCATTGTATTGGTGTGGACCCATATTACTTAACACATAAAGCTCAAACAGTAGGGTATCACCCGGAAATGATTCTAGCAGGTCGTCGTTTGAATGATGGCATGGGGGGGTATGTAGTGTCTACGTTGGTTAAAAGTATGCTTAAAAAGCGTATTCATGTTGAAGGCGCTAATGTACTTGTGATGGGCTTAACGTTTAAAGAAAACTGCCCAGACCTTAGGAATACTAAAGTGATCGATATTGTTTCTGAACTTAAAGAATACAATATTAACGTTGATGTTCTTGACCCTTGGTGTTCAAACGAGGAAGCACAACATGAGTATGGTTTATCGGTCATCAAGGAAGCACAACTTAATTACTATGATGGTGTTGTTTTAGCTGTGTCACATAATGAATTCAAGCAGTTAGGTGCAGAAAAAATTAGAGAGTTTGGTAAAGAAACGCATGTATTGTATGACTTAAAATATGTCTTAGAAAAAAGCGATGCAGACATACGCCTCTAATACTCTCAAATCTAAAATAATGTACTACGAAAGTTAGCACGTTATAGTAATAATAGTACTTTTATTTCCCTTTAATCATTAAGCTTAAATAAGTGACCGATATGACTCAATATGATCAAATAAAAAAGCAATTAACGAAATCTCCCCAAAAGTGGTTAATTACAGGAGTAGCAGGTTTTATCGGTTCAAACCTGCTCGAAACACTCTTGAAATTAAACCAAAAAGTGGTTGGATTAGATAACTTTGCTACAGGACATAAGCACAATTTGGATGAAGTGCGTTCGCTTGTAACTGAGGAGCAATGGAAGCGCTTTTCTTTTATTGAAGGCGATATTCGAAATTACGCCGATTGTGAGAAAGCTATTGGTCTAGGTGATGTTGCTGTCGACTATGTGCTCCATCAAGCAGCTCTGGGCAGTGTGCCGAGGTCAATTGCAGATCCTGTTACAACTAATGCTGCAAACATTAGTGGTTTCGTAAATATGTTGACGGCAGCAAAAGAAGCTCAAGTGAATAGTTTTACCTATGCTGCGAGCAGTTCAACCTATGGTGACCATCCTGCGTTACCAAAAATAGAAGAAAATATTGGCAGCCCACTATCGCCTTACGCTGTTACTAAATATGTAAATGAGCTTTATGCTGGAGTCTACGCACGTACTTACGGCTTTAAAACTATTGGTCTACGTTATTTCAATGTGTTTGGACCTAGACAGGATCCCCAAGGTGCTTATGCGGCAGTTATACCAAAGTGGACAGCATCAATGATTAACAAAGAAGAAGTGTTTATTAATGGTGATGGTGAAACGAGTCGAGACTTTTGCTTTATTGAGAATACAGTACAGATGAACATTCTAGCTGCATTAGCACCTGATGAAGCTAAAGATGAAGTATACAATGTTGCCCTTGGCGATAGGACTACTTTAAATGAGCTTTATAGCTTGATACAGAGTTCACTAAATGAATTAAACTTCAATTTTTCTACATTACCATCCTATAGAGAATTTCGTACGGGTGATGTTAGACACTCCCAAGCTAGTATAGAAAAAGCTAAATTGAAATTAGGTTATGAGCCAACCCATAGAATAGAGAAAGCAATTAAACATGCCATATCTTGGTATGTACAGAAATATGGCACTCAACCAGTTAAATAGTACGGTGGATGTTTTCTTTGAAGCCTGGTGTTCACTATAAAAGGATAGGGGATCTATTCTCATTGGAAAACTAATTAAAAATTTGACTCGAGAGCTAGCGATATTTCTTGGAGCAATAGCTGATATGTCAACTCATAATTATTTTAGATTATTTATTGAGGGATATTATGTTGTTAGCAAGGCTCTGTGTAACGTCACTATTCTCGAATAGAAGTTTGTAGCTGGAGTGATTTTATATTGGAGTTAACCAGGGTTAGATTTCTCTATATCTTAGTTTAAGATAACTTATAGGGGGTTTATTAAGTTGTTATGTGGCCTTTGATATAGATGTATTTATTACCGTATTAAAATTAAATATTATGCAACCTGGCAACGCATAGATTTAAATGATGTCACTCTGATTATCTAGGTTTAAATGATTATTTTATGTTTATGATATTTTTGTTCTTAATGATATTTACGGTCATTGCTTTAAAAAGTAGATTAAATAATGGAGGGCTTAGTCTTTTTCTTGTTTTCAATATTACCTGGCTGTTTGCAATTTTTCTAGCTCAACTCGATCTATCTTCTTTTGGAGAGCTTAGTGTCGAGATTCGATTGTATTTGCTATGCTATTTGTTATTCTTTAATTTAGCATACATTATTTTTTATTTATCTTTCAAAGATAAATTAAATCTAGCTTTTTATGATAAATATGAATTTGAAAATTTGAAAAATATAGCAGGACTAACAAAATTATCCTGGATGATATGGTTTTCTCTATTTTTGGTTTTTATAGTAACTATTGAAAATGAAATTGGTCTTTTTAACTTTCTCTTTAGCGGGCAAGCAAGAGCAAGTATTAATGAAATTAATAATGATGCGGGAGTACTGATTTATTATTATATATTTGGCTCTTTAAGTTGCTGTATTACTGTCTATAAGTCATGTTTTACCAAATTGTCTAAGATAGAATGCATTGGAATAGTTGTGGTATTGCTTAGTCTGCTTTTGACTGGGGCTAAAATTAACTTTATCACATGTATAATAATGATGTTCGGTGTGAAGTACCGACTGAAATACACTAATGACATAAGATTAATTTATTTTGGTATTATTGCAGTTGTATTATTTTACTTGTTCATTATTTTATTCTCTGTTTTTACAGGGAAAGCTATAGACAATGATGTGGGAAGTCTAGATAGTCTGAATGATCTATCGAGTTTGACTATAAATGTTCTCCTTTATCCCTACGACTATGCAATAGGCGCACTTTATGCTTTAGACGAAAAACTATTTACACACAACAGTGTAATAGTTGAACCTTATCTACCAACAATACTGAACAAGTTTTATCTGATTGTTAATAAGGTTTTGGGTTTTGAGTATATTTCAGTTAATTCCTCTGTGTTAGATTTTATCGAGGTGGGAGAGGTTGTTACAAATGTCTATACTATGCATCTCGCTATTATAAATGAGCTATCTTTATTGGGTGCTTTTCTATCATCTATTGTTTTAGGTTTTGTATTGTCAGCTGTAGACTATTTTTCTAAAATGAAGAGAAACTTCACTGTAACCTTTTTGTATGCATCATTTTTACCTGTTTGTGTCTTGTCATTAGTTGCTTATAAATTTAATGACACTATCCTTTACTTATCTTTTTTACTGTTAGTATGTGCATTATTCAAGAGGATTGCTTTGCTCTATGTTAAACAAATCAATATGGAATAGCGTAGGAAGATTCTCTTTTCGAGCTGCTAACTCGGGCTTATATCTAGGCTTAATGTTTATCTCTAGTATTGTGATGGATGAATATAATTACTCAAAGGTTGTTATTTTAATCCCTATTTGTGTGATATTTTTGACTCTAGTAGATATATTTCCACTAAAGTACATGTTATCGAAGCTATCTTCTGAAGATGAAAGCTTTACTGGTGATGTGACCAGGATTTTATACTATAAAATTCTGGTAGCAATTCCTTTTTCTACGCTAATTTCAGTTATATTATATTTATTTTTTGACATGGAAATAAATATAATATTAGCTATGCAATTTATTTGTTTGTTTTCTTCCATTAATGTTTCATATAGTTCATTTTACTTTGTTAATAAAGAATATAGTTATATACTTTCTTTCCCTGTTGTTTTGTTTTCTATTTTCCCTATATTGATATTTTTTCCTTATTATAGTTGGGTTCTATATTTGGTCCTTATATACAGACTGGTCGAATGCGTTGTTTATTATTTAAGTTGGCGGGTTAACATCTCCCGAAAAGGCAATGCTTCACCTGGTTTTTTGTGTAGTCTAAATATACTCGACGGTAAGTATTTTTACATGCAAAATTGTTTATCAATATTGGGGGGAAGAGTTTACGCACTGTTGATGCCAATACTACTATTAGAGAAGGATATAGTGATAATAGGTAACTATATGTTGATGGTTTCTATTTTTATTTTCGTTACTACGTATATTTCAAGTAGTTACTATGTTGACAAAATAGCTAAATCATCAATCAATAATGCAGCATCATTTTTTCATGTGATGAAGGAGTATTTATATTATAGTTCTCGGTTTGTTTATTCGTCAGTTATATTTGTTTGTATACTTAGTTATTGTTTGTACGATATGAAGCCAATATTTTTTATGTTCTTTTTTATATCAGCTACACTTTCAATGTTTACTTCAATTCAGTCTTTTTTACTATTTAAGTTTAATCTTGTTTCCCATGTTTTTAAAATTAGCATCATATCACTATGTGTTAATTTTATTGTAATAATAACATTGTCCGGAATTTTCAATGAATACTCGATCCTAATTGCAAGTGTTATCATGGAACTTGTTTCTATCATGTATTGTTTCTATCATATCCGAGAGAAAATTAACAATGAAAAAGATATTTTATCTAACTAAGCATCAAAGTTTAGGTGCCAGCAGTAGATATCGCAGTCTACAATATTTTCCTTTTCTTATTGAAAAAGGGTACAAGGTTGTTCACTCCCCCCTTTTTTGTGATGATTATTTGACTCTTAAATACTCAGGTAATAAGCTATATTACTTTCTCGCAATATGGGCAATTTTAAAAAGACTGGCAGTTTCTTTATATCTTTTATTTGACGATAAATCTACTTTAGTAATTGAGAAAGAGGTGATTCCGTACTTTCCTCCTATCTTTGAATGGATGTTCAAAGTGACTGGGCGTAATTATATTTTAGATTATGATGATGCTGTTTGGCATAATTATGATAAGTTTAAAGGAAGTAATTTCTTTTCTTTTCTTTATAACAAGCATCGTCGAATTATCCAATGGGCAAGCGGAGTTAATGCTGGTAGTGAATATATACTAAGATTTGCTAAGGGAGTGGGAGCTCGCAGAGTAATTAAAATACCAACTGTGATTGAATACCAAAGGTATGATAAGGAAAAATGTAAACGCTCCAGAAGTGACAACAAAATTGTTATTGGTTGGATAGGTTCCCCAACTTCATCCCAATACCTGCTAAGTGTTGAGAGTGCGATTAGGCGCTTGCAGGAAGATTTAGACGTCGAAGTTCACTTGATTGGTGCCGATAAAGAGTTTTGTGAAAAATTGCGTTTTAGAAATAAAGTAATTCAATGGTCGGAAGAGAATGAAATATTGGAGCTAAGTAATATTGATATAGGTATAATGCCTTTGAGTGACTCTCGCTTTGAAAAAGGTAAGTGTGCTTTTAAATTGATTCAATATATGGCAATGTCTAAACCTGTGGTTTGCAGTCCTGTGGGCGAGAATAGTGTTTTAGTTAAGCATGGTGAGTCGGGGTTATACGCTCACGATGATGATGAATGGTATGAAATGCTTTTTAAACTTATCAATGATGAAAAGCTCAGGTTAAAAATAGGACTTGAAGGTAATCGTGTGGTAAGGGAGGGGTATACTCTTGAGTCACAATGCGATAGATACTTAGACTTTATTGAAGGTGATTTTAATGGCTAAATGTCTATTAATCTGTAACTCTGATGGCGCTTTATACAAGTTTCGTTATCCAATTATCAAAGCCTTGATTGAGCAAGGACATGAAGTACATAGTATTTCTACTGCATCTAGTCCGGAAGGTAGTTTTATTGGTGACTTGAAACGTATGGGCGTTATAACGCATACTGCAGACTTTTCTGGAAGGTCTATTGGGTTACTATCGATTATAAATTTGTTTATGTTTATATTAAAAAAAATATTAGAACTTAAACCAGATATTATTCATTGTTTTACACATAAAGCTAATGTTGTTGGCGGGCTTGCTAGTATTATATCTAATAATAAAAATAGACTATACCTATCAGTAACGGGGATGGGACTCCTCTATTCCTACGATAAAGTTAGCTATCGGTTTGGCCGATTATTAGTTAATTGGGTCTATCGTATTTTGGGTAGGAAATCTAATAATATATTCTTTCAGAATCATGATGATGCAAACTACTTTCTATCTAAGGGACTACTGAAGTCAGATAAGGTCTTAGTAACTAACGGTTCCGGATTTGATCCAAGCATGGTTCCAAGCCATGAGGTTAAACCTATAAGCAAGGTGGAATTTTTAAAACAGCATGGATTCTCGGGGCATGAGTTACTTGTTTTATACCCTAGCAGAGCATTGTTTGAAAAAGGTATCAATGAGTATATAGAAGCTATTGAACGTATCAATCTGGTAAGAGATGATTTCGTTTTTCTACATATAGGTTCTCCATCGCTAGATGAAGCATCAGGTATGACAAAAACAAAAATTTCCAACACGAAATTAAGAAATTCGATTTTTTTTGAACACAAGCCTAATATCTTTCAATATTTCCAATTGAGTGATGTGGTAGTACTCCCTTCTTATAGAGAAGGAACTCCCCGCGCTATAATCGAGGCCCTATATTACGACAAATATATCGTGACTACCGATGCTCCTGGTTGTAATGAAACTGTTATTGACCGTTGGAATGGCGATCTTATTAAGCCTAAATCGTCTATTTCATTAGCATCAGCTATTGTTAATATAGATAGCGCTTTGATTGATAGAAATAAAGGGCGTTCGAAGATTCTTTTTGATAGAAAGTATCATTCTAAACATATTGTAAAGCAAACTTTAGGTTGCTATTTTGACTGTGAGTAATTGATTAATGAAAATTTTGGTAACAGGCGGTGCTGGATTTATAGGAAGTGCTGTTATTAGACATATAATAGAGAACACTAACGATGAAGTTGTTAATGTGGATTGCCTAACCTACGCTGGCAATTTAGAGTCTCTTGTTGAAGTCGATTCGAACGAACGTTATGGATTCGAGAAAGTGAATATCTGCAATCGTTCAGAGCTTGCCCGTGTTTTTGAGCAATATCAACCTGATGCGGTAATGCACCTTGCAGCTGAATCGCATGTTGATCGCTCAATCACTGGTCCCGCTGCGTTTATTGAAACCAATGTCGTTGGTACATATACCATACTGGAAGCTACTCGCGAGTACTGGAATACGCTTTCAGACAAAGCAAAAGCAGAGTTTCGCTTCCATCATATCTCGACTGATGAGGTTTATGGTGACCTCCCGCATCCAGATGAGGTGCCAGAAGGGGAGGAGTTACCAATGTTCTTAGAGACGACACCTTATGAGCCGTCTAGTCCGTACTCTGCTTCAAAAGCATCAAGTGATCATTTAGTTCGCGCATGGTTGCGTACTTACGGCCTGCCAACTATCGTTACTAATTGCTCAAATAACTACGGCCCATATCACTTCCCTGAAAAACTGATCCCACTGGTCATCTTAAATGCTCTGGAAGGAAAAGATCTTCCTATTTACGGAAAAGGTGATCAAATTCGTGACTGGTTATTTGTCGAAGACCATGCAAGAGCGCTCTACAAAGTAGTCACTGAAGGTAAAGTAGGTGAGACCTACAATATCGGCGGCCATAACGAAAAGAAAAACCTCGAAGTCGTTAATACAATTTGCGACATCTTAGATACGCTAGTACCTAAAGAGTCAGCGTATGCAGAGCAGATCACTTACGTTCAAGATCGTCCCGGTCATGACCGTCGTTACGCCATTGACTCATCTAAAATGCAACGTGAACTAGATTGGACGCCAGAAGAGACGTTTGAAACAGGTCTTCGTAAAACAGTACAATGGTACTTAGACAACTCAAAATGGTGTCAAAACGTGCAAGATGGTAGCTACCAACGTGAGCGTTTGGGTGTAGAAGCCGTTGAATCAAAGGAAGGTAACTAATGAAAGGTATTGTATTAGCGGGTGGTTCCGGCACACGTTTATATCCATTGACCCGCGGCGTATCCAAGCAGCTATTGCCTATCTACGATAAGCCGATGGTATTTTACCCAATTTCGACGTTAATGCTTGCTGGTATAAAAGATATTTTAATAATCACGACACCAGAAGACAACGCAGGTTTTAAGCGCCTGCTGGGGGATGGCTCTGATTTTGGTATCAACCTTGAATACGCAATTCAACCAAGCCCTGATGGCTTAGCACAAGCGTTTATTATCGGTGAAGAGTTTATCTGTGATGACAGCGTTTGTTTAGTACTGGGTGATAATATCTTCTATGGTCAATCTTTTTCCAAAACGCTACAAAGCGCCGCTTCAAGAGAGTCGGGTGCAACCGTGTTTGGTTACCAAGTGAAAGACCCTGAGCGTTTTGGTGTGGTCGAATTTGATGAACAGATGAAAGCCGTTTCAATTGAAGAGAAACCGGAAGCACCAAAGTCCAACTATGCAGTAACGGGTTTGTATTTCTACGATAATCGCGTGGTGGAAATGGCTAAGCAAGTGACGCCATCTCATCGTGGTGAGCTAGAAATTACGACACTAAATGAAATGTACTTAAATGACGGCTCATTAAACGTAGAGCTACTTGGTCGTGGCTTTGCTTGGTTAGATACTGGTACGCATGAGAGCCTGCATGAAGCGTCTTCTTTCGTTCAAACAATTGAAAATGTTCAAGGCTTGAAAGTAGCTTGTTTAGAAGAAATTGCATGGCGTAACGGTTGGTTGAGTGATGAGCAAGTTCTTAGTCTAGCCAAACCAATGATGAAAAATGAATATGGCCAATATTTGACGCGATTAGTGAGCGAAACTCAGAACAAGGCGGTAAAATGATGCGAGTACTCATTACTGGTTGTTATGGTCAAGTGGGCTCTTGTTTAACTGATCAGTTGGTCAATAAGGAAAATATCATGATACGCGGCTTGGATAGAGAGCATCTTGATATTACTAATCAAGAGGCGGTCTATTCTGCTGTTACCGAATTTCAACCAACCATCATTATTAATGCCGCGGCTCATACCGCTGTTGACAAAGCTGAAGAGGAAGTCGACCTTTCTTACGCGATAAACCGTGATGGCCCTAAATACTTGGCGCAAGCCGCTCAGAGTGTAGGTGCTGCAATGCTGCACATCTCGACCGATTATGTCTTTGAGGGCAATAAAGCGGGTGAGTATGTGGAAACAGATGCTACAAACCCGCAAGGGGTTTACGGTAAAAGTAAGCTCGCCGGTGAAATCGCTGTTGCCGAGGCGTGTGATAAACACATTATACTTCGTACGGCATGGGTCTTTGGTGAGAACGGCAACAATTTCGTGAAATCAATGCTGCGTTTAGGAGAAAATAGAGACGCATTAAGTATTGTTGGTGACCAGTTTGGTGGACCGACGTATGCGGGCGATATTGCGGGTGCATTGATTCAAATCGCTAAGTGCATTACCCAAGGTGATGCGGTGGATTACGGTGTTTACCATTACTCGGGTTTACCACATGTGAGTTGGTTTGACTTTGCTGATACCATTTTTGGGGTTGCCGTTGAGCATGGAGTTCTTGCAAATAAACCAAGCTTAACGAGTATTACCACTGACCAATACCCAACACCAGCTAAGCGCCCAAACAATTCTCGATTAGGTACCAAAAAAATAACTCTAGGTTTCTCGGTTAAAGCGAGCGATTGGAAGGCTGCATTAAACAATATTCAAGCGTATACGGAATAACAAAAATGAAAGTAATCGATACTCGTATTCCTGATGTGAAAATCATAGAACCAAGTGTGTTTGGTGATGACCGTGGTTTCTTTATGGAAACCTGGAATCAAAAAAAATTTGAAGAACTAGTAACGGGAAAACCGACTCAATTTGTACAAGATAACCATTCCAAATCTAAACAAGGTATTTTGCGTGGTTTGCATTACCAAACCGAAAACACACAAGGTAAGCTTGTTCGTGTAGTATCAGGTGAGGTATTT
This sequence comes from Vibrio sp. Isolate33, assembly GCF_022397895.1. Taxonomy (NCBI): domain Bacteria; kingdom Pseudomonadati; phylum Pseudomonadota; class Gammaproteobacteria; order Vibrionales; family Vibrionaceae; genus Vibrio; species Vibrio sp. Isolate33. The sequence goes on from NZ_JAKEUP010000006.1 coordinate 115,287, forward strand.
GATGTGGCAGTAGATATTCGAAAGGGCTCTCCGACGTTTGGTCAATGGGTTGGTGAGTATTTATCTGCAGAGAACAAGCGCCAACTTTGGGTCCCGCAAGGTTTTGCTCATGGTTTTTACGTGACGAGTAACGAGGCTGAGTTTGTCTATAAATGTACCGACTTTTATAACCCTAGCGCTGAGCAATCATTAGCATGGGACGATCAGCTAGTTGATATATCGTGGCCTTTAATACCGTCTAATAACACACCATTACTTTCTAATAAGGATATGAATGGACTCTCACTGAGTGAGGTTACTAAACTAAGATGAAGCGCGTAATAGTTGTTGGCACTGTTGGAATACCAGCGTGTTATGGTGGCTTTGAGTCGCTTGTTGAGAACTTGACTTTAAATAAAGATAGTGGAACTCAGTACATTGTTTTTTGTTCGTCAAAAAGCTATCAGACACGTATGCAAGAGTATAACCAAGCCCAATTGCATTATTTACCATTAAGAGCTAACGGGGCTCAAAGCATCTTCTATGATATACTATCGCTGATAAAGTCTTGGAACATAAAACCTGATGTGGTTCTTATTTTAGGCGTTTCTGGTTGTATTTTTCTTCCCATTTTTAAGCTATTCTCCAAAGCAAAAATAGTGACAAATATTGATGGTTTAGAGTGGAAGCGGGAGAAGTGGGGAGGGCTCGTGAAACGTTTCTTGAAGTTCTCTGAATCAATGGCTGTCAAGTATTCTGATGTTGTTGTTACTGATAACCAAGCTATTACAGATTACGTCTATAAAGAATATGGGTTAAATTCGGAAACAATAGCTTACGGTGGTGATCACGCAAAACCAGAAACCCAACCTCAATCTATTAATTCTCAAACTTATGCTTTAGGATTGTGTCGTATAGAGCCAGAAAATAATGTAGAGATGATTCTTGAGGCTTATTCAAGAACTTCATTTCCAATAAAATTTGTCGGTAATTGGGCTGCAAGCGAATACGGACGTAAAATTAGAGTTCAATACGCCAAATTTTCCAATATTGAACTATTGGATCCTATTTATGACATTGATGAACTATACAAGCTTCGTCAAGGTTGCTCTTTGTATCTTCATGGTCATTCGGCCGGCGGCACTAATCCTTCGTTAGTTGAGATGATGCATTTTGGTGTTCCTGTTTTCGCATTTGACTGTAGCTTCAATCGTTACAGTACTGAGGATAGTGCATTGTATTTCAGTAGTAGCGATAGTTTGCTTAACCTTATTTTGAGCACCAAAGGATTATGTGGCTTAGAGTTGAATGGTAAAGCAATGAAGGCGATAGCGCTTAAGCGTTATACTTGGGATAAAGTTTCACGGCAATATGAAAGTACTTACATTTAATCTACGAGTAGTTGAAAGTCATATATAGCCTTTCGTCTGATGTATCGCTTACGATAAGTTTGATAAGAGGTTTATATTAAATTACAAGAAGAGATGCCTGTTTTCTCTTCGGTGCATCACTCAGACTAACCATTTAAGATGAAAATAATGATTACAACAAATTTTAGAAGTGACCAATAATTGACAGTAAATTATCCATATCCTGTGTTTTTGTTGATGATAAAAGCTGGTTAGAAAGTCTCACATGTATCTCCTGAAATAAAGAGATTTTAGCTCGAGTGGTTTTATTAATGATGTTACCCCTAACTAAAAAGGTGGTTAGTTATTGGTGTCGAATATCAAGTTGGCACAGTCCAAGGTTTTGTTATGATTAAGAAACAGGCTTTAAATATATTTTTTTTCCTACCATTTGTTTGGATTTTTAGTGGCTTATTTATCTTTGAAAATGGCGATAAAGTTCTTTCAGTTATTATAATTATCACTATAGCTACTTCTTTTTTTATTTACCGTACTACTATGATTCGGACTAACTTGAGTAATAATTGGTGGTTATATCTAATTGTACTCTATTTGTTTTTTATTGGTGTAAGTTATGTATATAAGGGGGACTTTAGCGGGCGAGAGGCTCGCGCTGCGATAGGTGCATTTTTTATTATGCTTTTTTTGCCTTATGATAGGTTAAAAGTTCTACACTTGCAGGCTTTAGTGATTTTAGGTTCTGTTTGTATAATGGGTGTTTCAGTTTACTATCAAGTTTACTTAGGTAAATCTCGAATGTCGCTGCCTGTCAACCCTATACCTTATGCAACACTCGGAGCTTCATTTGCTATAACGGCTTTTATATTAGCTATATATGAACAGAGTAAAAGTCAGGCACTACTTCTTTTTTGTGGGTTCTCCCTTGCAACTTCAAGTGTTTTATTGAGTGAGAGTCGTGGTGTGTGGCTTGCTTTGGCTTTTGCTGTAATGGTAGTCTCGATAAAGAACATAAAGAGAATAAAGTTCAGTAAAACCATTGTGTTAATGGTTGTTGTTGTTTTTTCTATTATAGCATTGTTTAGTAAAGGTTTTGTATATGACCGATATCAAAGAACTATATCTGAATTCTCTGCAATCGAACAAGGTAACCTAAGTACCTCTATTGGTGTTCGACTACAATTATGGAACACCGCTATAAGTATAGCTGATGGTAGCCCTATCTTGGGGGTTAAAGATTATAAGTCTGAATTGAAAAAGTTATACGATAAAGGTGAGTTGACAAAAAATGTAATTACGGCTCCTCATCCACACAATGAAATATTAAACAAACTTGTTCAACAAGGAGGGGGAGGAGTTTTGATATATCTGAGCTTCATGTTGTTCCCAGTGTTTTTTTTCAAAGATTTATCTTTATTAGGAAAGGACTTACTCATTAGTATACCGATTATATATATTGTATCAGGATTAACAGATATTCCTATGTATCATGGTCAAACGCTTATTGTATATTTGGTTGTAATTGGTTTACTTTACCGATGTAGATGTTTCAAATAGTTCGAGTTGCCTATTCTGAAAAATGTATACTAGGCTGGAAATGAAGCCAATTAACGGTTGTTTTATATTATTTTCCGAAAGTAAAACCAGCTAAAACACGCTTGTCATCTATCTGCTTTTCTTGGGGGATGTGGATTGAGATTTATTAGTTTCTAAATTTTAGTTCTTTGGTTTGTTTAAGTGCATATCACTTTGGCTCCTAAAGGGTGTCGTAAGTTAAAACCCAGGTGGGAACTTAGCTGCATGCCTAGGCATGAATTAACTTGATTAAAGTGAGTATTTTAGAATATATTATTGCCCAGTAGGTAACTATGTGCATATTGCCGCTTGGGCAATAATATGCATGTCGATATATGTCCAACTTGTTATTTTAGATAAATACTAAACAGCAGTAACTTGAATTAGGATTAATTGTCATTTGGCACATTTCGTTCTAAGATAGGATAGAATCTTCCAGACATTACTTAGAAGCGCAAGATAGATTGTAAAGCAAATTACAAACGCGTAGAACATGACATATTCTGGGATGTTTAGTATTTCACCAGAAATTCCGACTGCCGCGTAGAGAGTTGCAATACTACAAATAACGATAAGTGTTTGTGTTGAGCTTAAACCTAGACGTTGGAAAATGTGATGTAAATGCTCACGATCAGGCTTAAAAGGAGAGTCCCCTCTTCTTATTCTACGAATCATAATAGCAGCCATGTCCATCAACGGCACTGCAATTAGCCATAACGCGGTAACAGGACGCAGTGGTGGAGTGCTTCCATTCTGACTAGATAGCAGCAATAGCCAGATAACAGTAAAACCAATCAACATACTCCCAGCGTCCCCCATAAATACCTTTCTTTTTCGGCCAAAGGCACCAAGGTTTAACAGGATATACGGAATAATCACAACGACCAATACTAAACAAATGTAGGCTAAACTCGATTGACCATCATGGTTAAGCATTATTCCTAACCCACCAAAGGTTACGATAGATAACCCGCCCAGCAGGCCATCAATTCCGTCGACCATATTGAATGCATTGATCGCTCCCACGACCGCAATCATGGTTACAAAGTAACCAAACCAACCTAGTGTAATGACATCACCGCTACCAAATACATCTCCTATAGTACTAAGTTCAATGCCGCCAACAATCATCATAACGATAGAAAGACCTGCTTGCACTGCAAACCTTAATTTAAAGCTGATGTCGTATTTATCATCCAAAACTCCAACGCTAACAAGTATGAATATACACGCGGCGTATAGCTCGGTATACGGTAGAATGGTTGGGTTATTGAATAAGAAATAAAGTATAGAGATACAAATGGATAGCCCACCAACTAAGGGAATAGCGCCATTGTGCAACTTACGAGCATTTGGCTTGTCAACTAACCCTATTTTTTTTGCAAATTTACGCATTGTAAAAGTTGTTGCAAGGGAAAAGAAAAACAGGAAAGAGAGGTCAATAAATGAAATGAGCACGATTCAGCCTAATAATGTATTTGGAACTATTTTAGTGTATTTGGCTGCTAGATAAAAGCAGGGGGAATGATCTACGTGATCTTTCTCTATCGCAGTTAAGCTCTAATTGGAACTCCCCCATAACTGGTAAGCCTTTTTATGAGGTGAATGTAAACCGTATTTTTTCATACTCGCTCCTTTAATCTAAGACGTTTCTTGATCTTGAATTCCAGTTTTGACTGTAAACTGGAGCAAATATTGCGCGAATTTTTTAACACCGTTTTTTTGAATTGAACGAGTTCAGTCTTATGCTAGCTAGGAAGTCGTTCAACAATCTTTCGAATAGCACTGCTACCTACCATTGGTATAACAAGCCGCGGTATTGCTAAAAATCAGCCCGAGTGTTGATGCAAAACCAACAAGCATCACCGCAAGCAGCAATCCATGGAGAGTAAAACGATCGGCATCTTGTCCACTACCCTAGGCGAGCAACCGCCTAATTATACGTAGAAAACCCTAAACTGATGCCCATACAGATACAGTTGATGGCGAAGGTTACTCGGAAAGTTAAGTTAACGGCCTGTGACTATCTTGCATGCAAAGTGCCGATTGAATTAGAATACAGTCAATTGTGAGTAGTCTGAAAACCGTTTTCATAACGTTTACAAACCACACAAGATTAAAAGCATACGGTGTGATAGCATCCTGCCGTTATTAATTCAGATGTTTTGAGAGACTTACAGTGAAGCAGCAGACACAACCACAATCGTACTCCCCGCAAAATTCACCAATGTACGCAACGAATGATGACGTTAATATGAGGGAGCTGTTTGGAGCCTTGTGGTACGGAAAATTAATTGTGATATTGGTTACTGCTTTATTTTTTGTTAGTAGTCTTGGTTTGGCTTTTCTGTCTCAAGAATGGTGGTCTTCAAATGCAAAGATCACCGAGGCTCAACCTCAAAACTTGGCCGCGTATCAGCGCCAAGTGAAGCAGTTTCAACCTGTTTTTGATCTCTATCAAGAAGACGGCACGGTCCTTGTTAGCAACGAACTTAATCGTTTGGTGAGTTCAGAGGTGTTATTCCAACGCTTTGTAAATGCATTTAACTCAACTAATAATAAGAAAGCTTTCTTAGATAAAAATACCGAATTCCAAGAGTTTAAAGATTCTGTATCTAGCAGTAGCTCTGAGAGTAGTACCGATGAAACTAGAGTGTTGTATAATAAATGGTTCGATAGAGTCTCCGCCTCTAAAGTTGATAGGAATGACCCTAAGTCACCGTATATCATTACTTTTCAAACAACAACCAAAGAGAGCAGTTTCAATTTATTAACAGATTACGTTTTGGCTACAGAATCAAAAGTGCATCAAGATGCGTTCAATAATTTACATGCCGTAGTTAGTGGCAAAAAAAATGAGTTGATTCAACAAAAAAGAATCTTAGAAAGTCAGGCAAGCAATCAATTATTGGTCGAAACTGAGCGAGCAAAATACGCTTCCCAAATTGCTAAGTCTGCAGGTGTCGATAGACCAATCCAAACCGGTAATGAAAAGGAGCTGTTTAGTATTGATTTGGGCGCTAAAGGTTTAGATGCAAAAGTCAAGGCTTTAGAATCTATTAAAAATCTGAGTGTTATTGAACCTCGTCTTCAGCAGATTAACGCAAAGTTGGATATGCTTAATAACCTTGAGATTGACCGCACTGCTGATTTTCAAACGTTCCGTTATCTAGAAAATATTGAGCAGCCGATAACTCGAGATAAACCTAAGCGTGCTTTGATTATTGTTCTTGGTACATTATTCGGTGGTATGTTGGGCTTTGCAGTAGTTTTAATTCGATTTTTATTTATAAAAGAAGATTAATTAGCTTTAATGGCTAGTGTCTATATACACTAGCCATTTTTTCTACCCTTAACACATAGAATGCCAGACTGACCTCCAAACATTACTCAAACCGTATTAGGCAAAGGCTCTGGCGATAGAGTCTAGTTGTTCACTAATAGCGAACAGTTGGCTGCGGTTTATCTTAAAGCTCAATAATGAACTTATACTCTTAGTTTTTGTGTGGCACTCTGCTCTGCTCTAGTTTCTGTATTGTACCAATGTAGTTTTATAGTGCTGCAAATACCCTCGAAGGTCCTCTTTATGTGACGCTATTTCCTAAATAATACTTTATAAGGTATCGTTTATGATTTATCCATTTACTTGATTGCGGTTATTATCTATGATGATCAATCAGTTGTTTAAGCTGAGCAACTGTTTGAGGATGTGAAAATCATCTTCTACATATAAACGTTTATATTAATGGAAATTATTATGAAAAAGATGGCTCTAGCGGCTGCATTAGCAGTTAGCTTCTCAGGTGCTGCGTTTGCAGCTGAAACTACAGCGGCAGCTGGCACTGGTACTGGCGCAAGCTCAGGCGCAGCAGCAGGCGCTGGTGCATCTGCAGCAGCAGCTGGCACAGCAACAACAGTTGCAGTAGCGACAGCAGCAGTAGCAGCAGCAGCAGCTGTAGCGGTTGCTTCTAACGAAAGCGGTGCAACAACTACAACAACTACTCGATAATTTTTGAGTCGGCGTTTAAAACCATTTTATGTGAAAGCATAAAGTGGTTTTTTTGTATCTTATTGATTAATTTTCCATCTTGGACAGCAGCAACCAGATTGCTAGGAAGCAGAACTCGTCATGCTTAAACCTCTAATCATATCTCTTGGTCTTTTTCTTGTTGGTTGTTCTCAGCAGTTTCAAGACGTTAATTCCACTTTTGATGAAGCCTTTTTTGGAAGCTCCGATGTTGAGCTATCCAAGGAATACATTCAAACTTTACCGTACTCCAGTATTTACGCGGAAGTGAATGACCAAGGTAAAATCTTCATGGTCTTAGCGTACGTCGGTGAAAACCCGCAAACGGGTGTGGAACAGTTAAAGTGGATGTCTTCTGACAAAGCGATGATCGTCACTGAAAATGGACGCATCGTACAAACGCTATTGCTTCCTTACGAAAACCTTTCTGGCTTAGCATTCCAACCGTTGGATGAGTACTCGTCTGCAAGTAACTCGTCAGCAGGCTCTTCTTCTGCGTTTGATGTGTCAGTTAACCCCGGTGCCCAAAAGTGGCAAGCGGTTTACGACTGGCAACCCAACTATCGATTCGGCTATAAAGCAAATATCACCCGAACGTATGCGGGAAATGAAACGGTCGAAACACCGTTAGCGTCTATCGATACTAAGAAGTTCCAAGAAAAGATTTATTTCCCTATGTTAGAGCAAGAGATCACCAATGAATATTGGGTCGACAACAAAGGCAAAGTAGTCAAAACCATACAGTATTTAGGCCCAGATATGACAAGGCTTGAGTTAACCGTCCTTAAGCATTATCAAAGCAATTAACGAACAGGGTAATGAATTAAAATGATGAATTATATTAGTCACGCATCAAAAATGACGGGGCGTCGGTTGTCATTGGTGAGAACTTTGTTAACGGTGAGATCTCTGTTGACGTTGAGTGCGTTGTTATCTCTGTGTACTTTTAGCTACGCTTCTACGGCATCTAACGTTGTTACGCCTTCGATTAAAACAACAATCGAAATTCCTCTTCAAGGTGTGACGCTTGAGTATAAAGCTAACGTTCGATTGCTTCAGGTGTTAGACGACGCGAACGCTAGCGGCAGTATTGGTTATTTCCCCCTTTCAGCTCAACTGTTTGATACAACCCATACTGAAGCTAACGAATCTAATAAAGCTATCGAAGCCAAAAAGCGCAATGTATTTAACCAACTTGACGCTTTCTCGGTAGAAGAACCAGAAGCAACATCAGTAAAGCAACAATTAGCTTCTTTCCAATATCTCAATCGAGTTTTTATTGAGTTAGACCGCAATGCGGTTATCTCGCAATCAGATAAGAACCCATTACTTGTTTCAACTTCTCATACTAACAAGCCGTCAGACAGCCAAACTCAAGCCTTTTTCCTGTACTTACCACAACGACCAACATCTATTCAGTTGATGGGTGTAATGAAAGAGTCGGTAACAATAAATCTGATTGAGCATGGAACGTTGAATGATTATCTCGATGCATTGCCGGATGGCTTTATTGATGAATCTGCAGATAAAAGCGTGGCTTATGTTGTTCAGCCAGATGGCGTGGTACAAACCATTCAATATGCCTACTGGAACGAACAGCCGGTTTATTTAGCACCAGGTGCCATCGTATTTATGGCGTTTTACTCTTTGCCATCGGAATACTCAACGTTGAACCAAGATATTGTCGATTTGCTACGTCATAAGGTTGGCCTGTAATGCTGAAACAGAAATCATTCCCTCTATCGGCAGTGTGCACATCGGTTACCTACGCCTTGTTAGTGACCAGTAGTGTGTCGGCTTTTGCCGAAACAGCCATTGATTCCTCTTCGATCAGAGCAGAGAAATCATCATTCGACGACACAGAATACAGAACGTCGCAAATGAACTTTGGTGGTGTTGGTTTAATGCAAATGCCAACAGGCCGAATGGCGCCAGAAGGGGAGTTTAACTTTAGCGCTTCGTTTAATAACGAATACCATTTTTATAATGTCAGCCTGCAGGTGATGCCTTGGCTTGAAACCACGATTCGTTATACACAAGTGCAAGATCTGCTTTATAGCGGAGGTGGAGACCAAGATTGTTCACAAAACTCATTCAGTGGTTGTAACAAACTTGCTGACAAAGGCATCGACTTTAAACTGCGTTTAATCGAAGAAGGATACTACTTGCCGGAAGTGTCGGTAGGCGTGCGTGACTTCGGTGGTACAGGCTTGTTTGATGGCGAATTTGTTGCGGCCACCAAACGCTTTGGTCCTGTTGATTTTACCTTGGGCATGGCTTGGGGATACATGGGCACCAGTGGAAACTTCACTAATCCACTGTGCAAAGCCAGTGATAAGTATTGTGAACGTCCGTCTGATTTTAAAGGTAATGGCGGCAGTGTCGATTTTGAACGCTGGTTTAAAGGTGATGCTGCTATTTATGGCGGCTTTGAATACCAAACCCCTTATAAGCCGCTAACTTTAAAGCTTGAATATGATAGTAATGATTACTCTCAAGATTACCCAGTAGTACGTGGTGGTGTCGACATGACACAACACACGCCTTGGAACGTGGGTGCTGTGTACCGTTTCACTGATTGGGGCTCAGCGAAAGTCAGCTATGAGCGAGGCGATACTTTAACCCTTGGCTTTGACCTCTCGACTAACTTCAATGAAATGTATTCTGTGTGGCGAGATACTGAAACAGCAGAATTGCGCCCAAGCGACGTCGAGACGGTTGACGATATTGACATGGTGGCTCTCGCGGAAGAGCTTGAAACGATCGCTGGCTATGAACAAGCACAAATCTTGGTCGACGATAATAGTATTGTGGTAAAGGGCACTCAGGTTAAATACCGAGACAGAGATATCGCCCTTGAGCGCGGTGCGACCGTGATTGCCAATGCGGTACCGAGTTACATCGACACCTACAAAATCATTGAAAACGACAAATCGTTGGAACTCACCGAGACAACGGTAGATGCGCAAGCGTTCAAAGCGGCAGCTAACAATAGTTATCTCAATGCTCAAATCAGTGATGCAGCAAACACTCACGAATTAGAGCGCAAGAAATCCGTTATTTATCATGATGGGCGTGAACGATTCGATGTGTCGATTTCACCAAACTTAGCTCAATCGTTCGGTTCTGCTGAAAACTTCTACTTATACAGTTTGGGTTTATACACCAATGCTTCGTTCTGGGCGTTAAACAATGTCGAACTGTCGGGTTCGCTTTACGTTAACTTAATTGATAACTACGACAAGTTTAATTACGAAATCCCATCCGACGGCACTGACCAAACGCCAAGAGTAAGAACCTTGTTCCGCTCTTATGTGGATGATCCAGTTCGTTTAGACCGTTTACAACTGACTTGGTTTGAAGACTATGGCAGCGGTGTCTACACCCAAGCCTACGGTGGATACCTAGAGAGCATGTTCGCGGGTGTGGGTGGCGAAATCCTTTATCGTCCATTCAACCAAAATTGGGCGATTGGCGCAGACATTACGGCAATAAGCCAACGCGATCCTGAAAGCTGGTTTGGTACGTTTGATGAAGAGATCCAAGTCAACCCAGACGACAGCAGCCGAACGTACAAAGTGATTGATAAAGGCACGACGGGCTTCATCACCGGTTACTACACCCCACAATGGGATTTCTTGAGTGATACCTTGCTGAAAGTGGGCGTCGGTAAATTCCTTGCCGGTGATATCGGTACTCGTGTCGATTTCTCTAAACAGTTTAAGAGCGGCGTGATTGCCGGCGCATTTGTCAGCTTAACCGACATGACAACCGAAGAATACGGTGAGGGCAGCTACACCAAAGGCTTCTACGTATCGATTCCGTTTGATTTAGTCACCGTGAAACCAAGATCAAGCCGCGCAGGTTTTACTTGGTTACCGATCACGCGTGATGGCGGACAAGTGTTGAATAAACAGTACAACTTGTTCGATCAAACCGATGCTCGCTCACCTTGGTTCCAAAGACCGAGTAGCGTTAAGTAGATCGAAAGCAGATGCGGGTAACGAGTTGGCGGGATGCGAAGAGCGGGGAAAGAGCCGTTTCGAATAAACGAGTAACGAATAGCTTAAGACTTCGTGATATTAATTAGGCATAGCTTTTGGTTCTCCCCCTTGAACGCCGTTCGTTTTTGAACGGTGATGTTCATCAAAGGGGGGAGTTAGAGGGGGATGTTAATCTATGTGTTACCAACCCCTCTCTGCCTCCCCTTATGTTGGTATTTTCTGCCAAGCAACAGCTGTGATAAAGGGGAGGAGCTAAAAGCCCCCCACTATGGCTTTACCTGCTCTTCGTTAACTCGTATCTCGAATCCGCTCTTATCTACACTTAAAACCATTCAACTAGGTTGATAATAACCACAATTTGTGGATAATGCTTACGGATTAAACTAACCGTATGCAAGCGCACTTTATTGCTACGTTTTAGACAAAATACGCCTATTCAAATTCCATATTGATAGGGGCAGATTAACTACGCAGTGTGATGTCGCGGAATATCAAGGGGCGGTAGCGTTCCTATCTTTGATATTAAGATGGAAGCGAGATCACGGTAATGACTCTCCTTAACTCTCTTAAATACTGCGTAGCTGATAAAATTGTTTGTTCTAACTTCTTTGGGTGTCCTTTGGGATATCATGACACATTCCGTTTCTATGACTTGGTTAACATGAAGATTAATAAAAATCGTCTCCTTTTAGCGCTCCTTCCTGCATTGCTTGCAGGGTGTACTACTCCAGGAACTCACCTTTCTACTGGCAACAAGAATGTGATTCAGCCTTCAGAGGAACAGCAAGAATCTGATATCTCTGATGTGGTTAACCTTTACCCACTGACAGCTCAATCAGTATCGAGTTACCGAAATGAATCTTTATCAGTTTCCCAAGCTAACCCGACGTTAGATGTTGATATTGCAAAGTATGAATACCAAGTGGGCGTTGGTGACATCTTAAATATCACCATTTGGGATCACCCTGAACTGACCATTCCTGCTGGCTCTTACCGTAGTAGCACCGAAGCAGGTAACTGGGTTCATGCAGACGGCACCATCTTCTACCCATACATTGGTACAGTAGAAGTCGCGGGAAAAACCGTTCGTGAAGTGCGTACTGATATCGCAAGCCGCTTAGCTAAGTACATCGAAAGCCCTCAAGTTGATGTTAACGTCGCCGCTTTCCGCTCTAAGAAAACTTATATTACTGGCGAAGTGGCTCAACCTGGCCAACAGCCGATCACTAATATTCCTTTAACGTTATTGGATGCCGTGAACCGCTCGGGCGGTTTGTCTGAAAATGCCGATTGGCGTAATGTTTCATTAACGCGTAATGGCGTAGAAGAAAACCTCTCACTTTACGGTTTAATGCAACGTGGTGACCTAACTCAAAACCGCTTACTGCAAGCAGGTGACATTGTTCACGTGCCGCGTAATGATAAGCAGAAAGTGTTCGTGATGGGTGAAGTTAAAGAGCCTAAGTTATTAAAGATTGATCGCGTAGGAATGAGCCTGACGGAAGCGCTCAGTAATGTTGGTGGAATAAATGAACTGACAGCGGATGCAACTGGCGTGTTTGTGATTCGCACTTCGGATGATAAATCCGAACGTATGGCAGATATCTACCAGCTCAATATAGAAGATGTATCAGCATTGGTGATTGGCACCGAGTTTGATTTAAAACCTTACGATATTGTTTATGTTACCGCTGCGCCAATCAGCCGTTGGAACCGTGTTGTGGGACAGTTGCTTCCAACCATCAACGGATTTAATAACTTAACCGAAGGTGCATTGCGTATTCGTAATTGGCCTTAGGCTAAGATAGAACAGCAGTCAGGTCGCACTTCACGTGTGGCCTGATTTTTATGTTTAGTGGTGCATTTGGTTTATGAAGTGCATTCGGTTTGTAAGTATATTTAGTTTATAAGCCAATTACAGTTAGAAGTCAGTTATGTTTAATAAAATTTTAGTGGTCTGCGTGGGTAACATTTGTCGTTCCCCTACGGGAGAGCGCGTTCTTCAAAAATTACTGCCTAACAAAGAGGTTGCCTCTGCTGGCATCGCTGCTGAAAAAAGCCGTTTAATTGGCAAGCCAGCAGACGACACGGCGATTTTAATTGCCGCTGAAAATGGTGTTGATGTTGAAAATCATCAGTCGCAGCAAGTTACTCCACAGCTTTGTATCCAGTATGATTTGATATTGGTGATGGAGAAGGGGCATATGGAGGCGCTCACTCAAATATCACCGGAAGTGCGTGGTAAAACCATGCTATTTGGTCAGTGGATTGGCCAGAAAGACATTCCCGATCCGCACCGTCAAAGCCGTGAAGCGTTTGAATATGCTTACAAGCTGATTGACGAAGCGGCGCAAGCTTGGGCAAAAAAGCTGTAGGTTTAAAAATACCATAGGTTTAAATAGACAGCTTTTTAAATGTCATGCTCTAAACGTAGGCGTGGCTAAGCCACCAACAGAATCATATAAAAGAGAAGTACGCGGAGCGTATATATCGTCTCTTAAATAGCAATAATTTAGGAAGTAGCAATCTGATGACAACACAACCATCTCAGCAATCACACACAGATAATTCTGATGAGATAGATTTAGGAAAACTGCTTGGCATCTTATTAGATGCTAAATGGCTAATCATACTCACCACATTTGCTTTTGCTGTGTTTGGTATTGCGTTTTCCCTGCTTTCAACACCGATATATAAAGCCGATGCCCTAATTCAAATTGAAGAGAAGAGCTCTGGTGGTATTTCATCAATGGTTGGTGATATGGGCGAATTGTTCTCTCAGGAATCCTCTGCGACGACAGAAGTTGAGATCATCAAATCGCGTATGATCTTGGGTGAGACGGTTGATAAATTCAATTTAACCACCGTAACTTCTCCAAACTATGCGCCAATTGTGGGTAAAGGGTTCGCGCGCTTAACCGGCGACATCAACCACATTGTTGTGAGTCGCTTTACCTTGCCAAGTTATGCGAGCGATTACGGGCACACTATTCAGATTCTCGATGCAGAGCAAGGCACTTACCAACTGGTTCGTGACGATGAGCGCGTTATTTTGCAAGGCAAAGTGGGTGAGCTAGCAACATCCGATGATTACAGTTTGTTTGTGGCCGGTTTTGAATCGCATAACGGTTTTGTGTTCTCAATTGGTCAACGTAGCCGATTACAAGCTATCGAATGGTTGAAATCTTCTTTGTCTCTTTCTGAGCAAGGCAAGCAAACCGGTATTTTGAAGCTGAGCTTTGAAGGTGAAAACAAGCAGCAGATTTCTGGGCTACTTAACCACATTAGTCAAATTTACTTCTTACAAAACGTGAAGCGTAACTCAGCAGAAGCAGAAAAGAGCCTAGAGTTCTTAGAGAGTCACCTTCCGGGCATTAAATCTGAGCTAACTGGCTATGAAGACGTATTAAACAATTACCGTCAAAAGAACGAATCGATAGACTTGGGCTTAGAAGCACAATCAACTTTGAAGGTAATGGTAGAGCTTGAAGCGCAATTAAATGAACTGACGTTTAAAGAAAGTGAAATCAGCCAACGCTTCACTAAAGATCATCCAGCATATAAAGCCCTGCTTGATAAGCGTAAAACGCTACTGAGTGAGAAAGAGCGCCTAAACAAGCAAGTACAAAAATTACCGAAAACACAACGCGAAGTACTGCGTATGACACGTGATGTTGAAGTAAACCAACAGATCTACATTCAGCTTTTAAACAAGGTTCAAGAGCTGAGCATCATTAAAGCTGGTACCGTAGGTAACGTTCGTATTTTAGATGACGCGCAAGCCTATGCTCGCGCTGTAAAACCGAAGAAGTCATTGATTGTTGTATTAGCAACGCTATTGGGTGGCATGCTAAGTGTCGCGTTTGTATTAGTTAAAGCGGCGTTCCACCGTGGCGTTGAAAGCCCAGACCAAATTGAACAAATCGGCCTTCCGGTTTACGCAGCCGTACCAAAATCTGATTTACAAATTGAACTGACTAACCGCTTTAAATCGAAGAAAGTACAAACAAAAGGCGTTCAGGCACTGCTTGCCGAATCGAACCCTGCTGATCTTTCAGTTGAAGCACTGCGTGGCCTTCGTACCAGCTTGCACTTTGCGATGCTAGAAGCGAAAAATAACGTCTTGATGATCTCTGGCCCTGCGCCGGGTATCGGTAAATCATTCATCTCTACCAACTTTGCTGCAGTAGCTGCAAAAACAGGCCAAAAAGTACTGCTGATTGATGCCGATATGCGTAAAGGTTACCTACAACAAAGCTTTGGTGTGAACTGGGATAACGGCCTTTCTGATGTATTGAGCAGCAAGCAAGAGTTCGCTCAATCAGTGAAGTCGACGCCAATTGAAAACCTCGACATTATTACACGTGGCCAAGTGCCACCTAACCCATCTGAGTTGTTGATGCACCCACGCTTTGCAGAGCTAATGGAATGGGCTTCAAAAGAGTATGACTTGGTAATTGTCGATACCCCACCAGTACTCGCGGTAACCGATCCAAGCATCGTCGGCGCCTTCGCTGGTACTACACTAATGGTTGCTCGTTACGGCCAAAACACCATTAAAGAGATCGAAGTGGCTCGTAACCGTTTCGAACAATCAGGTATCGAAGTGAAAGGCGTTATCTTCAACGCCATCGAGAAGAAAGCATCAAGCTCATATGGCTACGGCTACTACAACTACGCATATTCGAGCGACAAGAAATAAAGTTAAAGAGCAGTAACGAGATGCGAGTAACCGGGTAAACGAAGAGCAGAAAGGCAGATGCGGGATACGAGTCATCGAGTATCGAAAAGATAAGAGCTAAATGGCAGATACGAAAAGCGCCGCTCTTCGCATCTGCTCTTTTAGCTCTTCGCATCTGCTCTTTTAGCTCTTCGCATCCCGTTTACCGGCTACTAGCATCTACTTTTTTATACCCCCCCCGTCAAATACAATCCAATCGCCGCTATCACCGGATAACCAAACGCTTCATTGGTCATTTCCTCTAATGGTTTCCAATCGTAACAATGCATACAACCCAGAATCACCATCACATGTAATGCCGCATAAGGAATGGTGAACAACACAATTTAGCGCTGTACCAACTTAAAAGGTTCATACGCTTTAAGCAGTGCCAGATTGTGCTTCGCTTTTTCTTCATCAGTAAAAAACATCGCATCTCCTGTGTTGGTGAGTGTATCTAACCCTTTGTTAATAGAAGACTGGCTCCCAAATATTCTCCCGAACAATGTCATGCTTCTCCTTGGTTTATTGATTGGCTTTGACCGTATGTATAGCCTTTGACTGTATAACCCTCTCGCTCTTCATCTCTGCTTTTCAGCTCTTCGAATCTCTCTACTCGTCACTCGCATCCGCACTTCCTGCTCTTCGCATCTCGTTTACCCGAATCCCGCATCTGCTTTTAGTCTCTTATCTTCATAACCGGACACGCCGTATTCACGCCCTAATCTTTATGCCCCTTAACATTCTGATCTGAAATCAAGAGCTGCTCTTGCAGTGCAGCTATTAAACCGAACAGTGCTTTACGCTGGGCAAGTGTGAAGTTATCTTCTGGTTGCAGTTCGGCGTTACAGCCGCCGATCATACAAACTCCAATGTTGCTCTTGTTGTGTCCTTTCACATGTGCGCCGGTTTGTGACAGTGGCCTACCAAGTTCGACATCCCCATTGCGACGAATAACAAAGTGATACCCGACATCGCGCCAGCCTCTCTTTTTATGCCATCGGCGAATCTCGGCTACGTCTACATCGTGCTGTGGCGGCGTGGCGCTACAGTGCACAGTGATAAAAGAATATGGCGGACAAAAAGGTAAGCGGAGTAAAACTGAAACCAAGCTTAGAGAATAGGAAGCAGGAGATAAGCAAGGCTCTTGTGAAGAAGTCCGCTCTTGCAAAACAGCAAGCGCTTCTAAAGGCTGGTGTGGAACTCTGTCAGTTGCTGGTGGAGTGTTTGACAAAATAAATCCTCGTGTTGTTGTAACCAAGTGACTAAAGACGTTGATAACGAACCTTTCAACTCTGGGTGTAATGCGACTTGCTGAATCAAACTGGCGGCTACGATTTTCGCATAACCGAGGTGGTGGCTTACATAGCGGAAATACATACGCAATAATCCAGTGGCTGGCTGCGTCGTGCTCGGCTGATCATCTAACAAATATCTTCATAACTAGGATTTTCAAAGCGAGCATCTTTAAAGAACAGATTTTCAAAACAAGCATCTTCAAAATCAGACTCTTCAAAGTGCAGGTCTTCGAAATGCTTATCTTCATAGTCCCTGTCCTCATAACCTTTGTCTTATAAAACCTAGCTTCACTGGTCTCGTCGCCATATTGGTCATCACATAGCAATATGGCGCGACTGAATGAGGGAGTTAGCACGGCACTCGACGCTCACCATACCGGGTTTATACGCTGAAATAAAAAGAGAAACTATCGCCTTCTTTAAGCACCTTATTGCTGCATGGGGAGGGCAATGTACTTCAACATTCTTGATTGGGGTTGGAGGTAATAACGCGAAAACGGAGGAACACAGAAAAGTGAGAGATGCTTCGAAGGTTATCAGTTTTGGTACTGCTCTTATTGCATATTGGTGAGAGTAAGCAGGAAAACACTTTTGTTACTTTTTATCCCGCCTCCCCTTCGCCCCCAAGGCCTAAAAAAGTGGTGTTAATAACTTGTTATGCACCGAATGGCTCTAGACAGATCAGCCCAATCACCAAATTAAGGGTAATAGATAGATCAAGGTAATCACTAGACCAATACCAATTAGCAAGGAGCGTTAACCATGTGTGTTTCTCTAATACTTTCTTTCATCTCATTAAAAACCGGCTCGCCGATCAGCAAGTTAGTACTATTAAAATTGGCCGATAATGCAGACGCGCGCGGCGTGTTTTCACCTTCGTTATGTTATTTAGCGCAATATTGCGAAGTATCGTTAAGAACCGTTAAACGACACATTAACGAGCTCGAAAAACAAGGCTTTGTGAAGCGGATAAAGCGGTTTGATGATTCAGGACATCAGCGAAACAACATATACCAGCTGCGCCTACTCAACGACAGCCATATTCAGCAGGCCGATCTAGACCAAGGTAAACAGAGCGACCTAGGCCAAACGAGTCAAGATAACGCCACTGTAGAACAAACAGACTTACCGTCAGCCTATCGTCCCCAGAAAAAAGAGGATGCACAGAAAACATATCATTCAGATACCCACCTGGGTGACTCAAGCTCCAACACGGAGAGTGATTACCTTGCACACATAATCTTTCATAAAGAACATAAAGCATATACTCCTTGTAAAACAGCCCCAATCTCTGCAACAGAAAATACCTTTGAAAAGCACCGCTCTTTGAAACCGCCCAGTTCTTGAAAAAGAGTTACGACAGCTCAAACCAATACCACCACTCCTGTAAGTCAACAGAATGAAACCGTGACTCACCTGCTTACCAAAGAAGGCAGCACACCGATTTATCATGAGTTCTACAAAATATTAGAATACACCTACCCAAAGTTAGATGTGCTGCAAGAATTGCATGCCATGCAAGCGTGGCTCTACATCAATCCCGACAAGCGTAAGCCTTTTGAGCACATTGACCATTTTGAGAATGGCAGACTAAGAAGAAGCGCCCAAGCTAAGACCAAACAAGGCTCTTTGCCTGCCTTTAAGCAATCAAGCTAGAAAGCAAGTCTCAACACCCCACGCCTGTCTCTCAGGGCCTAGCGGACTACCAAGCAGTGACCATTCACAGACTAAGCGCTAGTTAACACAGCCCAAAGCTTAGGAAAACCAAAGGCTAGGGCAGACCAAACTCGAATACAGACAAAAAACGTCAAGAGACAAAAGTAGAATTAGGAGAGGCAAAATGGACTATAGCAGCCTAAAAAAACTGACAACAAAAGAAAAAGTCACCATTTTTGAAAATGAGATAGCGAGAGTGGAAGGGCGCACCGACGAGTTCTTGAAACTGCTCGTTAACCACTATCCCAAAGGACTAACACGTACAGAAATTAAAGAAACTTTGGCGGTAAACAACAACCCAAGCTTCGTTTCGCTGTACAGAAACGGCGACATTTTTATTGATATAGAAAAGCGTTATTGCAATACAGCACAAGAAAACCGCTACCACATAGGGACTCAGCTTCTACAATACTTTCGCTGGATAAACGCGTGGTGAGAGGTTTGTCTAAATAGGGTAAATTTCAAACTGGCCAATATGCACTTACTTTGCTAGAATGCGCAGCAAATTAGAAACCGTATGAAAAACGCATAAACCTGAAGCACAGTGAAAAATTGCGCTTCATTGCCTGTAGGAGCCAAACCTAAGGGCGGTAGCGTACCCAAATGCAGATGGCCCGCCTAGTCTGCGCGTCAAATATATCTTCTTAAACGAAATTAAACATGCCGAGTAACCAAAAGCGTACTGAGGCATCTTGAGGTTTTTATACCACTAGGTTAAACGGAACCGAGTGAAAGGTCGAGGCCTCGAGAAAATAATTATTAATAATTAGGTTTTATTACTTATGAATATGTCGGTAGAAAATGCAAGAATTGCAATCATTGGTTTAGGTTACGTTGGGTTACCTTTGGCTGTAGAGTTCGGTAAAAAGTCGCCAACGATTGGCTTTGATATAAACCAAGTACGTATTGATGAACTGGCAATAGGGCGTGATAGCACACTAGAGTGCAGTGACAATGAACTTGCAGAAGCAACTCACCTTTCTTACACCGCATCTCTTGAAGACTTAAAAGAGTGTAATGTTTACATTGTGACGGTTCCAACACCGATTGATGAACATAAACAACCGGATCTAACACCGCTAATAAAAGCTTCTGAAGCATTGGGTACAGTGATCTCTGAAGGTGATGTGATCATCTATGAATCAACAGTATACCCAGGTGCGACGGAAGAAGACTGTATCCCAGTAGTCGAGCGTGTTTCTGGCCTTAAATTTAACCAAGATTTCTTTGCTGGCTACTCACCAGAACGTATTAACCCAGGTGACAAAGAACACCGCGTTACGAATATCTTAAAAGTAACAAGTGGTTCTACTCCTGAAGTTGCAGAATACGTTGACCAGCTTTACAAGAGCATCATCACAGCAGGCACACATAAAGCATCGTCTATCAAAGTAGCAGAAGCGGCAAAAGTGATTGAAAACACACAACGTGACGTCAATATTGCGCTTATCAATGAGCTTTCTATCATCTTCAACAAACTAGGTATCGATACTCTCGAGGTACTTGAAGCTGCGGGTACAAAATGGAACTTCCTTCCATTCCGCCCAGGTTTGGTGGGTGGTCATTGTATTGGTGTGGATCCTTACTACCTAACGCATAAAGCTCAAACTGTGGGTTATCATCCGGAGATGATCTTAGCGGGTCGCCGACTCAATGATGGCATGGGCCAATATGTTGTATCTCAGCTTGTGAAGGCAATGATGAAGAAACGTATCCACGTTGAGGGTGCAAACGTACTAGTGATGGGCCTAACCTTTAAAGAGAACTGCCCAGACTTACGTAATACTAAAGTGGTTGATATTGTCGCTGAACTTAAAGAGTACAATATCAATGTAGACATTGTGGACCCATGGTGTTCAAACGTTGAAGCTCAACATGAGTATGGTTTGACTCTATCTGAAGAACCACAACAAGGTGATTACGATGCAATCATTATGGCTGTATCTCACGATGAGTTTAAAGCAATGGGCGTAAATAAGATCCGCGCACTTGGTAAGCCAGCACATGTACTATATGACCTGAAGTACGTTCTAGACAAAGAAAGCGTAGATATGCGTCTCTAGTTTCAAATTAAAATTCAGGAGCCCAGGACAAGGACTCCTGAGTTTTATCATGAGGTATGAAAACTGCCTCTGTCCTGTGAGCCTAAATCTCGTCATTCTGAACAGCGAGAAGCGAGCGTGATTCAGAATCTACCGACATACCGCGCCCACCTTAACTATTAACGTTTATTCCCTCCACACGGAAAACATAATGACCAAATACGAACAAATCCAACAAGAGTTACTGGAATCACCAAAAATGTGGTTAGTAACTGGTGTCGCTGGCTTCATCGGCTCAAATCTATTAGAGAAGTTACTAAAACTCAACCAGACTGTAATGGGCTTAGACAATTTCGCAACTGGTCACCAACACAACTTAGATGAAGTTAAAAGCCTAGTATCAGAAGAGCAATGGTCTCGCTTCAATTTTTTGGAAGGGGACATCCGTGACCCCAAAGCCTGCCAGAAAGCCGTTCAAGGCGTTGATTTTGTGTTGCACCAAGCTGCCCTAGGTTCTGTACCTCGCTCTATCGCGGATCCACTTACCACGAATGCTGTGAACATTACCGGCTTTTTAAATATGCTAGACGCAGCGAAAGAAGAGCGGGTGAAAAGCTTTACATATGCCGCTTCTAGCTCAACATACGGTGACCATCAAGCACTGCCTAAAGTAGAAGAAAATATCGGCAATCCACTATCACCATACGCAGTAACAAAGTACGTAAACGAGCTTTACGCAGGCGTATACGCTAGCACATATGGGTGTAAGGCTATTGGGTTACGTTATTTTAATGTATTTGGCCGTAGGCAAGATCCAAACGGCGCTTATGCTGCTGTTATTCCCAAATGGTCCGCTGCCATGATCAAAGGCGAAGACATTTTCATCAATGGCGACGGCGAGACAAGTCGAGATTTCTGCTACATTGATAATGTCTTACAAATGAACATATTAGCAGCGACAGCGGAAAGTGTAGCAAAAGACGAGGTCTACAATGTAGCAGTTGGAGATAGAACGACTCTCAACGAGCTATTCTATGCAATAAAAAATGCATTGATTGAACATGGCTCTGAAGTTATGTCTGCTCCTATTTATAGAGAGTTCCGAGTTGGTGACGTTAGGCATTCACAAGCTGATATAAGTAAATCGAAACGATCGCTTGGTTATGAGCCAATCTATCGTATAAAACAAGGAATAAATAAGTCTATGCCTTGGTATTTAAATATGATTAATGAGAGTAAAAATGCAGAGTAATTTAATTGTTAGACCATCTAAACTAGAAGGTGACGTGGAATTATCGGGAGCAAAAAATGCAGTACTTAAATTATTAGCTGCATCAATATTAACCGATGAAGATGTAGAAATAAGTAACTTTCCTCACACACTCTCAGACGCTTTGATTCATTTGGAAATGCTAGAAGTATTAGGAAAAAAAACTACTGTAGATGTAGAAAGCAAACGTGTCTATATAACGCAAGAAAATGAATTATCCAATGAACTAAACTGGAGTGGTCGTTCAATTAGAAATACTCTTCTAATACTTGGAGCTGGTTTTGCAAAGCTTGGGAAAATGACCGTCCCACACCCAGGCGGGTGTAAGTTAGGTGATAGAAAGTTTGATATTCATTTAGCGATCCTTGAAGCGTTTGGTGGAGAGATTACTGAAACCGAAAACACGTTAAGTGTCGAAAGAAAAGGGCCTTTGAAGGGAACTGATATCCATTTACCAATGAGGTCTACAGGAGCTACAGAAAATGCTATATTAATAGCATCTTTAGCTAACGGTACCTCTAATATTTGGAATCCACATATTAGACCTGAAATTATTAACATGATTGAGATGTTAAACAATATGGGAGCGAATATTGTCGTTAAAGGCCAAGAGCGAATTATTGTACATGGAACAAGAAAATTAAAATCTGTTAAACAAAAAACTATTCTTGATAATATGGAGGCATTAACTTGGTGTGTTGGTGCGTTAATTACAGGCGGAACGGTTAAAATAGAAAACTTTCCTTTTGAACATCTAGAGCTTCCATTAATCTATCTTAGAGAATCAGGAGCAAATATTTATCGTAATGGTAATAGTGCGATAATCGCTCCTAGTGAAATCTATCCACTAGATATTAGTACAGGGCCTTATCCTGGAATAAACTCGGACATGCAACCAATTTTAGCCGCTTTTGCTGCTTGTGCTTATGGAGAAACAACTATCGTCGATCTTCGTTTCGTTGGAAGGTATGCTTATGCTGAACAATTTGAGAAACTGAATATTTCAACAGAAGTAAGAGATATGATGCTCAAAATTAAAGGTAATGGTAGAAATGCAATTATTGGAGGTGAAGTCGAGGCTACTGATCTAAGAGCAGGAATAGCATTAACACTTCTGGGACTTGCAAGTAAAAATGGTGAGACAAAAATATCTAACGCTTGGCAAATCGAGAGAGGCTATTGTGATATATGGTCAAAACTAAAAGCTTTGGGAGCTAATTTCGAGTGATTAAAGATGATAACGACATAGTTGAGTTGCTAAAATTTACTACTTGTAAAGTATATAAAGATGTTGATGTTAAGGATATCGCATACTGGAAGGTTGGAGGTGCATGTGATTTTATTATATATCCTCGATCTGTCAAAGATATAGAAGTCTCGATCAATGTATGTAAAAACAATAACTTGGACTATGAAGTTATCGGCAATGCTTCAAATTTATTATTTACTAGCTCTAAAATCTCAGGTGTTTTGATTATATTATCGGATGTCTTTGCATACATCAAGAAGGTTAGTGATAGTGAATTTGAAGTTGGTGCGTCTAGTTCTGTACCTTGGACTGCTTATGTTTTGGGTGCTAGAGGTTACCAAGGGATTGAACATTGTATCGGAATTCCTGGTACTATGGGGGGGTTAGTCTATATGAATGGGGGAGCACAAAGGAAAGCTATAGGAGATAACATCGTTAAAGTTAAAGCATTTTGTTATAAAACATTAAGTGTAGTCGAGCTTTATAATAGTGAATGTTTATTTTCATATAGAAGCTCAATATTTCAATCAGACGACTATTTAATCTTATCTGTTACAATTAATGTTGCTCGTATTAACAACACAAGGGCTTTGAAGGCTGAAATGTTAAGTACTTTGCGGGATCGTAGAAGTAAATTTCCCTTAGATTACCCTTCTTGTGGGTCTGTATTTCAATCAAAGACTAACGTTTTCGAAATGTATGGACCTCCTGGGAAAATTATCGAAGAGTTGGGTTTAAAAGGCCTAAGTGTTGGAGGGGCACAGATATCAAATAAGCATGCCAATTTCATTATAAACAAAGGTGATGCAAGTAGTGAAGATATTATTAGTTTAGTAAAAAGGGTTAGAGACGATTTTTATAAACTATCCAACCTAAAACTCCCAACAGAGGTCTATTATTTAGATGAATTTTTGAATAAATCAGCACTTTCAAATAAATTAGACAATGAATAGTTTTTATAAAAATCTAATTAAACTAATAACTAGTAGTTTAGCTAGTCGGTTAGTATTGTTAACTGCTATGCCTGTCATTACAAGGTATTATTCTCCTGAGGATTTAGGGAATCTTAATAGTTTTATCGCAATTGTTACAGTCGCAGTTTCTTTTTCTAGTCTTAGGTACTCAATACTAATACCTATAATGAAAACTTCAAAAGAGATGGTGAATTTAATATTTGCATGTTTTCTTTTTATTTTCTCATTCTTCTTTGTTTTTTTGTTCTTGTTTGCATTTTTTCATGATTATATTTTAGATGCTGTAAATATAGAGATTCCTAATTGGCTATGGTTTTTATTTCCTTTTGCTTTCTTGTTATATAGTGTTTTTGAAATATTTTCTTTATGGTTTGTAAAAGAAGCAAAGTTTAATTCTTTAGCTATTAATAATTTAATAGGCTCGGTAGTTAATGCTACACTGAAAATAATCAGTGGAATAATAGGGCTACCACCTGTTTTCCTTATTGTTTCGCATGTGTCTTCACAATTAGTACAATCATTAATGATGTTTTTTGTTTTTATAAAGAACATGTTTGGCTCGTTGCAAAATATAGATAGAGCTTATGCATTGCATCTGTTAAAAACCAACCTCGATGTCCCACTTTATCGATTGCCGTCTCAAGTTTTGTTGGTTCTTTCAACTAGTATTCCTGTTGTTTTTATACTTAATATATATGGTAGTAATTTGGCCGGACAATTTTCTCTTGCCTACTCAATGTTAAATATACCAGTCGGAATCGTTGGTAAATCAATTGGTCAGGTTTTTTACTCCGAAGTCGCACGTTTGGGCACTAGTAAAACAAGAAAAATTCGTATGTTATCCATTGGATTACTGAAAAAATTGTTTTTTTTCAGTCTCATCCCATTCGCTATAATTTATTTATTCGGTGAGGATATTTTTACTATAACATTTGGAACTGAATGGCAACTCTCAGGAGAGTTAGCTAGTATTATGTCAATCTATGTTGTTTCTAACTTGTTGGCGTCACCACTTATGTTTATATTGAATGTATATGAAAAAAATAACTGGTTTTTTTATATAAATCTTATGAGGTTTTCCGTTATTATTCTTGTCTTTGTTTCTTCTTATTATTTTTCACTTAGCGTTGAGGTTTGCCTATTTTTGTTTTCTTTAGGCTTGGCTTTTAGTTACTTTTTTAGTAGTTATTTGACTTTGAATTTATTAAAAACAAAAAGTATGGAGGCATAGTTTGACCAATAATATTAATGTTATGTTTGTTTCTTCTCATCTTGGGGATTTAGGGCCGAATAATCAACTTAGATATATTGTTACGAATATGCCCAAAGAGGTAAATTGTACAGTTTTAGTACTTGGTCGAAAAGTGGATAGTTATAACGAAAAATTAATTTCGAATAAATGTGAAGTCATTTATCTCAATACTAGTGGCTTGATGTCAATTCTCAAAGGAGTATACTTTTTAAAGAAGTATGTTAAGGAAAAGTCCATTGGAGTAGTTCATTCATCTGGATTTCGCTGTGATTTGTTGAGTTCGATATTAAGCGATGTAAAAAAAGTCGTCACGGTTAGGAATATGACCTTTTTGAATTGGAGCGAAAAAGGTCTAATTGGATGTATACTGGCTTTATTTCACCTTGTTACTATTAATCGATTTAACCAAGTTGTTTCTTGCTCAGAGGGCGTGAAGGAGCATCTTTCTCACTTTGGAATTAAATCTGAAGTTGTTGATAATGCCGTTCACTCTAGTGATTCTCATTTATACAAGGGTAACAACTTAAATAGACCTATTATTAATTTTGTAACGTGCTCCTCTTATAATCCGGGGAAAAATGTTTCGTTTTTGCTGCAAGAGTTTTCTAAGCGAGACTTTTATGCGGACAAAACACTCACTGTTATAGGCGGAATCGATAGCGGGTTGATGGGGCATTACCAAGGAGTTAAAAACATAAAGTTTCTCGGGCATGTGTCAAATATTTTTTCAGTTATAGCCGAAGCTGACTGCTTTTTGACAGCATCAAGACATGAAGGATTACCTAATATAGTCCTAGAATCGTTACTGGTTGAAAGGCCTGTGTTATTATCAAGAATCCCATCTCATTCATCAATTAATGAAAAGGTTCCTTCAGTCTCGGAGTTGTTTGATAATGATGATTCTAACGACTTAGAGCGTGCCATAAAAAAACTAGAGAAAAAGATTGTTAAAACGCATCCATCTTACTACCAAGAGTCTTTGAACACTCATTTCTCGGTGAGTACTATGGCACTAAATTATTCAAATATTTATAAAAGCATTATGGGGTGAGATGTGTGCGATTTTTCTAATAATTCAAGTTTGTCTAAACGCTCGGAGTATTATTTTGAGGGTAATTGTACTATAAGAGGGAATAATATCGATTCTATTGTAGACGCTAAGAGCAGTAATAAAGTCAACATAGATTCATTATATAGTATAATGCAAAGAAACTATATAGTTGGGGATGATACCCTAGTCAGTGGTGTTAAGAAAACGCCTTGGATGCATGAATATGATGCTGATAAGAAAGGCTTTGTTATCAGAAGTATACCTAAGCATGATAATAAAACCCTAGCACCAGAGAATGTGGCTAACTCTCTGAGGTGCCTTTTAAAAGAAGAAGCAATAAGTTTTTTAGAGGGGAAAAGCTCCGTAGGTATTTTATTATCTGGCGGTATGGATAGTAGAATAGTTGCTGGTATATTAAGAGAACTTCAAAACCAAGGGTTATATACTGGACGTATTGTTGCTTTGACTTGGGGAGCAAAAGGCACACGTGATGTGGTATATGCGGAACGTATTTCTAAGCTTTTTTGTTGGGATTTTGTTCACTTTGAACTAGATGCTGAAACTTTGTATAATAATATTACTTTGACGGCCGAAAGGGGCGCGGAATATTCACCCTTACACCTTCATGCAATGCATAATATATCTACTACTAGAGGGTTGGACGGTGTTTTAGCTGGTAGTTACGGAGACAGTATCGGTAGAGCTGAGTATTCTGGTCAGCATGTTACTAAAATCAAGAGTGTCTTGAGCATAGATTTTAACAAATTTGATTTACTCAATAGAAAAGCATTTCAGTCCTCTGAATCAAATATATTAGAAATCAATAAGGTATTTAAAGCTAAGTTTGACAGGAAGGCCCCATGGCAAGAGTATGAGTTAGAACGGCAAGGTCATTATATGAGACGCCAGTTAGGTGCTTGTATGGATGTGATAGATGATAATATTCCATTATATCAGATGTTTACGGCGTCCCCTGTGGTGGAATTGATGTGGTCATTAACCCCTTTGGTAAGAAGTAATGACATCTATACTAAACTTCTGGCTAGTTTACCTGGGAACCTCTTAACAATACCATGGGCTCGAAACGGGAAAATTTACCCTAACATTGGTTTGGAGTTGGACTCATTTGAATCATCACACAATCACTATGGAAAGTGGCTAAGACAGGATTGTAGTACAGATGTGCTAAATTTAATCTTTGATGGTACCATTGAGAATACTGGATTATTCAATATGCAAGCGCTAAAGCTGATATCTAATTCTTGGCTACAGAATAAAGCTTTAGTGAGCGACCGTTTAGATGAGAAGTTTTCATGGTTAGCATCATTTTCCATTTTTTCAAATCGATACAACCTACAGTATACAGAAGGCCATGCGAAAACTTGTGATCCCTATAGTAGTATATTTGCATTAAAGGGGAAGGCTTATACCGAGCTTTATCTTGCTTATAAGCATAGACTTAAAAGGGTTTAATAAAATATGTCTAAAAGATTGTTGGCATTCTTTTCATACACTCATGGTATGGGTGGGCATTGTGTTTCGATAACTACACTATACGATGAATTTAAAAAACACGGAGATGTTGAGTTAATTAATTTGGGGTTTTCAGAAAGTGCTCTAAATAGTATTAGGGATGGAAGGTTTTATAGCCTCAATGATAATACTACTTTTTCCATAATCAGATCTTTAGTTAAATATGTAAAAAGAGAAGGTTTTGATGAGATACTGTGCGTTGATACGGAGTCGTATAGCTATTTGCGAGTTGCTTCATTGCTCTGCAACATCAAAATCGTGCTAATAAAGGCAGGGGGGCCTAATCCATTAAGGTATTTCCCTTATTGTAACTCGCTCGTCAATTTTAGCGAAGAGAATGACAAGCATTTTAGAAAGTCCTCAAAATTCTCTAGAACATCGCTTTATGTTATTCCTAATCGAGTATCACCAAAAATATTATCAGAAAATAGTGAAATATTATCACGGTTGGCAGATGAATATTTCCTATGTATGCGTATATCAAGAATCGGTGAAAATTATCATGATAGTCTGCAGCTTACCTTAGATGAATTTAAAAGGATAAGGCTAGATTTTCCAGAGGAAAACTTACTGTTAGTTATAATCGGTGTAGTTGAAGACTCTAATATTTTAGATATGCTCCAAAAAAAGTCGGAATCAAATGTGGTTTTTCTTACTGATACAGTGCATACCTATATGAGTAGTAGATTTGTTCACTATGCAGACTTATATATTGGTTGTGGTAGAAGTGCTATGGAAGCGTTGTCGTTGAATAAGAATGTAGCAATTCCTTCGACACTTACTAATGAATTGGTTTTTTTTAGAAAAGAAACTTCGAAAGATATCGCCTATGCTAATTTCTCCCCTAGAGTAAGAGGTGCGGTAGCCAATAATAGATCACTTATTTTGGAAAATAATAATTTTTCTAAGTCTTACTTTAATGACCATTTATCAGTTGAGCGGGCTCCTGAACTTTATCGTCGTGTGTTTGATTACGCAAAACCAGAAACGTTTAATAGTGCTTTCGATATATTACTAGGTCTAGGTGTGACTCTATTTAAGTTATTCAGATTTAAATTGACAAGGTAGAGAAATGTTATATTTACCCCTCCTTTTTTTTATAGCTTTCTCTGTTCCATCTTCAGCAATTTCTGTCGGATCTATAAATTTAAGGCTAGACGATCTAATTATTTATTTTTTCTTTGTTGCAAATATTAGAGAATGTATTTATCACTTCAATAAGTTAATAAATAGCTTTGATTATGCAATATTTAGTGTTCTTTTCGTTTATGCAACATTGTCGCTTTTTTTTGTTGCATTAATTCATCCCGAAAAAATATCTAACTATTATCTTTTCAAGTTTTTGGGATCACTACCTCACCTATTTGTTTTACCTGTGTGGTTGATGAGTGAACGTTATCGAAGAATGTTACATATAGGGGTTGTCTTTTCTGCAGTTGTTTTTTCTTTACAAGTCTTTTTCTACTTAAACCAAATAAATCTCGCTGATATGAAAACATCAGCATCTATTAAATCAGCTGCATCATTCGGCAGTTTAAATCCTAATGCAGTTGGAACGTATGCATTAATAATTTTTATATATCTGGTTATATTGAATTTTTCCAACACCAAACTTGAATCTTGGATGAAGAAGATTTCTTTTTTTAGTCTTATATTAATATCACTAGTTCCCTTTGCTGTATTTACGAGAGCCAATATAGGAGCAATGTTATTTATAATGCTCATGAGCTTCGTCTTTACGTTTAATAGGAAACAAAAAATATATTCTTCATTGGTTTTTATTAATATAGGTATTATTTTTTCTGTAGCATATTGGGATTACCTAGAAGGCTATATATTAGGTGCGTTTGATATTGATTTTTCTACAGGGGAAGGGACGTCATCAAGAACATTTCTTTGGAAACAAGCACTTGAATTAGTTGATATCTATCCTATCTTTGGTCACGGTATGACTAGTGAAATCTATACATATAAAAAATATTTCCAAGGGCAGATGTCACATAGCATAGTTTTTAGGTATTGGATCGAACTAGGGGCTGTTGGTCTTTGCTTATTTTTATTTTCATACGCTCAATTTTTTACAAGTAAAATATATAAATTTTTGAGAACTGGAAGTAATCTATATTTACAACAAGCTATATGTATGACCGGTTTTTTTGTTGCAGATATTTTTGGTCAGATTCAGTATTTTGATAAATTACACTATATGATTCTTTTTATCACAACCATTAATCTTAAATCTAGGAATACAAGGTTGTGCCATTAAATATTATGTTTTTTATTTCTTATCTTTGTTTTTGTAATCGCTTGGAATTGGATTGTCGATGAATTTTTCTGTTTTAATGTCTTTATATCATAGAGAACAGCCTAATTATTTTAATGATGCTATGAGGAGTCTGTTTGAACAGACAGTGAAACCTAACGAGGTTGTTATTGTTCATGATGGACCTTTGAATAAGGGGCTTTACGATGTAATTGACGCCTGGAGTTTAAAGTTAAATATAGTTCAGGTTGTATTGCCTGAAAATAGAGGTTTAGGAATAGCATTGAATGCTGGCTTGAAAGCCTGTAAATATGATTTGATTGCTCGTGTAGATACAGATGACATAAATGAAAGAAACAGGTTTGAACTTCAATTGTTAGAGTTTGAAAATAGTATTAATCTAGCTGTTTGCGGATCAAATATTAAAGAGGTAAACTGTTCGGACTTGTCTTTTATTTCCAATAGGAATGTTCCTGAAAGCCATTGTGAAATAATGAGAACCTGTATTAAACGTAATCCGTTTAATCATATGACGGTAATGTTTAAAAAAGAAGTTGTCCAAGCTGTTGGAAACTATATGGATATGACTTCGATGGAGGATTGGTACCTTTGGATACGAATTCTAGCAAAAAATTATGAGTGCACCAATATACAAAAGGATTTAGTTAAAGCTAGAACTGGTCTAGAAATGATGCAAAGACGCTCTGGGTTTAAATATATTGGGTATGAATTTTCTTTGACAAGGAAAAAAATGGCATTATTTCCCGAGCGTAAGCTATTGTCCATAAGGTATTTTTTTCTAAGATCAATTCCTCGATTATTGCCTAAGCCAGTTTTGGCAAAGGTATATTTATTAACCAGGAGAGAGGTATGAGAGGTAGAATTGCTATTTCTGGCAGTTCTGGTTTTATTGGTTCAGCTCTTTGTGATGTATTGAATTGCGATTGCTATACTTTATCCAGAAATGACATTTTAAAAGAAGCGAATTTGGACCGTTTTAACAAGGATATAGATACAATTATCCATCTTGCTGGTCTTGCTCACTCTAGTTCTTTTTCTGAAGAAGAATATCAATCAGTTAATGTTGACGGAACTTTACAGTTAGCAATTAAAGCTGTGAAAGCTGGAGTTAAACGTTTTGTATTTGTCAGCTCAATCGGTGTAAATGGTATTGCAACTTTTGAAGAGCCATTTACAATTACTTCTGAACCATCGTTACATAACCATTTCGCACAGTCCAAACATAGAGCAGAGATCGGCTTAAAAAAAATTTCACAAGACACAGGTTTGGAAGTGGTTATCGTACGCCCTACTTTAGTGTATGGGCTAAACGCCCCTGGAAACTTTGGTGCATTGACTCGCTTAGTAAATAGACTGCCTATGTTACCTTTTGCTCTAGTAAATAATAAGCGTGATTTCATATCGTTGATGAATTTAGCTGATCTTCTCATTGCTTGTGCTTCACACCAAGACGCAGCAGGTCACACTTTTCTCGCTTCAGAAAGTGAAACGGTTTCCACCAAAGAATTTACAAACAAAATAGCTAAAGGCCTTGGTAAAGAAGTCTACCAACTGCCTGTCCCCATAAGCCTAATGCGATTCGCTGGTAAGTTGCTTGGCAAGTCTGCGATGGTTGAACAGTTGGTAGGTAATTTGCAAGTGGATTCATCGGACTTGGCAAAAGTGTTAGGTTGGGTTCCCCCATATACGATGGAAGAGTCAATGGCGCTTTTAAAAAAACAAACTAAAGAGAGCAAGTAATGATACGTATTTTAGATTTTTTAGCAGCGCTTTTCGGTTTACTGCTCTTGTGGCCGATACTACTAGTTGTTGTCATTATTGGTCTTTTTGATACCG
Source organism: Vibrio sp. Isolate33 (assembly GCF_022397895.1). Lineage (NCBI taxonomy): Bacteria > Pseudomonadati > Pseudomonadota > Gammaproteobacteria > Vibrionales > Vibrionaceae > Vibrio > Vibrio sp. Isolate33. The sequence goes on from NZ_JAKEUP010000006.1 coordinate 147,464, forward strand.
GTTCACCAATTTTTATTCAAGAACGCGTGGGTCGCAATAAAAAAACATTTAAACTCATCAAGTTTCGCACCATGTCGGTTGAGACAAAATCAGTAGCAAGTCATTTAGCTAGTGAGGCTTCCATCACAAAGTTTGGTGGTTTTTTACGTAAAACTAAAATTGATGAGCTACCGCAATTAATCAATGTTGTGAAGGGTGAAATGAGTTTAGTCGGCCCTCGCCCAAACTTGTTGAATCAAGCAGAGTTGATTAGAGCGCGTGATGCACGAGGTGTGTATGATGTTTTACCTGGTGTAACAGGCTTAGCTCAAGTTCAAAATATTGATATGTCTACACCAGAGTTGTTGGCTAGAACAGATAAATATATGATTGATACATTAAATCTAAAATATTACTTCAAGTACATTTTGATGACAGCGACCGGCAGTGGTTCTGGTGATGCAGTTAAATAATCTTCATTCTTAGAACTAGTCCTTATTCTTTCGACTCTTGTTCTTCTAATCATTGGCCTAGTGATTTGAGAGCTTCAGGCATGAGAGTATTGTTAGTGTAAACTCCTTTCTTAATCCGGTCCAAATACCCCAATATTTGAAAATTGTCGAACCGTTGGGGTATTTATATCAATAAAAAATTAAAGCGCGAATTAAATATTCGGGTTATCTTTTGCTAATTCTCTTTGCGAACTTAAATCATGTTCAACACATCCCACTCATGCAGTCTTTGTGGTTTATTAAATACTCATAAATAAGAATAACTTTATGCAACGTCTAAACTTCATTTGGCACCTTTCTCGTTTAAAAAAGCGGGTTATCAGTGTTTCTATTGATGCTTTACTCATTATATTTTCTCTGCACATTGCTTTGTGGACAAGGCTAGGCGATTTCCAATTTTTGAATGATGGTGATAATTTATTACTGACAGGCTTAACAGTAATAACGACGGTGCTTATTTTTACCAAATTAGGGCTTTATCGCGCAGTACTTAGGTATCTCACCTTTCAAGCGCTGTTTGTGGTAACTGCAGGCGCAATATTGTCGGCAATCTCTTTGGCTCTGTTTGCTTATTATTTGCAAGAACCAGTCCCTCGTACGGTGCCTATTATTTACGGTGCTTATTTAGCCTTGTTATGTGGTGGTTCTCGTTTGGTTGTTCGCAATCTTGTCGCGACGACTTCACCGTCGAAAGATTCACGTGAAGAAGTATTGATTTACGGTGCGGGTTCTGGCGGTCGACAATTGGCTGTCGCGTTAAGAGCATCTGAAAACTATCGAGTACGCGCCTTTATTGATGAAGACAAAACGCTCACCAATACCATGATTTTAGGCTTGCCAGTTATTGTATTAGACAAAGCCGAAAGATTGATTGAAAAGCACAACGTTTCTAAAATCTTGCTCGCGATCCCCAGCGCTTCTCGCGCTCGCCGTAAGCAAGTGTTGGATTTGCTGGCGAAGTTGCCTGTTGAGATTCAAACTGTTCCTGAAATGGTCGATATTGTTTCAGGTAAAGCGAAAATTGATGAACTGACCGATGTACCTATCGAAGATTTGCTCGGTCGTGATGCGGTCGCACCTCAGCAAGTTCTGATGGAGGCTAACACCAAAGGCAAAGTGGTGATGGTGACCGGTGCGGGCGGCTCTATTGGTTCTGAACTTTGTCGTCAGATCCTAAAACAACAACCTAAAACATTAGTGTTGTTTGAAGTGTCTGAGTTTGGCTTGTACCAAATTGATCGCGAGCTTTCTTTAGTGAAAGAAACCAAAGGTTATGATGTTGAAATTGTGCCTTTACTAGGTTCCGTTCAGCGCTCACATCGCTTATTAACCTCAATGCAGTCTTTTGGCGTACAAACGGTCTATCACGCTGCGGCTTACAAACATGTTCCGTTGGTTGAGTACAATGTAGTCGAAGGGGTACGCAACAATGTGTACGGCACCTACTATACGGCGAAAGCGGCGATTGAAGCTGGTGTTGAATCTTTTGTGCTTATCTCGACAGACAAAGCGGTACGCCCTACCAACGTGATGGGCACAACTAAACGTATGGCAGAATTAGGCCTGCAGGCTTTAGCGCAACAAGAGAATCAAAAAGAGCATGGCACACGTTTCTGTATGGTTCGCTTTGGCAATGTGCTTGGATCGTCTGGTTCGGTCATTCCTCTGTTTAAAAGGCAGATTAAAGCCGGAGGCCCACTCACCGTGACTCACCGCGATATTACTCGTTTCTTTATGACCATCCCTGAAGCGGCGCAATTGGTTATTCAGGCGGGTGCCATGGGCAAAGGCGGCGATGTGTTTGTTCTTGATATGGGCGAATCGGTGAAAATTACTGACCTTGCTGAAAACTTGATCAACCTTTCAGGTCTCTCTGTTAAAAATGAAGAGAACCCCCATGGTGATATTGAGATCCAATTCTCGGGCCTACGCCCTGGTGAGAAGCTCTATGAAGAGTTGTTGATTGGCGATAACGTAGCCCCAACCGCTCATGAGCGAATCATGACTGCACAAGAAGTGTTCTTACCGATTAACGAATATGACACACTGCTGGAATCTTTGGATTTTGCTTGTCATAACTTAGAGCATGATACGATTCGTCAGCTTCTGCTTGATGCGCCAACAGGCTTTAAGCCGACAGACGGGATTGGTGATTTGGTTTGGAATGCTGCTCAGTCACAAGATATGTTTTTTCTAGAACCTAGAACCTAGAACCTAGAACCTAGAACCTATATTGAATTCGGTTATTTGAATTATGACTTTCTGTTGGCGTGTTTTTTACACAATTCTTTCGAAGGTGTTCTGTTTATTGTCCATAATTACTGTGAGCTTTAATAGCGATATGAGGCAGTAATCATGATAATAGATATTTCATCTAATCGAGAAATTGAAGAAAGTTTGGATCAAATATTGTGGGATGATTTTAGCTTTCAATATGTTACCAACAAAACCACAGTGATAGAGCAACCAGTGGTGCATGATCTACAGTCACAGGGCGATGATGAAGATCATGACACTGAGATTAATCTTCTAAACTGAAAAGCTATGAGGTTATTGTTGTTCCGCTTTTTCAATATAGATGGTGGGGATATAAGTGTTCATATCCCTACTTCACACCCTCCTAAAATGATATTTTTTTTCACATCCGATCCGCCTACCTGCGACGTTTCTTGATCTTCCGCTACAGTTTTGACTGTAAACTGTAGTAAAATTACGCTAATTTGTTTTTATACCGATTTATTTTGAATTGAACGAGGTCAGTCCTATGTCAGCTAAGAAGCCTATGGCTCTAGTGATCCTTGACGGTTACGGTTACCGTGAAGACAACCAAGACAACGCTATCGCGAACGCTAATACACCTGTATTAGACGGTCTTATTGCTAACCAACCTAACACGCTAATCTCGGCTTCTGGCTTAGATGTAGGCCTACCAGATGGCCAAATGGGTAACTCTGAAGTGGGTCACACCAACATCGGTGCGGGTCGCGTGGTATATCAAGATCTTACTCGTATTACTAAGTCAATTTCAGATGGTGAGTTTGGCCAAACTGAAACGCTAGTTAACGCTATTGATAAAGCGGTTAAAGCAGACAAAGCGGTTCACATCATGGGCCTTATGTCGCCAGGTGGCGTTCACTCTCATGAAGATCACATCTACGCAGCTGTTGAAATGGCAGCAGAGCGTGGCGCAGAGAAAATCTACCTACACGCTTTCCTAGACGGTCGTGATACACCGCCACGTAGCGCAGAAAACACATTAGCGCGCTTCCAAGAGTTGTTCGCTAAGTTAGGTAAAGGTCGTGTTGCTTCTCTTATTGGTCGTTACTACGCAATGGATCGTGATAACAACTGGGATCGCGTTCAAGAGTCTTACGACCTGCTGACTCAAGCAAAAGCTGAGTTTACATTCGACACTGCAGTTGCTGGTCTAGAAGCAGCTTATGCTCGTGACGAAAACGATGAGTTCGTTAAAGCGACGGAAATCAAAGCGGAAGGCGAAGAGTCTGCAGCTATCGTTGATGGCGATGCGGTTATCTTTATGAACTACCGTGCTGACCGTGCTCGTGAAATCACACGTGCATTCGTTCCTGATTTCGATGGTTTTGCTCGTAACGTATTCCCAGCGATCGATTTCGTGATGTTGACTCAATACGCAGCAGACATTCCTCTTCTATGTGCATTCCCACCGGCTTCTCTAGAGAACACTTACGGCGAATGGTTATCGAAGGAAGGCAAAACTCAACTACGTATCTCTGAAACAGAGAAATACGCGCACGTTACTTTCTTCTTCAATGGCGGTATCGAAGACGAGTTCGAAGGCGAAGAGCGTCAACTTGTTGCTTCTCCAAAAGTAGCAACTTACGATCTACAGCCAGAAATGAGCGCACCAGAGCTGACTGAAAAGCTAGTTGCAGCAATCAAAGGCGGCAAATATGACGCTATCGTTTGTAACTTCCCTAACTGTGACATGGTTGGCCACACTGGCGTTTACAATGCAGCAGTGAAAGCCGTAGAGTCTCTAGACGAGTGTCTTGGTAAAGTGGTTGAAGCAATCAAAGAAGCTGACGGCCAACTGCTTATCACAGCAGACCACGGTAACGCAGAAATGATGGTTAACCCAGAAACGGGCGGCATCCACACAGCGCATACTAACCTACCAGTTCCACTAATCTATGTAGGTAGCAAAGACGTTGAGTTCAAAGAAGGCGGTAAGCTGTCTGACCTTGCACCAACAATGCTTTCTCTATCTGGTATCGCAATCCCAGCTGAGATGTCAGGTGATGTGATCGTTAAGTAATCACTTAACTTTCATCGAATACTAGAACGGCTGCGCGCGAGTGTAGCCGTTTTTTTGTATCTAGAATTTGAGTATAGATGCGAGATACGAGTAAGCGGGATGCGAAGAGCGAAGAGCAGATTCGGGATACGGGTCGTGACAGGACTAAAAGCAGAGAAAGAAATCCTTCTTTGTTTCTGTTCGTATCCGTCACTCGCTACTATCATTTTGCTTTCAAAACCGAACGCTCAAAATCCAGTAACCGCTCTTTGCGGTTCATGCCGCCGGTATAGCCGGTTAATGTTCCATTAGCACCACCCACAGCTCTTACTGCTTTTGGGTTATCCATTCTTTTCGCTTGCTCACCGTAGCTGATGGTTTCGCCATAAGGAATGGTCGTTAAAGCCAGCCAAGCTGCTTTTTGAAAGTCCGTGCCTTTTGTCGCTCTTAATGGCAAATCAAAATTTGTACGTTTCCCTGCGAAGTACTCATCTAACTGTTTCACCGCCAGTTGGCAAAGGTCATCTGGATTGCTAGTCATTAGCTCTTCGTGATTTATATGTTCAATTTCAATAAGCGACACACCATTACTCACAATGATCATCTTGCCAATCGGTGCGTCATAAAGCATTTTGTAAGTGGTGTCTTCCATGTCATCTTCCTTCTTTTTGTCTCTTTTCCGTTTGTAAGATCTTCTCATCTCGATACCCGAATCTCTCATCTGCTTTTCAAGCTCTTCGTATCTCGTTTACTCGCATCCCGCAGCTGCTTTAGCTCTTACACGAAGAGCAAACAAGTACCCTGACACACCACCCATGATGTTCCCCAAGGCTAAGCCAATAAACAACCCTTCAACACCATCGATTTGGCTGCCGGCCCAAGCGAACGGCAAGGTAAACACAAACAGGCGCATGAAGCTCCATTGAAAGGCTTTGAGTGGTTGATGCATTGCATTCATAGCGCTGATTAGCATCATTACAATGCCTTGGAATCCATAGCTAAATGGGACAACTAACAGGTAGTGCCACAAAATGCCTCGTACGGATTCTTCTTGAGAAAAGAGGGCGGCTAAAGGGATGCTCAATGGCACCATCATCAAGAAAATCAAACCCTGAAATAGCACAGCAAAACGCATGCTTAAGAACAGGGCTTTAAAACTGCGTTGTGGGTTATCAGCACCAAAGTTTTGTGCCATAAAAGGCGTGAGAGCAGAGGTTAAAGACATCAACACGATGATCAGAATCGATTCAATACGTTGGGCTGCTCCGTAAGCCGCCACGGCTTCTGTTCCTTGTTTGGCTAACATCATCATGATAATGGCACCAGCGATTGGGTTTAGGGCATTAGAAAGAGCAGCAGGTGTACCGATGGTTAAGATCTGTTTCCAGTCATCGATGATGTTTTTTAGCTTAGGTGGAGCAAGCAGCTTTTCTCGCATGGTTAACACATACAGTGAGCCACACAACGCCCCAAACCAACTGAATCCGCTAGCAATGGCTGCGCCTTGAATTCCTAGTTCAGGAAAAGGTCCGTAACCGAAGATCAGCAGTGGGTCGAGAATACCGTTAATAAGGCCGGCCAACATCATGATCTTGGCGGGTGTTTTGGTATCACCACTGGCTCGTATTGAGCTGTTGCCTGCCATAGGAATGACAAGCAGTGGTATCGCTAAATACCAGACCGACATGTACTCGGATATTAATGGCAGTAACTCAGGTTCTGCTCCCAACAGTGTAAACATAGGCTCTAGCGTTACGAGCCCCAGTGTTGATGCAAAACCCACAAGCAGCACCGCAAGTAATAAACCATGACAAGTAAAGCGAGCTGCATTTTGCGCGCAGCCTTGACCCAGTAACCGTCCGATACATGTCGATAAGCCGATGCCGATGCCCATTGTGATGCAGTTGATGGCGAAGGTGACTGGAAAGGTAAAGCTTACGGCAGCAAGAGCTTGTGTGCCGAGTAATGAAATAAAGAAGGTATCGACAAGGTTAAACATCAAGATCGCCACCATACCGAAGATAGTCGGTATTGTCATAGTGCGCAGAGTGTCTGCTATCGGGGCTGTAAGAAGCCCGTGTTTATCTTGCATGTAAAACGCCGGCTGAAACGAAAGGAGTAGGATAAACAGATGTGGTCGGGAAGGGAATAGCTTAAAGAACAGATACGAGATGCGGGTAAACGAGTATCGAAGATCTCAAGGGCGAATTTGAGGCCTGATAAAAGTATTCAGACATTTACACACCGCTTAGAGCATTCTCAACTGACTTCGTCATTCCCTACAGCGAGGAACGAGCGCAGTTGGGAATCTCTGGCGACTATCTAGTTATCCATGTGCTGTTTGAGATTCCAGACACGAAAGAGCAGATACGAGTAAACGGGATTCGGGATGCGAAGAGCTTGAAGAGTAGATACAAAGAATTAGACGAGGGTAACGTGATTCGAGATACGAAAAGCAAAAACAAAGAAGGATATCTTACTTTCTACCTGCTCTTGCCTTTTGCTCTTCGCCACTCGTTTACCCGAATCCCGTCGCTGCTCTTATTCTCTTCGCTACTCGTTTACTCGCATCCCGTATCTGCCCCTTAGATCACAATTTTTCTCTTTCACCCCTTGGGATCTTCGGCATCGCCCCAACATACTCTTTAACCCCATGCCAATCGTGGCAACTATCAAATTAAATGGAAATTATCAGGAGATACGACCGATGAATATCCGTCCTCTACACGACCGAGTTATCGTTGAGCGCCAAGAAGTTGAATCTAAATCTGCTGGTGGCATCGTTCTAACTGGTTCTGCCGCTGAAAAATCAACTCGCGGTACAATTCTAGCTGTTGGCAAAGGCCGCATTCTAGAAAACGGTTCAGTACAACCATTGGACGTTAAAGTTGGCGACACTGTTATCTTTGCTGAAGGCTACGGCACTAAATCAGAAAAGATCGACGGTAAAGAAGTTCTGATCATGTCTGAAAACGACATCATGGCGATCGTTGAGTAATCCGACCCATAAAACTGAACTGACTGAATAAAGAATTTAAAGGAAATAAAGATGGCTGCTAAAGACGTTAAATTTGGTAACGACGCACGTATTAAAATGCTAGAAGGTGTAAACGTTCTGGCTGACGCTGTAAAAGTAACGCTTGGTCCTAAAGGCCGTAACGTTGTTCTAGACAAATCATTTGGCGCACCAACAATCACGAAAGATGGTGTTTCTGTTGCACGTGAAATTGAACTTGAAGACAAGTTCCAAAACATGGGCGCGCAAATGGTTAAAGAAGTGGCTTCGCAAGCGAATGACGCAGCGGGCGACGGTACAACGACAGCAACCGTTCTTGCTCAAGCTATCATCACTGAAGGCCTAAAAGCCGTAGCTGCTGGCATGAACCCAATGGATCTTAAGCGCGGTATCGACAAAGCGGTTATCGCTGCAGTTGAAGAGCTTAAAGGCCTTTCTGTTCCATGTTCTGATACAAAAGCTATCGCTCAAGTTGGTACTATCTCTGCGAACTCTGATTCGACAGTGGGTAACATCATTGCTGAAGCGATGGAAAAAGTAGGTCGTGATGGCGTAATCACAGTTGAAGAAGGTCAGGCTCTACAAGACGAGCTAGACGTAGTTGAAGGTATGCAGTTCGACCGCGGTTACCTATCTCCTTACTTCATCAATAACCAAGAAGCGGGTTCTGTTGATCTAGAAAGCCCATTCATTCTTCTTATTGACAAGAAAGTTTCGAACATCCGTGAACTTCTTCCGACTCTAGAAGCGGTTGCTAAGGCATCTCGTCCACTTCTTATCATCGCTGAAGACGTAGAAGGCGAAGCGCTTGCAACTCTAGTTGTGAACAACATGCGTGGCATCGTAAAAGTGGCAGCGGTTAAAGCACCTGGTTTCGGTGATCGTCGTAAGTCTATGCTTCAAGATATCGCGATTCTAACGGGCGGTACGGTTATCTCTGAAGAGATCGGTCTAGACCTTGAGAAAGTAACGCTAGAAGACCTAGGTCAAGCTAAGCGCATTACGATCACTAAAGAAAACTCGACTATCATCGATGGTGCGGGCGACGAAGTGATGATCCAAGGTCGCGTTTCTCAAATCCGTCAACAAATCGAAGACGCAACTTCAGACTACGACAAAGAGAAGCTTCAAGAGCGCGTAGCTAAGCTAGCTGGCGGTGTTGCAGTAATCAAAGTGGGTGCTGCTACTGAAGTTGAGATGAAAGAGAAGAAAGACCGCGTAGAAGATGCACTTCACGCAACTCGTGCTGCAGTTGAAGAAGGTGTGGTTGCTGGTGGTGGTGTTGCACTTATCCGTGCTGCGTCTAAAGTTGCTAACCTTGAAGGTGACAACGAAGAGCAAAACGTAGGTATCCGTGTTGCACTACGTGCAATGGAAGCGCCTATCCGTCAAATCACTAAGAACGCAGGCGATGAAGAGTCTGTGGTTGCTAACAACGTTCGTGCTGGCGAAGGTAACTACGGTTACAACGCGGCGACTGGCGAATACGGCGACATGATTGCAATGGGTATCCTAGATCCAACTAAGGTGACTCGTTCTGCATTACAATTCGCAGCATCAGTTGCTGGTCTTATGATCACAACAGAAGCAATGGTAACAGACAAGCCTCAAGATTCAGCTCCTGCAATGCCTGATATGGGCGGTATGGGCGGTATGGGTGGAATGGGCGGTATGATGTAATCATCCCCTTTCTTTATAGCAGAGAAAGCCATACATAAGCTTTAAAGCGGAGACTTCGGTCTCCGTTTTTTATGTTTAAAGAGCAGATACGGGATGCGAGTAAGCGTGATACGAAGAGCCTGAAAAGCAGATTCGAGATGCGGGCAATCGGGATGCGAAGAGCGTAAGAACGGATACGAGATTCGAGTGAGCGGGGTACGAAAAGATTAAGAGTAAGTTCGAAATTACAAGCGACCATTGAACAGAAGTCTCTAGGTTTGGTACTTTTCTAGAACTTTTCTATTGGGTGCTTTTGAGATGATTAGGTTTTCGATCTTTAGGTAGAAATTGTGCTTTATAGAAAACTTGATGTTTGGCAGCGCAGTCGTCTGCTGTCTATCTCTGTTTACCGGGAGATGGTTTGTTGTCGTGATTACGGTTTCAAAGATCAGATTACTCGCAGTGCTTTATCTGTACCTAGCAATATCGCTGAAGGCTGTGAGAGAAAGTCTCTTAAAGAGCGTAAACACTTCTTTGCCATCGCAAAGGGCTCCATCGGTGAGTTTGCAACTCAAACTGACATAGGCTCTGAAGTTGGGTTCATTTCCAAGGAGAACGGTACACAATGGCAATCTGAAGCACTTCATATATCTCGCATGTTAGGCGCCTTAATCAAATCACTAGAACAATAAACCTTTTGTTCTTTGCATCTCTTTTACTTGTATCTCTTATCCGCTCTTATTCTTTTCGCATTTCGCATTTCGCATTTCGCATTTCGCATTTCGCATCTCGAATCCCGTATCTGCTCTTAATCATTGCTCTTTATGATTTACAGTCTTATATTCAACAGTACAGTTATGACATCGATTTAACATGGATAGCTGTTGAATAAAGGACAATAAATGCTTGATTGATAATGTATAAATCAAGTTAACAATAAGTCAGTGGAGACTCCCCAATGAAAAAACTACTTTCAGTACTTGCTGTGTCGGCAGCGGTAATGGCACCTGCGGCATTCGCTTCTTCGCCAGTTATGTTTTCAACAATCAACGGCTTCAACGCACCTGATTCAGATGCAGTTGGTGGTGTGCGCTTGGCTTTACTTCACGGACAAGTTAACGATCTTAAAGGTCTTGATCTTGCGGTTGTTGGTATGTCAGAAACACAAACCACAACAGGTGTGAACCTAGGTATTTTTGGTGCATCTAAAGTGAACCAAGAGATGACAGGTGCGTCACTGGGTTTCTTCAACTGGAACACAGGCCAAACAACGGGTCTTAACTTAGGTGCCGTGAACATCACTAACGATGTGAAAGGCGCGAACGTGAGTTTCGTAAACTACTCTGAGGGCGACACTATGGTCGATGTTGGCGCAGCTAACCTTTCAGAAGTGTCTACGGTTCAGGTTGGTATCTTCAACAAAACCAACAAAATCGAAGGCGTACAGATTGGTCTGATCAACTGTGCTGACAACGGTTTCTTCCCGTGCTTCCCGATTGTGAACTTTGCTAAATAAGACGGTATCTGAACCTTTAGTTTCACTATCGGCGAGCGACTTTCTTATCTAGATTTAAAGCTATTCTCACGCCTAGGCTTTTTTGCTTAGGCGTGATTAGTTGTAGTCGTAACTTTCATCCAATCCCCGCAAGTTACCCAATAAGCATGTTGTTTTATATTTAATGTTGCGACATTTTTATTTATAAGTACAATGTTCGATAAATTCCCAACGATGATTTATATGCTTTGATTAATCACCATACCGTCGATTTTAAAAGGGCTTTCTTAAGCCTGACCGCCATTTTTTTAGTAGTTTTGAGCTTGTTGCTCGTTGATTCAGCGGAAGAATCAGATAAACAGTATGGAATTGAAAACCAAGGCGTGACACGCTCTTTAACCGAGCTCACACAGATCATTAATGCGCTTGAGTACAACATCACTGCGCTTTACCCATTGCATGGAGATACTTATGTATTTTCGCATGACAAAAAGGTAGAGGGTGAGACGTGTTACTTCATTAGTGACGAGCAGCAAGCCCCTCGTTTTGACTTTATGTTCTCTGGCCCGAGCGAGATGTGTGACCCTAATTCAGAACTTTATTCTGAAGCGGCCAAGCGCTTATTCATCGCACCTACCATGGCTTATTTTGCCAATACTATAGAGACCATCTCTGCGATTTACTTCATCTCGAAAGAGAAGTTCATCATCTCTTCGCCTTCTGATTTTGCGAGTTACATTAAGGGCGATACCTTTGATTCAGTGGTGAATAGCCGTCCTTATTGGGTGAATACGATTCGCTTTGGTCTCTCTCAGGGCAAAGAGCAGGTGGTGTATACCGGGCAATATGATGACTACCTGACCGGAAAAAAAGTCGTGACCTTAACCAAGGGGATATACGTCGACGGCGAGTTCAAAGGTGTGTTAGGCGTTGATGGTTATGTCTCTAATCTCGTATCGAATCCAACACATGGTTATGAGGTGACGAGTGTCAGAGGTGCCAACAAATATGGCCTGATGGACTTTACCCACTCACGACCTTTGTATGTCGATGGCATCAACACACAGCTATACCTGACTATCGAAGAGGATAAGAGCGAGCACTTCTTACATGTGTTGGAGATGGAGCGTGTTCAGTTGTTCATATTGCTGGCTTTGTATCTAGTCTCCGCGTTGTCGCTGTGGCGCTTCTATACCAAACAAGAACATAAGCGTTTAAACGATTTAGCGATGCAAGACCCTCTGACAGGGTTATTGAATCGACGCGGTTTTGAAGCTCGGTTATTGGCACAAGATGAAGAGCCGATTATTGGGGTTGGTGTGTTTGATATCGATGACTTCAAGGTGGTGAACGATCAACATGGTCATAAGGTAGGGGATGAGGTGATCTGCCACGTTGCTCAACTGATGATGAACAGTGTTAGGCAACAAGACATTGTGGCTCGCTTTGGCGGTGAGGAGTTTGTCGTCGCGATCACGGGTGAGTCATCTGAATTGCTTTCATCGATCTTTGAGCGAATTCAGAACGACATCAGCTTGCAGAGCTACCGATGCCCAACAGGCGATAAAATCAGTATATCGGTCTCTGGCGGAGCGACGCTCTACTCTCTGTATAAATTCGACAGTGTCGGACACTTGTGGGAAAACCAGAGTATTCGTTCGTCTGATGAACAGCTCTACAAAGCTAAGGCTGCGGGTAAGAATCAAGTCTGTATTGAGGTGTATTAGCAACTCACCAAATAACGAAAAGCCTAGTCGATTGACTAGGCTTCTTTGTATCAGTGGTCGTGCATTGAGGTCTTGAGACAAAAGGCTATAAAGAGCGGTATTACTTCTTCACGCGGCCTTTACGCATCCACTTCTGGTGAACACCACGACGCAAGCTCTGAAAGCTGTTTTCCACCTTATCGACACCAAGCAAAATCACTAGCGCCATTAGTGTGATAATGACCGATTGAGAAAGGTGGCCAAGGGCAATCATCATCCCGAGCGCGGCAAGCACCCAGATAATGGCTGCTGAGGTCACGCCATGAATCTTGCCGTCGAGCGTCATCATCACGCCTGCACCAAGGAAACCCACCCCAGTAATGATCTGACCAAGCACACGAGCTTGATCGAGCGTGTTAGGGGAAAGGCTAATCGCCATGGTCAGGAAGAAGTAAGTACCGCTGATGATCAGAATCGAGGTTCTGATGCCTACTGGTTTACCGCGTGTTTGTCGCTCGATGCCGATTAACGAACCACACAACATACACACTGCAAGGCCTGCCCAGCTAAAGGGGGCAAGGTTGAGAGTTTGTTCTATAAATTGTGTCATATCACCCCTCCTAAAAATTTAGAATAGAGCCGAGTATGCTAATAATAGACCGGACGATCGAACAAAAACTTTTTGTCTTAACGATTGATAAAGATGACTTAAAATCTAGCAACCGTCTGTTGTTAACGTGAATACTGGTGTAGTGGTCTCAGTAGCTTCTTGATACTCCAGGTAGCAGTTATCAGACTGATTTTTTCGGCTAGAAGGAGCATAGATAATTGTTCCATCTCCGGCACTTACATTGGTAAAGAACCAGTCTGCTCGACCTGTATCCCAAACCGCATCTAAGAAGGTGGATTCGATGAGTTGTGACCAAGTCTGTTTATTCATCGCTGCAGGGTAGCCATAGGCCACTAATATATCGTCGCCCTCAACATTTACTGACGCACTCGCTGCTTTATCTAAGCCTAATGCTGATGTCTTACCATAAAGCATAGCACTTGCGCCTTCCATCCCGCCCTTGAGGCCATTTAATGTCGAGATGCGAGCATCGCTTTGAAGGTTGAGAAACTTAGAAGCCGCAGTGACTGACACAATACCCAGAATTACGATCACCAACACCAGTTCGATAATGGTGAAGCCTTTTGAAAGGTGTTTTATCGCTGGTGGCATAACTGAGGCATTGCGTTTCATTGATACGACTTCTCTATTCAATGTGTAGGTCGAGTGGAGTCTTGCTAGTGCGACCGCCGATCTCGCGAGTGAGTTTGGGTACTAGATAGCCAGAAACCTCAGAGATCAACCCCTTGAAGTGGTGCTTTGCTTCTTCATCCGAAATATAGAAGTGCGCAGCGCCCTGAACCTTATCAAGTACATGCATATAGTAAGGTAAAATACCGGCATCGAATAGCTTTTCACTTAAATTTTTCAATGAGTTAGCGCTATCATTGACACCTTTTAGCATCACGCCTTGATTAAGCAGAGTCGCGCCAGTTTGCTTAAGTTTTTGGAAAGCTTGTTTGAGCTCTTCATTGATCTCATTGGCGTGATTAATGTGGCTAACCATCACTACATTAAGGCGAGTGTTGGTTAATGTTTGGCACAGTGCGTCAGTCACTCGCGCTGGAATCACGACTGGTAATCGGCTATGGATACGAACCGTTTTCACATGCGGTATCTGTTCGATGGCATTGATAAGCCAATCTAGTTCGCTGTCTTTGGCCATCAGAGGATCGCCACCGGATAAGATAACTTCGTTGATCTCTGGGTGCGCCGCTACGTAGTCGAGACTGGTTTGCCAAACCGACTTTGAGCCCTTGTTATCTTGATACGGAAAATGACGACGGAAGCAATAGCGGCAGTTAATCGCGCAACCACCTTTCACAATCATCAGTGCACGATTTTTGTATTTGTGCAGTAGCCCGGGAATAGCGTTGTCTTGTTCTTCCAATGGATCAGCAGAATAGCCCTGATGAACTTCAAACTCTTCACTTAGCGGTAAAACCTGTCGCAGCAAAGGGTCGTGTGGGTTGCCTTTTTCCATTCGTTCGACAAAGCTAAGAGGAACCCGAAGCGCAAATAACTCACGTGCAGCAAAGCCTGCTTGCCACAGTGTTGGGTCTATTTCTAATGCCTCAAGCAGTTTTGTCGGGTCAGAGATCGCATTCGATAGTTGTTTGAGCCAGTTTTGCTCAACAGATTCGACTTTTCGGGTTATGATATGCGGCATTGAAATTAACTCAAAGATGTGGAAGAGAAAATCATGGCGTCAGTAAGCACCAATGAATTCAAAGGCGGTTTAAAATTCATGATGGATAACGAGCCTTGCTCAATTATCGAAAATGAATACGTTAAGCCAGGTAAAGGCCAAGCGTTTAACCGTGTTAAACTTCGTAAACTGCTGTCAGGCAAAGTGTTAGAGAAAACATTTAAGTCAGGCGATACAGTAGAACTAGCGGACGTTGTAGACGTTGAACTAGGCTACCTATACAGCGATGGCGAATTCTACCACTTCATGAACAACGAAACATTCGAGCAAATCGCTGCTGATGCAAAAGCAGTAGGCGAGACTTCTAAATGGTTAGTTGAAAACGACGTATGTACTCTAACGTTGTGGAATGATAACCCTATCACAGTAACTCCACCAAACTTTGTTGAGATCGCAGTAACAGAAACCGATCCTGGCCTTAAAGGCGACACACAAGGTACTGGCGGTAAGCCTGCAACTCTAGCAACTGGCGCGGTAGTTCGCGTACCTCTATTCATCGCAATCGGTGAAGTTGTTAAAGTTGATACTCGTACTGGCGAATACGTTGGTCGTGTGAAGTAATTTACTTCAAGTATCTGAAAAAGGTCGCCTAGGCGGCCTTTTTTTGTATCTGGAGATCGGGGAAGAGTGGAAGAGGAAGATACGCGTAAACGAGATGCGGGATGCGAAGAGCTAGAAGGGCAGATACGAGTAAACGGGATGCGAAGAGCTGGAAGATCAAGAGCGAGTTAGTGAGATGTGTGCTATTCGACAAGCAACAAAAAAGCAGAACAAGATAACCCTGCTCTGCTTCTAGTCTTTTCGCTCTTAAGCTTTTCGAATCTCGATTACCCGATACTCGAATCTGCTTTTAGCTCTTCGATACTCGTTTACCCGAATCTCGAATCTGCTCTTAACTATTAAATCATAAAGATGAAAATAACAGACAACGCACTAATTAGGCCTGCAAAGAAGTAGCAACCCACTTTACCTGCAACGCCGACGTGGAACTTAAGGTCGTGCATGCCGTGGTGAAGACGGTGCATTGCGTGCCACATTGGCAGTGCTAGCGTACCGATGATAAATAGCGCACCGATAATGCTGGTGGCGAATTCAGACACACGCTCGTAGCTCATTGCGTCCGCATCGATGATGCCCATTGGCACTAAGATACCTAGCACTAAGATAGTGATTGGCGTGATCATCGCGAACCAAGTACCGCCAGCGCCAAATAGACCCCACCAGATTGGCTCATCAGAGCGTTGAGGATTGTGGTTAACAGGTTTCACTTTGTAATTTGTGTTCATAACGAAAGCTCCTTACACCACAACAAGAACGATTAAAGAAATAAAAGCCACCGCTGCCCACTGAGTCAGTACGATGATTCTCTTATCAACCAATTTACCTTTCAGGCGGATTGGCATTACTTGAGGCATCATGCTGAAGAAGGTTTGAGCGTGCATTAAGCTACCTAGCAGTGCCACGATATTAATACCGACAATGATAGGGTTCGCCATAAAGCTCAACCAACCCGCCCACGCTTCAGGGCCTTTCACTAGCGCACCTAAACCAAAGGTTAGGAACACAGTGAACAGAATCAAAGGCAGTACAGTTGCTTCACGTAGCATGTAGAAGCGGTAGAACGGATGGTTGCTCCACCACGTTCTCTTCATCTCACGAACATAAGGCTTACGATTGCTCATATTATGCCTCCTCTGCTGTTTTTACTTGCGACCCGTCTGGCTTGAACATCGAGATAACGAAGTCCATTGAAGACTCAACTTTACCTTGGTTCACTGCTGCTGCTGGGTCTACTTTCTTCGGACATACTTCAGAACAGTAACCAACGAACGTACAGCCCCAAGCGCCGTTTTCACCGTTGATAAGCTTCATACGTTCAGCTTTACCGTTGTCACGGCTATCTAGGTTGTAACGGTGAGCAAGAGTCAGTGCCGCTGGGCCGATGAACTCCGGGTTCAAACCGAATTGAGGACACGCTGCGTAACAAAGACCACAGTTGATACAACCAGCGAACTGTTTGTACTTCGCCATTTGCTCAGGAGTCTGAATGTTAGTGCCGTCTTCAGGCTTACGGTCGTTACCAATGATGTAAGGCTTAATCGCTTCAAGGCGCTCGATGAACGGCGTCATGTCGACAATCAAATCTTTTTCGATTGGGAAGTTAGCAAGCGGCTCGATAGTTAGGCCGTTCGGGTAGTCACGTAAGAAGCTCTTACACGCTAGCTTAGGCACACCATCAACCATGATGCCGCAAGAGCCACAGATCGCCATACGACAAGACCAACGGTATGAAAGGTCTTTGTCTTGGTGGTCTTTGATGTAACCAATCGCATCAAGCACTGACATGGTTTCATCGAATGGGACTTCGAAAGTCTGCATGTAAGGTTCTGCATCTTTCTCTGGGTCGTAGCGCAGAATGTCTACTTTTTGGATACGGTTCGCTGACATTATGCTTGCTCCTCTTCGCTCTTCTCATCTTTCTTAGCATTCGCTTCTGCAGCTTTTTCAGCGGCAGCGGCTTTCTCTGCTGCTTCACCGTATAGACGAGCTTTAGGTTGAGATTTAGTAATCTTCACGCCGCTGTAGTCGATAGTTGGTGCTGCATCTTCGTTGTAGAACGATAGAGAGTGTTTCAGGAAGTTCACGTCATCACGTTCTGTGCAGTTGTCGTCTAGACGTTGGTGTGCACCACGAGACTCTTTGCGAAGGATCGCTGAGTGAACCATCGCTTCTGCTACTTCTAGGCCATAGCCGACTTCGATAGCGTAAAGTAGGTCGGTGTTGAACACCTTGCCTTTGTCTTTAATGCTGATCTTCTTGTAGCGCGCTTTCAGTTCAGTGATCTTGTTGATGGTCTCTTGCATCAAGTCTTCTTGACGATAGATACCACAACCCGCTTCCATGGTGTGACCCATTTCAGTACGGATATCAGCCCAGTTTTCATCGCCTTCTTGGTTTAGTAGACCAGCGATGCGATCTTCAACCGCTTTAACTTGCTTAGCGATAGACTCTTCATTCCAGCCTTTGAATTCAGCAGCGCGTTTCACCGCTTCTTCACCAGCTACGCGACCAAATACTACGAACTCAGCCAGAGAGTTAGAACCTAGGCGGTTTGCACCGTGTAGGCCAACAGAAGCACATTCACCAACAGCGAATAGGCCTTTGATGCGAGTTTCACAAGTACCGTTAGTTTCAATACCACCCATGGTGTAGTGAACCGTCGGGCGGATTGGGATTGGCTCTTTTGCTGGGTCGACGTTTACGTAGGCTTTTGCAAGCTCACAGATAAACGGTAGACGCTCTTGCAGGTACTCTTCACCAAGGTGGCGAAGGTCAAGGTGTACTACATCACCAAGCGGGTGCTTGATGGTGTTGCCTTTTTGCTGCTCGTGCCAGAATGCTTGAGAAACCTTGTCACGAGGACCCAGTTCCATGTATTTGTTTTTCGGCTCGCCCACTGGAGTTTCAGGGCCCATGCCGTAATCTTGCAGGTAACGGTAGCCGTTCTTGTTGACGATGATACCGCCTTCACCACGACAACCTTCGGTCATCAAGATGCCAGTGCCTGGAAGGCCTGTTGGGTGGTATTGAACGAACTCCATATCACGCAGTGGTACACCGTGGCGATAAGCCATTGCCATACCGTCGCCCGTTACGATGCCGCCGTTAGTATTACAGTGGTAAACACGACCTGCGCCACCCGTTGCTAGAACAACAGATTTCGCTTTAATGGTAACAAGCTCACCTTCAGACATATGAATCGCGATAAGGCCTTGTACTTCGCCCTCTTCAACGATCAAATCCACCACAAAGTACTCATCAAATCGTTTGATTGTGTCGTACTTCATCGAAGTCTGGAACAGAGTATGAAGCATGTGGAAGCCGGTTTTATCCGCTGCGAACCACGTTCTCTCTACCTTCATACCGCCGAATCGGCGTACGTTTACTTCACCGTTTTCTTTACGACTCCATGGGCAGCCCCATTGTTCCATTTGGATCATTTCGCGAGTCGCGTTTTCAACAAAGTATTCAACAACATCCTGTTCACATAGCCAGTCGCCACCGCCAACAGTATCGTTGAAGTGGTTATCTAAGCTATCTTCGTCTTTAATTACCGCTGCTGAACCGCCTTCTGCTGCTACCGTGTGCGAACGCATTGGGTAAACTTTAGAAATCAGTGCTACTTCCAGTTCAGGATTAGCTTCAGCCGCAGCAATAGCTGTACGAAGACCAGCGCCGCCTGCGCCGATGACTGCGATATCTGTGGTAATTGTCTTCACAGTTATTCTCCAGTGTGATGCGGAGTATTCCGCTTGTTATTATAAAAAAGCTTATTGGTAGCACTTACTAATTAATAGTACGTAAACGGCATCAACCGATCATCACCCCTAAGCCTTAAGTGGTAGGTTCAGTGTAAGAGAGGAGGGTGTTTGAAAAATTGATGTATTTAGGTTTTTGCTTCGGTAATGCATATGGAGGCATAGAATTTATAGGTTATGTGACTGCAATCACGGCAATCAATTGTTGATAACGATTCCCCCACAAGGCTCGTGTTAACGGCTTGTTGAGTATGATTTTTGTTATCAATGCTGGGAGAGGTCAAATATGTATAAATGTATTGTAGAACGTGATTTTATGGCTTCATGAAAACCGTATGATGACCTCATTAATACAAAGATAGAAGCTTACAAAAGCGACGAAAAGTGATAATTTTCGTCGCCTAGAATTCAGTGATATGGAACTTAGTAATGCACTCAACATGGCAACCTGCCGCAACCATTAAGCAGTTAAAGCAACGTGCTGATATCCTTAATCAAATCCGCCAGTTTTTTGCAGAGCGAGACGTGATGGAGGTGGATACGCCAGCAATGAGTCACGCTACGGTGACGGATGTGCATTTACATACCTTCAAAACTGAATTCGTCGGTCCGGGCTATGCGCAAGGCCAACCACTGTTCTTTATGACAAGTCCTGAATTTCATATGAAGCGCTTGTTGGCAGCAGGAAGTGGCTGTATTTACCAAATTTGTAAGTCGTTTCGTAATGAAGAGAACGGCCGTTACCACAACCCTGAGTTCACTATGCTGGAGTGGTATCGTGTTGGTTTTGATCATCATGACCTGATGGATGAAATGGATCTGCTATTACAGCAAGTCTTGAAGTCAGGCGAGGCAGAACGCATGACTTACCAACAAGCCTTTGTTGACGTGTTGGGTGTGTGTCCACTTGAAGATTCGATGGATACCCTAAAACAAGCGGCAGCGAAATTGGGGTTGAGTGACATTGCCGACCCTGAACAAGATCGTGATACCTTACTGCAACTCCTGTTCAGCGTGGGTGTTGAGGAAAAAATTGGTCAAACCGTGCCTGCATTTGTTTATGACTTCCCAGCTTCACAGGCGGCATTAGCTAAGATTAATCCGAGCGATTCGCGAGTGGCTGACCGTTTTGAGGTGTACTTCAAAGGTATCGAACTGGCAAACGGATTCCATGAATTAGATAAGCCACAAGAGCAACTTAAGCGCTTTGAAGACGACAATGCCAAACGAATTGAGATGGGTTTGTCGCCTCAACCGATTGATCATCATTTGATTGAGGCATTAAAAGCAGGCTTACCAGATTGTGCGGGTGTTGCTTTAGGTATCGACAGACTGATCATGCTCGCTTTGGGTTACGACCACATCGATGACGTGACCGCTTTCCCGTTCCCACGTTCTTAGTTTTCTGTTTTTACTGAGAGCTAATAGCTAGTAACTCTCAGCTTTTAATCCGGTTCACTAGCTGACCAAGATACCGGTTCCCACTACGGCAACAATGGCACCGATCCAAGCGTAGGCATTTGGCCTCTGCTTGGTGTAAAGCCATAGAATTGGCAGTAACATGATAGGTGTGGTTGAAGATAATAGAGCAACCATGCCGACATTCCCTTCCTGTAGTGCATACAAGATCAGAGTCATCCCCACCGCCATAGCAAGAAAGCCGTTCACTGCGGTAATCGCGAATATTTGACCATTCATTGGATTCAGTGCACGTGAAAGCTTAGCGCCCGTTAAACGAAATGCGGAGTGGGCGACAAAGGCGGTGATCATTCGAATAGCAGAGGCGGCAACTGGGTCGATGCTGGTTTGCATCACGGGTTTGGCGATGATCCCACCCAATGCTTGGCAGATAGCCGCCGTGATTCCGAGAGCGACGCCAATCCAAACGGTACCTTTGATGGTTTCAAGTTGGTTGTTGGCTTGGCCTCGACGGCCAAAGAAGATCGCGGTTAACACACCACTGAATACCAACGCAGATCCAATCAGCTCGCCAGAAGTCATGCTTTCGCTAAACAGGAAGTAACCGAGAATTGCCGAGAAGACGGCGTGACAAGAGAACAGCAAACCAGCTTGGCGTGGCCCCATGCGGTTCAAACAGGCAAATAGGGCGGTATCGCCAATGAAGATACCAATCAGGCCAGACAGCATCATCGGCGTGACTAAGTCTGCTTCGACACTTGACCAGCCACCCGTAAACCAAGCCATGCTCGATAAGATAATAGCGGTACAACCCATGCGCCAGCGGCTATAGGCGAAAGAACCTAAGTGTTGAGCAGGCTTTACGGACATTAGGCTTGCAATAGCCCAAAGAAAAGCGGCAGCAAGAGCTAACCATTCGAATCCCATCTGAATAACATCCTTGTGTCTGGGATAAATTAGCTCATCAATATGCATCAAACCGAACTGAGAACAAAGTGATTCTTAACAAAAGAATCATGAACGTTTACAGCTCGGCTTGATGTTATTAATTACGCATTACACTTTAAAGCGCTCCACATCTCGACGCATAGACTCAGCAGCGCTGCTCATTTCATTTGAGCTATTACGGCTGCTTTCTGCTTGTTGTGCAAGATCGTCAGAGGCATCTTTGATTCCTTGTGTATTGCGGCTGATGTCTTCGCTAACCGCGCGTTGCTCTTCGGCTGCACTCGCTATCTGCAAGGCCATATCGTTGATTTCGGTGATGGCTTGCGTGATTTTAGTGAGGCTGCCATGAGCTTGCTCTGCAAAACCAACACTGTTCTCTGCCAGTTGAGTGCTGGTGGTCATGCTTTCGACGGCATGTTCGGTATTCTTCTGCAGCGTATCAATCATCACGCGGATTTCTTCGGTGGAGCCATGCGTTCTTTGGCTTAGCACTCGAACCTCGTCTGCAACAACCGCAAATCCACGACCTTGTTCTCCCGCACGCGCCGCTTCAATTGCCGCATTCAATGCCAACAGATTAGTTTGCTCAGCAATGCCTTGAATGGTGGACAGGATCTGGTTGATGCTTTGCGCGTTGTTTTCCAACTCTCGGATCACATTGGCAGCGTCTTCCACTTGGCTTGCAAGGCTAGTAATAGCATCGCGGTTTTGTTGGATTACCTCTTGGCCATCGTTACAAGCAGTCGCCGAAGCTTGAGAAGCGGATGCGGTTAATTCTGCATGGCTTGCTACTTCGGCAGCAGTCGCTGACATCTCATGAATCGCGGTGGCAATTTGGTTGATATCGTTTTGTTGATTCTCGACTCGAATGGAGGATTGAGTGGCCAATTGGTTGGCTTTTTCTGCGTGATTATTTAAATCATGGCTGTGCTCGATAACGCCTTTGAGCATGCTTTGCATCTGACTCAAGAACTGGTTTACAAGCTCGGCAAGCTTACCAATCTCATCCATGCGTGTGATATCAATGCGTTGAGTGAGGTCACCTCGACCTTGAGCAAGCTGAGTGAGTGCTTCAGATAAGGTTTGTAACGGGTAAAGCAAGCGGTTGATGACCATGGTACTGGCGACTGAAATCACGATGTACAGAACCAGAGAGGTAATCGCGATGAACTGAATCGCGTCAGATACCGCAGAGAATGCCAACTCTTTATCGATAACAATGCCCAAAGACCAATCTGTGTTTGGCACGTTGGCAATGTAAACCAACTTATCGCCCTGACCTGGCCACGTCAGTGTGGTGATGGTGTGATTTTGAATCAGTTGTGACACTCGGTTTTCGGTTAACTCTGGGTTTAAACTCGTAAGTGGTTTCTGGCTTAACGCTTCATCACTGTACGCAACGATATTGTTGTTGCCATCGACTAAGAAGGCGAAGCCATCGTTATCCAGTTTTACGTTTAGAACGGTGTCGATAATGCTGGTGACGGTTAAATCTGCAGCAAGCACACCCTGTTTTTGGCCATTGAAGGCTTTAGCAAAGCTGATGACGATGCTGCCATCGAAGTCTTGATACGGTTCAGTAATTATCAGGTCTGATGCGGCGTTGGCATCTATGTACCATGGGCGTGTCCGAGGATCGTAGTCTGTAGGCCAGCTTTCCGTTTTATCGCCATAAGCGATCGTGCCATCGCTGAACCCGGCGTAAACCGATAGGAATTGTCCGGCTTGTTTGGTGATCAATAACTCGCGGTCAGAGTTACTACTGCTTGAAATGGTCGGCTCATTGGCGAGCATCATATCACTGCGAGTCGAGAGCCAATCGGCAATGTAATTAGTTGTGCCTACACTGACATTCTTCATTTCTTGGTTGATCGCGACTTCAGTCTCTTGAGTGAGTTGGGTAACCGATATCCAAGCTTGGGTACCACTCACGACGGCGATAATGATCGCAATGGCGATCTGAATTTTAAATTTAATAGTATGTCTCAAGGTCCATTCCTCTCTGATTAGACAAAACCTAACTACGGTGACGTACTTAATAATGAATTGATGTGTTTTTGATAGGCGTATACTGCCGCTGTCTTAGGCAGAATGAATGTGTTTGAAATCATAAATTCTAAATATATTTACTCTGCTTTTTGTAAAACAGTGAAGTAAAATCACAGTTATTAATTGATTTAAAAATCAGTTACTTGTTCGGGTAATTGTCCATGATGCAGCGCGAATAGGCGCTAAATTTACATTTAGCACCTTAGTCCGGAGTATGGGTGATCGTTGAACGTCTATTAGGTGATGATGAACAACGCGAGGTAAACCATCAACAAGCCGACAATCCCCAAGATGATACCCATCTTAGCCATGTCTTTGCTTTCGATAAGTCCAGTCGAGTAGGCCAGTGAGTTTGGTGGTGTCGATACTGGAAGAATCATGCCGAGTGATGCAGAGAAGGCAACCACAACCAGCAAGCCTTGTAATCCACCAATCGCCACTAGGCTTTCCATCGATGCACCAATCGCAGCGGCTATTGGCATCAGTAAGTTGGCAGTAGCGGTGTTCGACATGAAGTTCGCCATTAACCAACACACGATAGATAGCGTGAGAACTACGGCAGCAGGTGAGAGCGACTCATAGTCAATCGCGTGTGCTAACGCCGCAGCTAAACCTGTTTTATCTAAGCCAATACCAATCGCAATACCACCTGCAACCAGCCACAATACATCCCAGTTAATTAGCTTGAGTTCTTCTTTGCCCATGATGCCAGTCAGAGTAAACACAGCCAGTGGAATGATAGAGACGACGTAGGTGTTCATGCCGTGCAGTTTGGTGGTCATCCACAACAAGATGGTCGCCGCGAAGGTGATGTAAACCACGATCGCACGCCAACTCTTTCTAAATTGCCCATCGAGTTTGAGCTCCATGTTCTTCTGCTTGGAAGGAAAGATTTTCTGAAGAAGAAACCAAGCTATAGTGAGTTGGATGATCACAAAGGGTAAGCCCATCATCATCCAACTCAGGAAGTCGATGGTGTTTTCACCGGTTAGGTATTGCAGTGCGATGGCATTGGGTGGAGTGCCGATGGGTGTCGCGATACCGCCAGTATTGGCCGCGATTGGAATACACAACACGAGCGCTTTGATCCCCATATCGCCCTTTGGTGCAGATGCCACGATAGGGCCGAGCAGTGCCAGCATCATAACTGTGGTTGCGGTATTCGACATGAACATCGAGAACACAGCAGTGATCAGCATTAAACCGAGCATGATGAAGCGCGGCTCTGTACCAAATGGTTTCAGCAGTACTCGAGCGAGGTTGTTATCGAGTTCGTACTTAGATGCCGAGATCGCGAGTGCGAAACCACCCATGAATAGAATGATGATTGGCGATGAAAACGCACCGAATATGTCGGTATATTTGATTAACTCACCGAGATCGTGTCCTGCTGGTGGGGTTCGAAATAGATGCAAGCCTTTGTCGGAAATCATCACCAGTTCCAGTGCAATGATCAGTATCGAGGTGGCGAAAACTGGAACGGGCTCAAGCACCCAAAGCAGTGCTGCAAGCAGGAATATCGCCAGTAGGCGGTGTTGAATCAACGTTAGGTCATCGATAGGTATGGAGTCTATCGGCATGAATAACACGCCTAAGGGAATCGCAAAACAAATCAACAGCTTGACCAGAACGCCAACATTGAGTTTAGGCATGTACAAAGACCCTATGAATAAAATATCTTCAAATAGAATAAGTTATCTGGTTTTTTGGTACTTGGAGACGGGTTATAAAATCGAAACGTTGTTTAAGGTTTCGACAGTTGTTTTGTTTTTGGTCAATCTTTTTTCTGGGGAATTCAACGTACTGATCGTTGAGAGCAAGGTTGTCGGTAGTTAGATTGATTGAAATCTTGAGGGGAAGTGTCTCGAACTAGATAAGAAAAAGGCGCGTTCTTCTCTAAATATAGAAAAACGCGCCTTTAAAACTGAATGAGTTAAACTCAAATCATTAAGCTTGGTCTGTGCTCTCTGCTGAATCAACAGCTTCAGTCTCAGCACCTTTACCAACAATGTGCGCGAAAGGTGTACCTAGAACGGTCTTCTCGCCATTTTGCATAGTGTCGTCAAACTTGATTGCATCTTTCGCAAATAGGTTGATCACGGTTGAGCCAAGTTTAAAGCGACCCATTTCTTCGCCTTTCTTCAAGATGATTGCTTTGTCACCTTGTGCTGGGTAATCCCACTTGTAAACCGAGTTGCCACGAGGTGGAGTAATCGTGCCAGCCCATACTTGCTCGATGCTACCTACGATAGTCGCACCAACTAATACTTGTGCCATTGGGCCAAATTCCGTATCGAAGATACACACTACGCGCTCGTTACGTGCGAATAGGTTTGGAACGTTCTCTGCCGTTAGTGGGTTTACAGAGAAAAGATCACCTGGAACGTAGATCATTTGGCGTAGTGTGCCATCGCATGGCATGTGCACGCGGTGGTAATCACTTGGAGACAAGTAAAGCGTTGCGAATTCACCGTCTTTAAACTCATCCGCTAATGCAGCATCACCACCTAATAGCTCGCGAGCTGAGTAATCGTGACCTTTAGCCTGAATCAGTTGGCCGTCAGTAATTGGACCAAATTGGCTTACGCGAGCATCGGCAGGGTGAACGATAACAGACTCGCCTTCAGCGATAGGGCGCATGCCTTCTTTCAATTCACGTACGAAGAATTCATTGAATGTTTTAAAGTGCTTTGGATCGCTATGCAGAGCTTCATCCATGTTCACTTTGTATTGCTTGATGAACCAGTTGATGATCGCTGTCGTTAAGCCGCCCGCTTTAGCTGACGCAAGTTTGCCGACTAGACGAGTCAGTCCATGTTGTGGAATCCAGTACTGCAATCCAACTTTAATCTTATCCATTGTATTAATTTTCCAATGCTATTTGTTGTTCAATTAAATCTGTCGATGACGCTTTAGGGCGCGAGATGTTACTTAAATTCGCGCCAATTGTCAGTAAATGCACACATTTGTTCACAAAAACGCGATTAGAGATCGGCTTTTTTGTTGCGTGAATACTGACGGTTATCTTTGTTATTTGCCATGCTTTCAATGATGCGATGGTAGTTGTCGAAACGCAGTCGACTGATCTTTCCATCTTCAACGGCTTCTCGCAGGATACAGCCAGGGTCATCATTGTGCTTACAGTCGCGGAACTTACAGCCGCCAAGGTAAGGTTTGAATTCGATGAAGGCTTCAGTGATTTCGTCCGCTTCCAAGTGCCATAAGCCAAACTCACGAACCCCTGGAGAATCGATAAGGTCGCCACCTGAAGGGAAGTGGTATAAACGAGCTGCCGTAGTTGTATGTTGGCCAAGACCTGAGTTCTCAGAGACTTCACCCTCTTCAATGTCCAGCGTTGGCATTAACGCATTCACTAGGCTTGATTTACCTACACCAGACTGACCAACAAAGATGTTGATGCGATCTTTAAGCTCAGCTTCCAGCTCTTTGATGCCGTAGCCAGATTCTTTACTCACGAACATCACTTTGTAGCCGATCTTCTCGTACTCTTTAAGCGTTTCACGGTATTCCGCAATCTGTTCTTCGGTCAGCAAATCTACCTTGTTCAGAACAACAAGAGGGGCGATGTTGACCGTCTCAGAAGCGATCAAGTAGCGGTCGATAATATTAAGTGATAGCTCTGGTAGCACAGCCGATACGATTACCATTTGGTCAACGTTAGCCGCAACCGGTTTTAGGCCGTCGTAGTAATCAGGGCGAGTCAGCATTGAAGTTCTTGGTTCAACGGCTTCTACAACGCCAGAAATACCAGCCATGGATTCTAAGCCTGCACGCCAAGTCACTCGGTCACCAGAAACCAATGTCTCGATACTACGGCGTAAGTTACAACGATGAACTTCGTTTGTTTCAAGATCTTCGATATCAGCATGTTGGCCAAAGCGCGTAATCACGAGTCCGCTTTTGGTTCCGCCAAGCATGTTCTCATCCCATTGGATAGAATCTTCTTTCTTGAGTCGCTTGTTCTGGTTGCTACGTACTCGACGTACCTGACCTTTGGTTAACTTCTTTTTTTTAGCCACAATTTTTCACTTAACACATCTAACTTGATGATTGGGAACTCAAACTGGGTGTCGCTGGTACCACGTGATTTCGATGGCCCTAAAGCTAGTTTGAGTATAGTTATTTGGGTATAGTACCTCTTTTACACTTAAACAAATAGGCGACGCCTTATGTCCTTTAGCGATCAGAACCTAATTTGGGTTGATCTAGAGATGACAGGACTGGATCCTGAAACTCATAAAATCATTGAAATTGCGACTATCGTTACCGATAGTGAGCTTAACATCCTTGCTGAAGGACCTGTTTTGGCTATTCACCAACCTCAGAGTGAATTAGACAAGATGGACGAGTGGTGCACAACGACTCACACCGGCAGCGGCCTAGTGAAACGAATCCAAGAAAGTACGGTTTCAGAACAAGACGCCATCCAACAAACGATTGAGTTTCTTGAGAAGTGGGTACCAAAAGGTAAGTCTCCAATCTGTGGCAATAGCATCGGTCAAGATCGCCGATTCCTATACAAACACATGCCTGAATTGGAAGAGTACTTTCATTACCGTTATGTCGACGTAAGCACGCTGAAAGAGCTGACTCGTCGTTGGAAGCCTGAAGTGTTAGACGGTTTTTCAAAGTCTGGAAGTCACCTAGCACTTGATGATATTCGAGAGTCGATCGCAGAGCTGCAGTACTACCGAAAAACGATTATTAACATCTAGTCGGATAAAATGATCACGTTTATCTAACTTTTCAGGGACATAAGAGCTAATTTTTTTGCAAATCTGTGTGCTTTTACAGCAGTTGAGTAAAAAGTTTCGTAATTTTGCATTAAGGACTTGCATCACAAAAAAATGCTCTTATAATTCGCAGCCCTGAACGGCGAAAGACGTTTTCAGATTGCGATACTAGCTCAGTTGGTAGAGCGCAACCTTGCCAAGGTTGAGGTCATCGGTTCGAACCCGATGTATCGCTCCAATTTGTAGGTTATGGCGAAAGCGGTAATCGAAAGGTGAAAGACCTTTTATAATGCGATACTAGCTCAGTTGGTAGAGCGCAACCTTGCCAAGGTTGAGGTCATCGGTTCGAACCCGATGTATCGCTCCAAATTAAAGAATCATCAACTTAAATGATGCATCCGGACGCGGGATGGAGCAGCTTGGTAGCTCGTCGGGCTCATAACCCGAAGGTCGTCGGTTCAAATCCGGCTCCCGCAACCACATTACAGTTAAACGCRACAGCGGTTAACTYATGCGATACTAGCTCAGTTGGTAGAGCGCAACCTTGCCAAGGTTGAGGTCATCGGTTCGAACCCGATGTATCGCTCCANAACCCGAAGGTCGTCGGTTCAAATCCGGCTCCCGCAACCACATTACAGTTAAACGCGACAGCGGTTAACTTATGCGATACTAGCTCAGTTGGTAGAGCGCAACCTTGCCAAGGTTGAGGTCATCGGTTCGAACCCGATGTATCGCTCCACTTTTATTCGAACAAGAAGTTATATTCTTAGAAGTCATCTCCTAGAGAAAGTACTCAGAATGAAAATGGTTTAGTCTCATTGTCTTAAACAATGCATCCGGACGCGGGATGGAGCAGYTTGGTAGCTCGTCGGGCTCATAACCCGAAGGTCGTCGGTTCAAATCCGGCTCCCGCAACCACATTACAGTTAAACGCGAYAGCGGTTAACTTATGCGATACTAGCTCAGTTGGTAGAGCGCAACCTTGCCAAGGTTGAGGTCATCGNAACCCGAAGGTCGTCGGTTCAAATCCGGCTCCCGCAACCACATTACAGTTAAACGCGAYAGCGGTTAACTTATGCGATACTAGCTCAGTTGGTAGAGCGCAACCTTGCCAAGGTTGAGGTCATCGGTTCGAACCCGATGTATCGCTCCAAATTAGTCTCCTAGAGACAAGACTCATTGACTTAAACAATGCATCCGGACGCGGGATGGAGCAGCTTGGTAGCTCGTCGGGCTCATAACCCGAAGGTCGTCGGTTCAAATCCGGCTCCCGCAACCAYATTACAGTTAARCGCGACAGCGRTTAACTTATGCGATACTAGCTCAGTTGGTAGAGCGCAACCTTGCCAAGGTTGAGGTCATCGGTTCGAACCCGATGTATCGCTCCAGCTTTCTTCTAAAAAAGCTAATAAGATACTTTAAACCACCGTGTTTTTCTTTAGATCACAGAGTTTAAAGGCGACCTTAAAGGTCACGCTCTTTCTTTAATGCTGCGAAGCATAATCCCCCAAAAAAGCAAATAATCCTCCATCATGGTGGATATTTTTTTGTCTTAAATTTTTCTTAGCAACTGGAATGCTAGTAAACATCAGGTCTCTGAAGCAGATACTTGAGGTTTTTCACATCTATAAACAGACTTATCCACAAATAGTTCGATGTGGATAACTTGGTTGATAAAGTTATTTCAGGCTTAATTCTTTATATATCTCAAAAAGATCTTTCTTGTTTTCAATATATTAGCTGAATTGTGGTGTTGGTAACTTGCTGTTTTTTATAAGGTTAGCTGTGCATCTTCAATTTGATAAAAGATCGTTAACTTGTTGTTTTTTGATCTTAATCATTTATCAGCACTGTGTTTAACTTTGTGTGGGTGTCGGAAGTTTACGAGAGATCTGAATTTTTTCCACATTGTTAAAATTGAGAACAAGGTCAAACATTGTTCTAAAATTATGTGCAACGGGTTGTCTTAAATATTGGACTGCTGATGTGGTGTAACGAGACAATCCTTGGTACTTAAAGGGCTAGGCATCTCTTGGAAGGCCTTTCTCAACAATACGTATCAATCTGTGCTTTTTAGTGGCGATTTTGCTGCTGCCCTCTTGCACGCTATTTGAGGTAGGTAACTGCTGTAGTTGTTTTTGCAAAGCCCACTCAATGTGTACGTCTAGTAAGTCACTTTCCCCTCGATGAGACTCAAGCGTTTCAACAATACGTTGTTGAAACGGTGCATTGCCCATCGCGACGAAAATATTGCGCAACCATTGAGTATGGCCAATGCGTCTTATTGCTGAACCTTCCATTTTCTTCAGAAAGGTTGCTTCATCCCAACTTGAAAGTGAGACGAGATCAGCCTCTTGGAAATCTTCTCTGCGGTGAAAGTCAGTTTGTTCTGTGATATCCGCTTCACGATTCCACGGGCAAACTAATTGGCAATCATCGCAACCGTAGATACGGTTTCCTATCGCGTCTCTAAATTCTTCAGGGATCACGCCATCATATTCGATGGTTAAGTACGAGATACATTTGCGCGCATCCACAACGCCATCAGCAATAATAGCCCCTGTTGGACAAGAAGTGATACATGCGGTGCATTTACCACACTGGTCAACACTAGGTAGATCGACAGGAAGAGGGATGTTAACCAGTAGCTCTCCTAAGAAGAACCAAGACCCAGCGTCTTTATCGAGAATAAGCGAGTGCTT
Organism: Vibrio sp. Isolate33; assembly: GCF_022397895.1. Lineage (NCBI taxonomy): Bacteria > Pseudomonadati > Pseudomonadota > Gammaproteobacteria > Vibrionales > Vibrionaceae > Vibrio > Vibrio sp. Isolate33. The sequence goes on from NZ_JAKEUP010000006.1 coordinate 178,616, forward strand.
ACCTGTCCAACCTAGCCCTGCTTTTTGAGCAAGTGGTCTTTCCAAGATAGGCGCTGAATCCACGAAAGGGCGTGAGTCTAAACCTTCGACCTCTTTCTCTATTCTTTGTCCCAGCTTTTTCAACTGGTTACGGAACAATTTGTGATAATCGCGGCCTAAAGAGTAACGGCTGATATAGCCTTGAGTGGTATCGCTTAGGTTAGAGGCAAATTGAGCTTCTGGTGGTAGGTAGTTCATTCGGGCGCTGATCACTCGAATGGTGCCAGGGTGAAGCTCATCAGGACGTGCTCGCATCATTCCATGTCGAGCCATCCAATCCATTTCGCCGTGATTACCCGCATCTAGCCATGCTTGAAGAGGAGCTTCGTGTTCACTTAAATCAACATCACAGATGCCAACTTTTTGAAAGCCTAACTCTTTTCCCCAAATTTTAATTTTTTCAGCAAGATGGTCTAGGTTCATGGCTTGATTCTTATCGATTAAAATTAGGTTCGGCAAAAATGGGGGCGGATCTTAACGGATCTTAGTGGTATTGACCAGAACAGACGTGTTTTGATCAGTATTTTTCATAGAACTTACACTTGAGTGCTTGTCTCCCAAAAGCATCACGGTTTACTATTCTTGTTCTTTTGATTTTTATATAGTCAACGATCGATTTTTAGAGAACGTATTCATGAGCACTAAACAATTTACTTTGAAAGATGAACAAGCAACGATTCAACTAGGAACGGAGCTTTCTAATCTTTGCTCACAGCAGACGACTATTTATCTGCATGGTGATCTTGGCGCAGGTAAAACGACGTTCAGTCGTGGCTTTGTAAAAGCACTTGGCCATCAAGGAAATGTAAAGAGCCCAACGTATACTCTAGTTGAACCTTATCAACTTGCAGATTGGCAGGTGTATCACTTCGATCTATATCGCCTAGCCGATCCTGAAGAACTCGAGTTTATGGGGATTCGTGATTACTTTACCCCTGACGCGATCTGTTTGGTTGAATGGCCTGAAAAAGGCTATGGCATGCTACCAGAAGCGGACATGGATATTGATATTCGTTACCAAGACGATCACCGTATTGTTTCTTTAACCGCTAATAGTGAATACGGACAGCGCTTACTTAGTCAGTTGGAGTTATGTTGATTTCTAAACGCCTTTTTTCAACAGTAGCCATGATGGCTGCTGTTTTCTCTTTATTGTTTTCATCACTTGTTTCTGCGAATGCACTGAAAGGTTTGAGGGTTTGGCCTTCACCGGAAGAAACTCGTGTGGTTATCGATCTAAAGTCAGAAGTCGACTTTAGCTATTTCACCCTGAGTAGTCCAAGTCGCTTAGTCGTCGATTTAAAAAATACTGAGTTAGCAACCAAGCTACCTGTCGTGGTGAAAGATAGCCCTGTGTTATCGAAGGTTCGTAAGAGCTCTCCACCGCAGAAAGGGACGTATCGCTTAGTTTTTGAATTAAAGAAATCTTCTAATGCTGAGCTCTTTAAACTGAGCCCAACTCCGGGTGGTCAATATGGTCACCGCTTGGTTATCGATCTCCCTCACGGTGCGAAAAGTAAAAGCAAACCAGCTACAACACCGAGTAAGCCGACCGTAAGCAAAGACATTAATCAGGTTAAGCGCCAGAAAGATATTTTGATCGTGATTGATCCTGGCCACGGTGGTGAAGACCCGGGTTCGATTGGTCCATCTCGTAAGTATGAAAAAGATGCGACTCTCAGCATTTCTAAAAAGCTTGCGGCACACCTCAATGCAGTGCCGGGAATAAAGACACGCTTAACGCGCAATGCCGATTACTTTGTAAACCTGAACCGACGTGTTGCGATTGCTCGTGAGAATGAAGCACACCTAATGATCTCTATTCACGCCGATGCCTTTACGACGCCTCAACCTCGAGGTGGTTCCGTGTTTGTATTGAATACTCGACGCGCCAATACAGAGATTTCACGTTGGATTGAGAATAGAGAAAAACAATCAGAATTGCTGGGTGGCAGCGGTGTGGCGTTCACAAGTAATATGCATGATAAGAACGTGAACCAAACCTTGTTGGATTTACAGTTCAGCCATTCGCAAAAAGAAGGTTATAAGTTGGCAACGGCTATTCTGTCTGAAATGGGCAAGGTGTCTAAGCTACACAACAGCAAACCGATCAACACCAGCTTGGCAGTATTACGTTCACCACAGATTCCATCAGTACTAGTCGAAACTGGTTTTATTTCGAACCCGACGGAAGAGAAGCTGCTTTTCCAACGTTCTCACCAAGACAAGCTTGCGCGTGCTGTAACCAAAGCCGTGGTGAAGTATTTGAAGGCTAACCCACCTGAAGGGATTATCTTGTCGAATGCTACATCATCAACGGGTAGTGTAAGCCAGCATAAAGTGTCTCGTGGCGAGTCTTTATCGGTGATCGCGAGCAAATATGGCACATCAACACAGGCTTTGATGAAACTGAATAATCTGAAATCAAGCAGCCTAGCGATTGGCCAAGTACTTAAGATTCCGGGCAGCGCTTCAAGCTCATCATCAAGCAGTGCTGTTAAAACTAAGACTATCACTCACACGGTTAAGTCTGGAGAATACCTAGGCAAGATAGCCAGCCGCTACAAAGTATCGGTCGCAGATATTAAACGTGAGAACCGCTTGAAATCAGAGACGGTGAGAGTGGGCCAAAAGTTACGAATTACGGTTGAAGTGAAGGATGTCCCTCTGCGCAAACATAAAGTCGCAAGAGGCGATTATCTTGGCAAGATTGCGTCGAAATATGGCGTGAGCGTTAACAGTATTCGCCAAGCGAACAAGCTACGCTCTGATGAACTGGCGATAGGTCAAGTTCTGATTATTCCGCATAAATAATTTTGGCAACAACTCAGTGACTTCAAGCGTGAGAATACTAACTTAGAAGTGCGAACATAAACGTAAAGCGTTTTCATCAATGGCAGTAAGGTAGCAATTAATATGACGATCAAAATACTGCCAGCTCGCTTAGCGAACCAAATCGCAGCTGGTGAAGTGGTAGAAAGGCCAGCCTCTGTTGTAAAAGAGCTGGTTGAGAACAGTTTGGATTCTGGTGCGACACGTATCGATATTGATATCGAGAAAGGTGGCGCCAAGATGATCCGCGTTCGTGACAACGGTAAAGGCATCGTTAAAGATGAGCTTGCGTTGGCACTGAGTCGTCATGCTACCTCCAAAATCCATACTCTTGATGACCTAGAGGCGATCGTCAGCCTTGGCTTCCGTGGTGAAGCGCTGGCGAGTATCAGCTCTGTTGCGCGCTTAACTATGACTTCACGCCCTGCGACTCAAGATCAAGCGTGGGCTGCACACAGTGAAGGCCGAGATATGCAGGTGAAACTGCAGCCAGCGGCGCATCCCATTGGTACCTCTGTTGAGGTGTTGGACTTGTTCTTCAACACTCCCGCTCGTCGTAAGTTCTTACGCACCGAGAAAACCGAATTCACGCATATTGATGAACTGTTGAAACGCATCGCACTGAGCCGTTTTGATGTGACGATCAATCTTCGTCATAACGGTAAAATGATTCGTCAGTATCGTGCGGCAAAAACCGATGTTCAGGCTGAGAAGCGTATCGCTGCAGTGTGTGGTAATGCGTTTGTTCGTCACATGATCAAGATTGAACTTGAACATCAAGGGTTAAAACTTCATGGCTGGATCACCACGCCTGAAGGGGCAAGGCAGCAAAGTGATCTGCAATACTGCTATGTGAATGGCCGTATGATGCGTGACAAATTGATCAATCACGCGATTCGTCAAAGTTACGAGACCAGCCTGCGTCCAGACCAATTCGCAACGTATGTGTTGTTTATTGAGCTGGACCCACATCAAGTCGATGTAAATGTTCACCCTGCCAAACATGAAGTGCGTTTCCATCAAGCGCGCCTTGTGCACGACTTTATTTACCAAGCACTGAGTGATGGCTTAGCACAGAGCAAGCAGATCGATGCTGCACCGATCAATCAGTCTGCCTTCCACCAATCAGAAGCGCCGAATTATCAAAAAGATGGTTCGATGACTGACATGGGTGATAGTGCGGGCTTCTCTGAGCCAGCACACAGAACACCGACTAACTCGGATGATGCACAGGTTTCAGAGCGGGTGCGACACGCCATTGAACAAACACCAGCCTACCCGAGAAAAGCCGAATCTGAGCAGGTTCATGACAAGCCTCAACACAGCGTTAATGATGGCGGGCAACACTATGCTTCATCAAGCAGCCCAAGTTCATCAGCTAGTCCAAGCTCATCAACAGGCCGAAGCTCGTCTGTTAGTGAAAGCAACTTTACAGGCTCTCCTCGCCAGGAGTGGATAGAGTCTCGACCTGCACCGAAGAAAGAAAAAGAGCCACACCAACATCATGCTGAGCCAGCGCCCTCAAAGCGCGAAGTTAAAGCCTATAAAGAGCTTTTAAAAACGCCAAACTTTGATGAGCACACTGTGGAATTCACCTCTCCTCAAGAACAGGTGGCACAAACAGCCTCAACAGAAGCCGAGACTGTTCAACAGAAACTAATTCACTCGAAGCCAAGAACACCAGTGACAGACTTAGGGAAAGCGGTCTCGATTGTTGAGCGTCAATATCTCGTGATGGGCAACAAGAACGGCTGTGTTTTGGTTTCCTTGGCCAAGGCTGAATTACTGCGTGTTGTTGGTCAGCTTGATACTCGAGGTGGCGCGTTAAAAAGCCAACCGTTATTGGTTCCGTTATCTATAAAGCTTGGTAGTGAGTTGGTTGAGGTTGCGAAGGCGCTGAGTTCAACATTGGCGTTGCTGGGTATTGAGCTTAAAGCTCGAAACAGTGAAGCTGTGATGGTGATGGGTGTGCCGTCTCCTTTGAGGCAGCAAAACTTACAAATTCTGATGCCAGATCTGTTATCGTACGCGGCTTCAATAAATGCCCAGAGTGCAGTGAAGCAGTCTAACGACCTGTTGCCATCCTTGGTTAACTGGATCGGGATTCAAACCGCACAAGTAAAAAGCGACTACACTTTATCTGAAGCGGTTCAATTAGTTGGGGAACTTGAACAACTTTGGCATGGTCTACTTCCATTAGATGATCCAGAGTTTGTTAATCCTATCGACTTTTCAGCGACTATTGCGGCATTTATGGCTTAGTTTACGAGTACATTAAGCTTATTTACGGCTTTGGCTGTTTATGGTTTAACTTTTGGCGATGACATCCTTTTTTGAGGATGTATCGCGATATAAAGCCCTTTGCTAAAAAGCGCTATAACAGAGAAACAAATACTAAATATCATGACTGAAAAATTACCTTTAGCGTTGTTTTTAATGGGCCCTACGGCATCAGGCAAAACAGATTTAGCTATCCGCTTACGTCAGAAATACCCAGTAGAGATCATCAGTGTCGATTCGGCATTGATCTACAAAGACATGGATATCGGCACCGCTAAACCGGATGCAGAAGAGCTTGCGCTCGCGCCTCATCGCTTGATTGATATTCTTGATCCAAGCGAAGCGTACTCTGCGGCAGATTTTCGTCGTGATGCGATCAATGAAATGAATGCAATTGTAGCGGAAGGCAAAATTCCGCTACTTGTTGGCGGAACAATGCTTTACTACAAGGCATTGTTGGAAGGTTTATCGCCATTACCCGCAGCGGATCAAGAGATTCGTAAGCAGATTGAAGCGGAATCTATCGAGCAAGGTTGGCAGGCTCTGCATGATCAATTAAGAGAGATAGATCCCGTATCCGCTGAAAGAATACACCCAAATGATCCACAAAGGCTTTCAAGGGCATTGGAAGTTTATCGAATTTCGGGTAAAACATTAACTGAGCTAACTCAAACGAAAGGCGATAGCCTGCCATTTCGTGTAAAACAATTTGCTATAGCTCCCAAGGAAAGGACTGAACTCCATCGCCGCATTGAGCTGCGTTTCGAGAAGATGATAGAAGCGGGCTTTGAAGAGGAAATGAAGGCGTTGTACGCCAGAGAAGATCTTCACCCTGAGCTACCATCGATCCGATGCGTTGGTTATAGGCAGATGTGGGATTATTTAGACGGTAATTGTGATTTAGACGAAGCGGTTTTCCGTGGTGTCTGTGCAACCCGTCAGTTGGCCAAGCGACAGATCACCTGGTTGCGCAGCTGGGATGATTTAACTTGGTTAGATAGCGAAAACATTGAACAAGCGTTAGAAACTCTTTCAGATGCAATAGCATCTGATTAGTATTGCTGTGTATAATGTGATCGCTTTTGCGTGAATATACTCTGGAAAGGATCCGTTATTGAGGCTTTTAAAAAATCACAGCCTTTCAATAACAACGGAGTTTTTTTATTCATTTAGCTCAGATGCAAAGGCCGCACCTTTTTGTGCACCACTAGCTAAATAATTACAACAAAATACAAATAAGGAAAATAAAATGGCTAAGGGGCAATCGCTACAAGACCCATTCCTAAATGCACTCCGTCGTGAGCGCATTCCAGTCTCTATCTATCTTGTTAACGGCATTAAGCTGCAAGGTCAGATCGAGTCTTTCGATCAATTCGTGATCTTATTGAAGAACACTGTAAACCAAATGGTTTACAAGCATGCGATTTCTACTGTGGTACCTGCACGTGCAGTCAGTCACCACAGCGGCGAGCAACGCACGCCATCTGATCGTCCAGAGAAGACTGAAGATTAATCGTTCAATTGATACAGCTTGCGCTGTAATAAGGAGTTGGTTGCTTGTTTGACCGTTATGAATCCGGCGAGCGAGCCGTACTTGTTCATATCAACTTCACGCAAGAGGGAGAATGGGAAGACCTGAGCGAATGTGAAATGCTGGTCTCCTCAGCGGGGGTAGAAACGCTACAAGTTATTACTGGTAGTCGACAATCCCCACTCCCTAAATACTACGTTGGAGAAGGTAAAGCCCTAGAAATCGCACAAGCTGTTCAGCTAACCGGTGCTGAAATTGTGATTTTTAACCACTCCCTCTCTCCTGCCCAAGAGCGAAACCTCGAGCAATTGTGTAAATGTCGTGTGATTGATCGCACGGGTCTGATCTTAGATATCTTTGCACAACGTGCACGAACTCACGAAGGTAAGCTACAAGTTGAGCTCGCTCAGCTTCGTCATATCTCTACTCGACTGATTCGTGGTTGGACTCACCTTGAAAGGCAGAAAGGTGGTATTGGTCTTCGTGGTCCAGGTGAAACTCAACTGGAAACCGATCGACGTTTGTTGCGTGACCGTATAAAGGCAATATTGCGTCGTTTAGCGAAAGTAGCTAAACAGCGTGAACAAGGACGACGTGCTCGTAATCGAGCTGAAATCCCAACAATTTCTTTGGTTGGTTATACCAACGCAGGGAAATCAACACTTTTCAATCGAATCACTAGTGCAGGTGTTTATGCTGCAGACCAACTGTTTGCAACCCTAGACCCAACACTACGTAAGATTGATTTGGCAGATGTCGGGCCTGCAATTCTCGCAGATACCGTAGGTTTTATCCGTCATCTACCACACGACTTGGTCGCTGCGTTCAAGGCTACGTTACAAGAGACGCAGGAAGCTGACATTTTGTTACATGTTGTTGATGCCAGTGACGACCGCTTTCGTGAGAACATTCAGGCGGTTCATGAAGTATTAGAAGAAATCGATGCTCATGAAGTGCCAACCCTTGTAGTCATGAATAAGATTGACTGCATGGAAGACCAAAAACCTCGAATTGAAAGAGACGAAGAGGGCGCACCTCGCGCTGTTTGGGTTTCTGCAATGGAAGGAGAAGGTATTGAACTGCTGTTCGAAGCTTTAACTGAGCGTTTAGCTAGCCAGATGGTTCAATTCCGGTTGTGTATTCCACATCAACATCAGGGCCGTATTCGCAGCTTATTCTTCGAGATGAAATGTATTCAACAGGAAGAGTATGATGAAAATGGTAACTTGTTGATAGATATCCGAATGCAACAAATAGATTGGTCTAAACTTGAAAAAAGAGAAGGGGCGCTCTTAGGTGACTTTATCGTTACCAAAGAGACTGCTACAGTATAACGTCATATCAAATGATGGAGCTTTCTAATGGCGTGGAATGAGCCTGGAAATAACAACAACGGCGATAATAACGGCCGCGATAATGACCCTTGGGGTAATAAAAATAATCGCGGCGGCCGAGATCAAGGACCGCCAGATCTAGACGAAGTTTTTAGCAAACTAAGTCAAAAGTTAGGTGGCAAGTTTGGTAAAAAGGGTGGCAACGGTAACGGACCATCTATCGGTGGTGGCGGTGCAATTGGCTTTGGTGTCATTGCCGTTATCGCGATTGCTATCTGGTTCTTCGCGGGTTTCTACACCGTTGGCGAAGCAGAAAGAGCAGTAGTACTTCGACTGGGTCAGTTCGACCGTATCGAAGAACCTGGTCTTAACTGGCACCCACGCTTCATCGATGAAATCAGTGATGAGCAGCTTGTAAACGTTCAAGCGATTCGTTCTCTACGTGCGTCAGGCACCATGCTGACTAAAGACGAAAACGTTGTGACCGTTGAAATGGGTGTTCAATACCGTGTTTCTGACCCATACAAGTACTTGTATCGTGTAACGAATGCGGACGACAGTTTACGCCAAGCGACAGATTCTGCGCTTCGTGCAGTAATTGGTGACTCACTGATGGATAGTATCCTGACAAGTGGTCGTCAACAGATTCGTCAAAGCACTCAAGAAACGCTAAACCGTATTATCGATAGCTACGATATGGGTATTCTTATTGTTGACGTTAACTTCCAGTCAGCACGTCCACCTGAGCAAGTTAAAGATGCATTTGATGATGCAATCGCGGCTCGTGAGGATGAAGAGCGTTTCGAACGTGAAGCTGAAGCATACCGAAATGACATTCTTCCAAAAGCAACAGGTCGTGCTGAGCGTTTGAAGAAAGAAGCGGTGGGTTACTCAGAGCGCACAGTTAATGGTGCTCTAGGTCAAGTTGCTCAATTCGAGAAACTGCTACCTGAATACCAAGCAGCTCCTGAAGTAACACGTAACCGTATGTACCTTGATACAATGGAAAAAGTGTACTCAAGCACATCGAAAGTCCTGATTGATTCTGAATCAAGCGGTAACTTGCTATACCTACCAATTGATAAGCTAGGCGCACAAGGTGGTTCTCAGTCGGGCACTCGCCCTGCAAAAGCATCATCAACTTACGATCAAATTGAGTTAGAAACTCAAGCGGATCCTAAGCCTAGCACTCAAACTCGTTCAGACAGTTCACGCCAAGGGAGATACTAATAATGCGTAAATTAATGATCCCTGTATTAGTTGTGACGATTGCCCTTCTGTTGATGTCACTGTTTGTGATTCAAGAAGGTGAGCGTGGCATGGTAATTCGTTTTGGTCGAGTTCTCGATGACAACGGCGTATCACGAATCTATGAACCAGGCCTGCACTTTAAACTGCCAATGTTTGATCGCGTAAAAGTACTTGATGCTCGTATTCAAACGATGGATGGTCGCTCTGACCGTTTCGTAACATCAGAGAAAAAAGACGTTCTAATTGATACCTACGCAAAATGGCGTATTGCTGATTTTGGACGTTTTTATCTGAGTACCGGTGGCGGTAATATCATGACGGCAGAAGCACTTCTTGAGCGTAAAGTGACAGATGTTCTTCGTTCTGAGATTGGTTCTCGTGAAATTAAGCAGATCGTATCAGGACCTCGTAATAAGGACATCCTGCCAGACTCTGCTGATAGCGAAGTTGTTACAACGGTAGCGGCTGCAGAAGCTCTAGAAGTTGATGGCGAACGCGATAAGATCATGGAAAACGTTCTATCTGGAACGTCAGAAAGTGCGATGGCTGATTTAGGTGTTGAAGTTGTTGATTTCCGAATGAAGAAGATTAACCTTCCTGACGAAATCAGTGAATCTATCTACCGACGTATGCGTGCAGAACGTGAATCGGTTGCTCGTAGACACCGTTCTCAAGGTCGTGAAAAAGCAGAAGTTATCCGTGCTCAAGCTGAGCTAGAAGTAGCGACTGTTCTTGCAGAAGCAGACCGTACTGCTCGAGTGACTCGTGGTGATGCTGACGCAGAAGCTGCGAAAATCTACTCTGACGCGTACAACAAAGACCCTGAGTTCTTTGGCTTCATGCGTTCACTGCAAGCTTATGAGACATCATTTAGCGATAAGAGCGACATTCTAGTACTGGATCCGAAGACAGACTTCTTCCAATACATGAATCAAGCAAGCGGTGTTCAAGCAAAATAAGCTGATTCGTTAATTGGAAAAGCGAATGCTTAGTTCAAGTAGCGAAATACACTAAAATTAAAAAGGCTCCCATCATGGGAGCCTTTTTGTTTTCTGGCAGCTGATCATTCACTGTTTTGGAATCTCAGGGGAGCCGCTCAGTAGTGTTGTGCTTTGAGAAAGCCTAACGGTAAGTCATGAACGCGATAACCGCTCCCGCAACAACAAGGCAGCCACCGATACGGCGCAGTTGAGTGTCTGGCTGCTCACTGAGTTGAGCGACCATGTTTCTCCAACCATTGGGCGCAATTAAGGGACCAAGCCCTTCGACGATAAGAACAAGCCCAATAGCGAGCCAAATTGATTGAGACATGCTTCTGCCTTTTGTCTGTAAAAACACAATGATATCAGTATCTTTACACATCTTCGCTCGAATATCGCTGGTTTAATTTTGTACAGCGTTAACGTTTATGAACAAAAAGTGACTGCAAGAAGTGTGATTCAGTGCTAGAATCCATTTTTAATTAGCAACAGAAATTGGAAAGATGGGAAATAACGTAGTCGTTCTAGGCACCCAATGGGGTGATGAAGGTAAAGGTAAAATCGTTGACCTTTTAACTGAAGATGCAAAATACGTGGTTCGCTACCAAGGCGGTCACAATGCAGGTCACACACTTGTAATTGACGGTGAAAAAACCGTTCTTCACTTAATTCCATCAGGCATCCTACGTAATAACGTTAAATGTGTTATTGGTAACGGTGTAGTATTATCGCCTGACGCACTTCTTAAAGAAATGAAGCCTCTTGAAGATCGCGGTATTCCAGTACGTGAACGTCTTTTCATCTCTGAAGCTTGTCCTCTAATTCTTCCGTACCACATTGCTATCGACAACGCGCGTGAAATCGCTCGTGGCGCTAAAGCTATCGGTACAACGGGTCGTGGTATCGGTCCTGCTTACGAAGATAAAGTTGCTCGTCGCGGTTTACGCGTTGGCGACCTTTTCGATAAAGAAGCATTTGCTGAGAAGCTAAAAGAAGTTATGGAATTCCACAACTTCCAACTAGAGCACTTCTACAAAGCTGAAACAGTAAGCTACGAAGAAGTTCTTGAGCAAGCGATGAGCTACGCAGACATGTTAACTGCGATGGTTATCGACGTAACTGACGAACTAGACGCAGCACGTAAGCGCGGCGACAAGATCATGTTCGAAGGTGCTCAAGGTACGCTACTAGATATCGACCACGGTACTTACCCATACGTAACGTCTTCTAACACGACTGCTGGTGGTGTTGCTGCAGGTTCTGGTTTCGGTCCTCGTCACATCGGTTACATCCTTGGTATTACTAAGGCTTACTGTACTCGTGTTGGTTCAGGTCCATTCCCAACTGAGCTATACGATGGCCTTGAGAAGCAAGACCCAGTTGGTAAGCACCTAGGCGATGTTGGTCACGAGTTTGGCGCAACAACTGGTCGTCTACGTCGTACTGGTTGGTTCGATGCTGTTGCTATGCGTCGTGCAATCCAAATCAACTCTCTATCTGGTATGTGTCTAACTAAACTAGACGTTCTAGATGGCCTAGAAGAACTGAAAATCTGTACTGGTTACAAGATGAAAGACGGTTCTATTCTAGAAGTTTCTCCAATGGCTGCTGAGTCATTCGAAGAAGCGACGCCAATCTACGAAACAATGCCTGGTTGGTCTGAAAACACATTTGGTGCTAAATCTATCGACGCGCTTCCACAAGCTGCTCTAGATTACATTAAGCGTATCGAAGACCTGACTGGCGTTCCAATTGATATCGTATCAACTGGTCCAGATCGTAACGAAACTATCATCAAGGTTCACCCATACGGCGCATAATGCCTGTTGAGTGATTACCACAGCACGTAAAGTGCTTGATAATTTAATCGTTTCTAAAAGCCGACTTTATTAAGTCGGCTTTTTAATACCTGCAATTTAGCATCGAAACGTTAGGTGGTGATCTTTTGAACGCCATCTGGCAAAATATTGCCCATTAGCGGCAAGTTTTGTCTAAAGCCGTCAAGGTTATTGCCGATACAGATATCATGGAAAGTGAAGTTCACCCTGTTTTGGTGCGTGTAGACATTGTCTATCGCCCTCAATAGATAACTTTAGCTACAGATAATAGAGTGCAGGTATGAAGCTACGAATTGTAGCAGCTTCATTGATAATGGCGCTGAGCTCACCCTTGAGTCATGCTAATTTGGCTGATGTGGGAGAGCCTGTTCCAATCTATACAGAAGCTGAACTGATAAAATTAATCGAAAATAATCAACACCTAGAGCGAGTGAAAGCTGATAAGTGCCAGTTAGTCGAAGATATCGTTGCTCGTGCAACGCGTATTAGCTTGCCTTCTTATGAGTTTTTATACGGTGATATGCTGGCTTGGGGCGTGTGTGTTCCACAAGATGTAGAGCTTGGTCTTTACTATATGGAAAACGCAGCACATCAAGGCTTACCAGCGGCACTTGAGCAGCTAGGACGTTATTATTCTCGTGGCACCTTGGTGCAACAAGACAAAGAGCGCGCGATTCCGTACCTACGTGAAGCGGCGTCTATGGGAAACTTAAGTGCGAGTATTCACTTAGCTGAGCTGCTGTTGCGCGACTATGGCAGCCCGCTGGATTATGAAGATGCTTACCGTTGGTTATATAACTCGGTAACCGCAGACCAAAGACAGCACAAGCGTATTACTGTGCTTAGAAGTGGCTTAGAACAAAGAATGCCAGACAATATTATTGCTCGAGCGAAACGTAGAGACGTGTTCTGGTAATTGAGAAGGCTATTGAAGCTTGATGATTAACTACTGCACTCGTTAATCACCAAGACTAAGATAGTTAGAAATAGAAAGGCCTCGCTGGTGAATACCTGCGAGGCCTTTTTGATTTCAACGGGAAGCCGTTCATTAACTATTGGTGTTATTGAACCACTTCACCTGACTCAATCACGGTATCACGAACGACTTTAGTGAAATCGAGCGCTTCTTGGCGGATCTTATCTTCGTCTACCGTTAGCATGTCGCGATCTTGCATGATGATCTTGCCATCAACGATCGTGTGACGAACATTACCTGAGTTCGCTGAATACACTAACGCTGAATATGGGTTGTACACTGGCACCATGTTCGGAGCCTTAGTATCGATCACTATGATGTCCGCTAGCTTACCTGTTTCAAGAGAGCCGATCTTATCTTCTATGTGTAGCGCTTTTGCTGCGCCCATTGTCGCCATATCGATCACTTTGATCGGCGGCATCGCTGCACGATCTTTGTTTACTAGCTTGTGAACCTTAGCCACTTGGTTGAACTCATCAATCGTGCTCAGTGTATTACCAGACATCGGGCCATCAGTACCTAAACCGATACGCACGTTCTCGTCATACATCTTAAGTGCTGGCGATACGCCTTTTGCCGATTTGATGTTGGCACTCATGTTATGAGCGACACCCATATCCGATTTCTTCACAAGTTCGATGTCATGGTCATCAACAAGGATCATGTGTGCACCAACAAGGTTCTTGTTTAGCGCACCGATGCTGTCCATGTACTGAACCGGAGACAAACCATCTGAGCGTTCTGCTATTTTCTCTTCTTCACGGTGCGACTCGGCAAGGTGAATCATTACTGGTACATCAAGCTCTAGTGACAACTTAGAAATCTTCTGCAGGATCTCTGTGGTGTTGGTGTAAGGGGCATGCGGCGCAAATGCTGGCGTGATACGTGGGTGATCTTTGTATTCTTCAATGAAGTTCAACGCGTATTTGATGCCTTCTTCCGCATTGGCAGCATCGGCAACTGGGAACTTAATTACAGTTTCACCAAGAATGGCACGCATACCGATTTTATCGACGGTTTTTGCCACTTCATCCTCGAAGTAATACATGTCGGCGTATGTGGTAACACCGCCTTTCACCATTTCAACGTTACCTAGGTTGGCACCAATACGTACCATGTCGCGCGATACCAGTTTCTTCTCTAGTGGGAAGATGTAGCGGTGTAGGCGGTCTGGCACATCATCGGCCAGTGAACGGAAAACCGTCATCGATACGTGAGTATGAGTATTGATAAGGCCCGGCATCACAATATCACCATCAACGTCTAACACTTGCTTCGCTTGGTACTGCTGTTCTAATGAGGCATCACCAACGGCAATAATTTTGTTGTCTTTGACGACAACTGTACCGCTCTCATAAACCGTTTTGTCTTGGTTCATAGTGAGAACCATCGCATCGGTAATCATTAGGTCAGCTTTTTCCATTGCTGAACTTGCGAATGGGAACAGCGCTAGGCTCGCCATAGCTGAAGCCAATAGGGTGCGTTTTAATTTCATATCAATACTCAGAACAGGAGTTGGTAAAGTGCGTGGATAATAGTGTATTTCATTCATGGCGCAAACGTTTGTTTTATCGTTTGCTTAAAAATCTGATGATAGTCCGCAGCTATGAAGTGATGTTTCACAAAATGAAGATATGTATCAATCTGAGGTTATTTGAGGGTTTTCTAAAGCATATCTGTAGCTTACCTCTAGCATCAGATATACTAGGGGTATATACCTTCCTTGCTTAAGCAGGCCCGCCTATGTCAAAAAACACACCGATGTCAGAAAACACGACAGCTACAACCAATGTTGACCCTTTTGCCGACCGAGAGTCGAAAAATTACGACAACCCAGTACCAAGCCGAGAGTTCATTCTATCGTTTCTAACAGAAGCGAATATCCCAATGAACCGCAACGATCTATTCGAAGCTCTTGGCCTTGCTGGCGAGGAGCAATATGAAGGGCTGCGTCGTCGTTTACGTGCTATGGAACGTGATGGACAACTGGTCTTTACTCGTCGCCAATGCTACGCACTACCTGAAAAGTTAGAGCTGATTAAAGGCTATGTGATTGGTCATAAAGACGGTCATGGCTGGGTTCGCCCAGATGGCAGCGTGGGTAAAGATAACGATATCTTGCTGCCACATCACCAGATGAAAACCATCATGCATGGTGACTATGTACTGGCTCAACCTACAGACAACAGTAAGCGTGGTCGTCGTGAAGGTCGTTTGGTTCGCGTACTTGAAGAGCGTACCACTCCGTTAGTTGGTCGTTTCTTCCTTGAGTACGGTCATTCTTACGTAGTTGCTGATGATTCACGTATCAGTCATGACATCCTAATCCCAACCGAGCATAAAGGCGGAGCTCGAATGGGTAATGTGGTTGTGATTGAAATTACGGATCGTGGCGGTCGTTCTCGTAACATGATGGGTAAAGTGACTGAAGTTCTTGGTGAGAACATGGCGCCGGGTATGGAAACGCAGATCGCGATCCGTACTCACCAGATCCCACAAGAGTGGCCTGAAGCAGTTGATAAGCAAATCGAAAACCTCGGTGAACATGTTCCTGAAGAAGCAAAAGAAGGCCGTGTTGATCTGCGTAAACTGCCACTGGTTACCATTGATGGCGAAGACGCGCGTGACTTCGATGATGCCGTTTTCTGTGAAGCGAAGAAAGGCGGAGGTTGGCGCCTTTGGGTGGCAATTGCTGACGTAAGTTACTACGTTCGCCCAGACACTGCGCTAGACAAAGAAGCGATTAACCGTGGTAACTCGGTATACTTCCCATCGCAAGTTGTGCCTATGCTGCCAGAAGTACTTTCTAATGGCCTGTGTTCATTGAACCCGCAAGTAGACCGTTTGTGTATGGTGTGTGAGATGACTATCTCAGACAAAGGTAAGCTATCAGGCTACAAGCACTACGAAGCGGTAATGAACTCTCATGCTCGTCTTACTTACAACAAAGTAGGCGCGATCTTAGATGGCAACGAAGAGCTTCGTGAACGTTACGTTCAAGAAGTGCCGCATCTAGAAGAGTTGCACAAGATGTACAAAGTGCTGAAGAAGACTCGTGATGAGCGTGGCGCGATTGAATTTGAAACGGTAGAAACCAAATTTATCTTTAATGCGGATCGCAAGATTGACCGTATTGAACCTGTTGTTCGTAACGATGCACACAAGATCATCGAAGAATGTATGATTCTTGCGAACATCGCATCGGCGTCTTACGTAGAAAAAGCGAAAGAGCCTGCTCTGTACCGTGTTCACGAAACTCCAGGTGAAGAACGCTTAATGGGCTTCAAGAGCTTCTTAAGTGAATTAGGCTTAACACTGGAAGGTGGTCTGTCGCCATCTCCGGTAGACTACGCACAACTGATGCAACAGATTAACGAGCGTGAAGATCGTGAGTTAATCCAAACCATGCTATTGCGTTCAATGAAGCAAGCAGTCTACAACGCGGATAACGCTGGTCACTTTGGTTTAGCTCTTAAGCGCTATGCTCACTTTACCTCGCCGATTCGTCGTTACCCTGACTTGCTATTGCACCGTGCGATTAAGTACCTAATTGCGAAAGAAGGCGGTCGTAACAGCGAACGTTGGACGCCGACGGGTGGTTACCACTACACTTTCGATGATATGGACTTCTACGGCGAGCAGTGTTCTATGACTGAGCGTCGTGCAGACGATGCTACTCGTGAAGTGAACGACTGGCTGAAATGTGAATACATGCAAGACCATGTCGGTGAAGTGATGGATGGCGTGATTGCCAACGTGACAGGCTTCGGTTTCTTTGTGCGTCTAACTGAACTGCACATTGATGGTTTGGTACACATCTCAGCGCTTGCGAACGATTACTACCAATTTGATGCTGTTGGTCAGCGTCTGGTAGGTGAAAGCTCAGGTAACATCTACCGCTTGGGTGATTCGGTTAAAGTGAAGGTTTCTGCGGTTAACTTAGAAACTCGCCAAATCGACTTTGATTTAGAAGACACCGATCGTCAGCCGCGTGGTAAAGGCAAAACAGCCAAGAAGCGTGCAGCTGAAGCGATGAAAAAGGCGAAGAGCAAGAAACGTTCTGCAGTGAAGAGCAATAAGCCGGGCGTATCAGCGAAGCCTTTGGTTGAGCCAACTAAGCGACCTGATGGAAGCAGCGAAGGCCCAGCTAAGAAGAAAAAGTCATCGAACAAAACTGGAGCTGCTAAAGCGCGTGCTAAGAAAAAGCGTGCTGCAACCCGTAAGCCAAAGGCTGATAAGTCTTAAGACTGATAAATCTTAAGGTCATAAGGCGCTGTGCTAAATCAGCTATAGCGCCTCACTCATTTTATATGAGCGTATCTAAATGCGAGAGTATCAGGCGGAAGATGCATACTCTCGAAATAAACAATACAGAGATGAATACGTCGGTTTGACGTCACTCTCCCCTGGGCAATAAGAGTAATTTGAGACAATGAGTAACGAATTTATTTACGGTATTCACGCGGTGAAAGCCGTACTAGAAAAAGATCCAGCACGTTTTATCGAAGCGTATGTACTGAAAGGTCGCCAAGACGAGCGTCTTCTTCCATTACTGAACCAACTGCAACAGTTCGGCGTGTCGATCCAACAGATGGGTCGTAAGCCGCTTGATGAAAAAGCACAAGGTGCAAATCACCAAGGTATTATCGCTAAGGTGAAGCCTGCTAAGCAGCTTAACGAAACTCACCTAGACGACATCCTAGCGCAGCACGAACAACCGCTATTGTTAGTTCTAGATGGCGTAACAGACCCTCACAACCTAGGTGCTTGTCTGCGTAACGCGGATGCGGCGGGTGTGGCGGCAGTTATCGTACCGAAAGATCGTTCTTCGCCGTTAACGGCAACGGTTAGCAAAGTAGCGTGTGGTGCGGCTGAAACTGTTCCTCTAGTACGTGTAACTAACCTGGCTCGCACAATGCGTGCCCTGCAAGAACAAGGCGTATGGTTTGTGGGCACGGCAGGTGAAGCAACGCATGACATCTACCAAGCAAAACTAACAGGCCCACTTGCGGTTGTGATGGGCGCAGAAGGTGACGGTATGCGTCGTCTAACGCGTGAAACCTGTGATGACCTAATCAAGATCCCGATGGCTGGTAGCGTATCAAGCCTGAACGTTTCCGTAGCTTCTGGTATTTGTTTGTTTGAAGCGGTACGTCAACGTCTAGCTCAATAGCATTAAGCTGAGTTAAAAGACAAAACGACTTTAAGTCTATGAATTTATTAACGCTCACCACTTGCTGGTGGGCGTTTGTTTTAAAGGCGTAGAGTGACAAATTGGAAGAATCACAGATGGTAAGGGGTTGTTGCTCTTTCGTGGTTGAGTTTTGTTCGAGATAAAATCGTTTTAGGCGCGGCGAAGATTATGTAGCCTAGTCATTCTAAGCAAATATTCTTCAACAAAGCATAAAACGATTTTAGCCGAACCCTTCGGGCAGCCTTTGTGGCTCATTTCTACTGCGTTATCGGCTTTTTATGTAGGCTAGCTACACGTCAAAGCCTCTGTCTTGTATAAATTTCCCACAAAGAGCTGCAAAAGCCAGCTCGAAAGATTAACAGCCCCTAAATGGCGAAAGAAAAACTGTTTCATTATTCGCCAAATACCGCTTGCCAATACAGGGTTCTTTCTATAATATTTGCCGTCCTTAAAACTCGGTCATTTATCTTTAGTTCCTTGCTTCCTCTGGACGACCGGGCCACTCGTGGAAGCTAATAATCCGTAAGGAGCAACCAAATGCGTCATTACGAAATCGTATTCATGGTTCACCCTGATCAAAGCGAGCAAGTTGCTGGCATGATCGAGCGTTACACTGGTTCTATCACTGAAGCTGGCGGTACTATCCACCGTCTAGAAGACTGGGGTCGTCGTCAAATGGCTTACCCAATCAACAAGCTTCACAAAGCTCACTACGTTCTTATGAACGTTGAAGCTGGTCAAGAAGTGATTGACGAGCTAGAAACTGCTTTCCGTTTCAACGATGCAGTTCTACGTAACATGATCATGCGCACTAAAGGCGCTGTGACTGAGCAATCTATTATGCTTAAGCAAAAAGAAGAGCGTGCAGAGCGTGCTCCTCGTCGTGAAGAGCGTACAGAAGCTAAACCAGAAGCAGCTGCTGAGTAATTCTTTTTTGGCTTAATGCCTTAAAAAATTCTCAACTTGTTTTAGGTCGTTGATAGTTATTTCGATAATTGTGAAAGACCGCTTTACTAAATTTAAGATCAGGAGATAGCCCATGGCTCGTTTCTTCCGTCGTCGTAAATTCTGCCGTTTCACTGCAGAAGGCGTACAAGAGATTGACTACAAAGACGTAGCAACTCTTAAAAACTACATCACTGAAGCTGGTAAAATCGTACCTAGCCGTATCACTGGTACAAGCGCTAAGTACCAGCGTCAACTAGCTCGCGCTATCAAGCGTTCTCGTTACCTAGCTCTACTACCGTACACTGACAAGCATCAGTAATCGGTAATAGTTAATAATAGTTTAAGAGGACTAAGATAATGCAAGTTATTCTACTTGATAAGATCGGTAACCTAGGTGGCCTTGGCGACCAAGTAAACGTTAAATCTGGTTACGCTCGTAACTTCCTTATCCCACAGGGTAAAGCAGTTATGGCAACTAAAGACAACGTTGCTATGTTCGAAACTCGTCGTGCTGAACTAGAAGCTAAAGTTGCTGAGCAACTAGCTGCTGCTGAAGCTCGTGCAGAGAGCGTTAACACTCTAGAAGGCGTTTCAATCGCTTCTAAAGCTGGTGACGAAGGTAAACTATTCGGTTCTATCGGTACTCGTGACATCGCTGACGCTATTACAGCGGCAGGTGTTGCAGTAGCTAAGAGCGAAGTACGCCTACCTGAAGGCGCTCTACGTAACATCGGCGAATTCGAAGTAAGCATCCAACTTCACTCTGAAGTTTTTGCTACTGCGAAAATCGCTATCGTTGCAGCTGAGTAATTTCAGTACCAAGACGAATTCTTTCTTTATGAAAGTTTTAAACACCAGCTTCGGCTGGTGTTTTTTTATGTCTGGAATATAGGAAACATCAGGGAAGGTTAAAGTAAGCAAAAAGCCTATGGTGATCCATAAGCTCTTATTGCTGAACAGGCAGTGCAGTTAAGATTGGAATTGCTCTTGAGGTTAAAGTTGGTCTTAAGATTAGAATTGGAAGAGCAGGTTAATAGACAGTACAGAGTCTTCTTTGCTTAACCCCTCAGGTACCTTATCGTGGTATTGGCGAGAGTGAGCGATCTTAAGTGCGATATTGTCAGTAATATCGTTGATGGCCTCGAGTTCGGTATCAAACTTTAGGTTACTGTGACCAGACACCAGCGTCACATCCGCTTTGAGCTGCAAGTTCTTCAATACCTGCCAAGACGTATTCACGTTACCTCGGAAAATTGCTTCTTCAACAATCTCAGGGAAGATGATGTCATCATCGTCTAGCTCATCGAGATTCGGCTCCTGGTAACGAAAACCCGGGCCCACTTCGACTTCCAATACAAACTCTTCGGTATTCGAAAATTGGTAACCCAGACCGCTCGAAACGGTGTAGTCCTTAAAGTAAGCGCTGTACCGAGAATCGACACCTTTAAAGCTGCCGTAAAGATAGGTTTTAGGGCTTAACTTGTAGTCACTCTGAGCAGAGTAAGTCGATTGCCTTTTATCTTCTTCACCGTCTTTGTAGAGGTTGTAGTATTTCCATTCGCCACTGGTTCTGTGACGGCCAGCCGTGTACTCACCGTTTAGGCGTGCATTCAATGAACGTGAATCAGAATTACCAGTATGCGACTGATATCCAAATTCGACTTCAGTTTTGAGGGGGCTTGGCAGTTCTGTGTCACTTGTATCACTTGGTGCGATATCCATATCTTTTTCTTCAGGTGTCGGTGCAACGACGATCGGCTCAGCAGTAGGTTCTGGTACTACTATAGAGTCGAGGATTGCATCAACAGAGCCTTTAGCATCATCAGCGAAGGCCATCGGAGTGCTCAGGAGACTAGTGCTTAGAAGACCAGTGCTCAGAGCCAATAATTTGGACACGCATACCTCAGTTATACAGTGAATGAATGGAAGGATCGTAATGCTACCCTTGGTTAATTCCGTCAGCAATAAGTAAATTCTTCCTGAAGAATAAAACAAACTCATAGGATCGGATTACAAATGAGTGTTCTTGGGTATAATGAACGATCATTATTAGTTATTGAGTGTAGTCATAGTGGATACCAAAAGTCAGAAATCAGCCAACGATCAGGTGGACGCCATCAAGGTCCCGCCACATTCATTAGAAGCTGAGCAATCTGTGATTGGCGGTTTGTTATTGGATAACGAACGCTGGGATACGGTTGCCGAAAAGGTTGTGGCCAAAGACTTTTATAGTCGTCCTCACCGTCTGATCTTTGAAGCGGTAAAAGATATCCTTGAAGAGAGCTCTCCTCTGGATCTTATTACACTCTCTGAACACCTAGAGCTACGTGAGCAACTTGAAGAAGTCGGTGGCTTCGCTTACCTAGCTGATTTAGCTAAAAACACGCCAAGTGCAGCAAACATCAATGCTTATGCGGATATCGTGGCACAGCGTGCATTGGTTCGTAGCTTAATTGGTGTGGCAAATGAGATTGCGGATTCCGGTTATGATCCACAAGGTCGTACTTCGGAAGAGCTGGTTGACCTTGCTGAAAGTAAAGTCTTCGCGATTGCTGAAGGCCGTGCTAGTGAAAACGAAGGTCCGCAAAACGTTGATAGCATTCTAGAGAAAACACTAGAACGTATCGAAATCCTATATAAAACGCCACAAGATGGTGTGACAGGTGTCGATACGGGTTTCAACGACCTCAATAAAAAGACCGCTGGCCTACAAGGTTCTGACTTAATCATTGTCGCTGCGCGTCCATCGATGGGTAAAACGACCTTTGCGATGAACCTGTGTGAAAACGCGGCGATGAAGCAAGATAAGCCCGTATTAATCTTCTCGCTAGAGATGCCAGCTGAACAGCTGATGATGCGTATGCTTGCGTCACTTTCTCGCGTAGACCAAACCAAGATTCGTACCGGTCAATTGGACGATGAAGATTGGGCTCGTATCTCATCGAGTATGGGTATTCTGATGGATAAGAAGAATATGTATATCGATGATAGCTCGGGTCTAACGCCAACCGAAGTACGTTCTCGTGCTCGACGTATTGCTCGTGAACACGATGGTATCTCTATGATCATGATAGATTACCTTCAATTAATGCGTGTTCCTTCTTTGTCTGATAACCGTACTCTTGAAATCGCCGAGATCTCTCGTTCATTGAAAGCGCTAGCGAAAGAACTGAACGTTCCGGTTGTCGCACTTTCTCAGCTTAACCGTTCCCTAGAGCAACGTGCTGATAAGCGCCCAGTAAACTCGGATTTGCGTGAATCAGGTTCGATCGAGCAAGATGCCGATTTGATCATGTTTATCTATCGAGATGAGGTTTATAACCCAGATAGCTCACTAAAGGGCATTGCTGAGATCATCCTTGGTAAGCAGCGTAACGGTCCTATCGGTTCGGTTCGTCTGACATTCCAAGGTCAACATTCCCGATTTGATAACTATGCAGGTCCTGCATTTGATGATGAGTAATCGTTAATGACGTATATGAAAGCAGCGACGGCAAGCATTGATCTTAGTGCGTTGGAACATAACCTTCGTCAAATAAAGTCGAAGGCTCCGCAATGTAAAGTCATGTCGGTTGTGAAAGCGAATGGCTACGGACACGGCTTACTGCATATTGCTAAACATTCGAAAAACTCAGATGCGTTTGGTGTGGCTCGTATTGAAGAAGCCTTACAACTGCGTGCTGGTGGCATTGTTCAACCTGTTCTATTGCTTGAGGGTTTTTACTCGTCAGGTGATTTACCAATATTGGTGACCAATAACATCCAAACCGTGGTGCATTGTGAAGAGCAACTGAGCGCCCTAGAAAACTCGGTTCTTGAATCACCCGTTGTGGTGTGGCTGAAAGTTGATAGCGGCATGCATCGCTTGGGTGTTCGTTCTGAACAATATCAAGATTTCGTTGAGCGCCTGCATCAGTGCCCTAACGTGGCTAAGCCTTTGCGCTACATGAGCCACTTTGGCTGTGCTGATGAGTTAGACAAAGCAACCACAGAGCAACAGACTGAATTATTTCTGTCTTTGACTGAAGGCTGTGAGGGTGAGCGCTCACTGGCAGCTTCTGCTGGTTTGTTAGCTTGGCCTGATAGCCACCTTGATTGGGTTCGCCCTGGTATCATCTCTTACGGTGTATCGCCGTTTGTTGATAAATCAGCACAAGAGCTTGGCTTTATGCCTGTGATGACTCTTACCTCGCACCTGATTGCCGTTCGTGATGTTAAAGCGGGTGAAAGCGTGGGTTATGGCGGTAACTGGACCAGTAAACGTGATACTAAAGTTGGTGTAATCGCAATTGGTTATGGCGATGGTTACCCTCGCACTGCACCTAACGGCACGCCAGTGTTCGTTAACGGTAGAAAGGTGCCTATCGCAGGCCGAGTATCGATGGATATGTTAACGGTCGACTTAGGCCCTGATGCGATCGATCAAGTGGGTGATGAAGCGACGCTATGGGGTAAAGATTTACCTTCAGAAGAAGTGGCGGAACATATTGGCACTATCGCTTATGAGTTGGTCACTAAGCTGACTTCTCGTGTTGCGATGGAGTATGTGAAGTAGCTATGGGTCTTGTAAGGTAAATTATGTTCAAGCGAACGACTCGACACTGGTTAATGTCAGCAATGGCATTACTCGGTGTTAGCTTTTCTTCTTCAGCCTTAAGTGAAGAAAAAGATACCGCTTTTGTCCCTTTCTATTTCAGCACTGAAACCATGGGCAATACCTTTGGTGTTGCGGGTGTCGCAAAGGGTGTTTGGCAACCTCAAGCTGCTCTGTTTGGTATGGCGCTTTATTCTGACAAAGACAGCTATGTTGGTTTTCTCTCTGCGTTTAACTATGCCTTGTCTGAGAACGTGTTGTTTAGCACTCAGATGTATCAAGCGTGCTTTAACGACAATCCGTATTACATTGGCTCTCAAGGCGATAACGATTCATCTATCGATGACAAAACCATTGCCGATGGTCTAGAACAAAACTATCAGTTCGAATTTAAGTATTTGCTGCCTTGGGGCAATGTTGCAGAGCATGGTTTGCTTGGCGCTTTTCAGCCAATCAAAGATGTGAGTTTTGCTTCGCCAGTCGAGTCGGGTGTTAGCTCGATTATCTTCACGCCTTTTTATACCGCTCGTGAGCTAGAAGGTTTGAATAACACTGAAGAAGCAACAGGCTTTAGTTTAGCGTTTGATTGGGATAACCGTGATAGCACACGTAACCCAACCAAAGGTTCTCATACTAATCTTGAGTTCACCACCGGTGCCGATAGTTGGTCTGATGATGACTTGTGGTTGAAGTGGGCCTTCCAAAATAGTCAGTATTTCGCTTTAGGTCCGTTAGGGGATCTGTTCGACCAACAAGTCGTGGCATTTGATTTCTATACGGCTGATACACCAACTTGGGATAACTGTTCTAGTCAAGACTGTGCTCGTCCACCGGAAACGGAGCAAGCTAGACTGGGTGGTTTATATCGCTTACGCGGCTATACCGGAGGTCGCTACCATGGACGTTCGGCGGTACATTACTCTGCAGAATATCGAGTGCTTCCAGATTGGCAGCCATTGGGAGATATTCCGCTGATTAACTACTACGATTTGCCTTGGTGGCAATGGGTAGCGTTTGCCGAAGTAGGGCGCGTTGCGGATGAGTACGATATCAAAACACTGCACACGGATATGAAATGGAGCCTTGGCGGCGCGGTTCGTTTCCAAGTGGAAGGCATTGTTGTTCGTGCGGAATTAGCACGAGGCGGCGATGAAGGGACCTTTAGGGTTATGATAAACCAGCCCTTCTAAAGCATTTGGCCTACAGCAGGCCTAATACTATTTTTATCAGAGTGGTAGTGGAAACACACCACTCTTTTTTATTAATAAGATATTGTTTTTATTTAAGAGACCTAGCTTTCAAGCAGCCTACTTACCTTGAATCGTAGCAATTACTGTTCGGCTTCCACCACAATCTCGATGTTCACCTAAGTAAATACCCTGCCATGTTCCCAAAGCTAAACGACCGTTGGTGATAGGGATTGTCACACAGTTGCCAAGTGTCGATGCTTTAATGTGAGCTGGCATATCATCATCGCCCTCATAGGTGTGTCTGTAGTAGGGTGCTCGCTCTGGGACAAACTTATTGAAGTGCGATTCCATATCGCTACGGACAGTCGGATCGGCGTTCTCATTCAGCGTTAGGCTGGCAGAGGTATGCTGAATAAAGAGATGTAATAAACCAACAGATAGAGAATTGATATCGTGTATCTGTTGTTCAATTTCATCAGTAATGAGATGGAATCCACGCTTTCGTGCATTTAGGTGTATAGTCTTCTGAATCCACATACGCCATCCTTTATAATGTATTTGGAAAAAAAGTGGTTTAACGCTATCTTTTGAACTTGAATTTATCAGGTCTCGCTCACATTTAATTATGTTAGAGCTAGAGTCTGCTCCGATCTTTCTGTCAGGAATTCGAATCCTGATTTATCTCAAGGTGCAGCTCTTCATATACGGCATAATACGTCGTGAAAAAAAATTACAAAGAATCTTTCAGTGGTGATGCGGTTTGGTCATCACAGAAAAATATAAACTTTCGCCTAATCGGGGGTTCTATTCATCACCCAGGTGACGTTTAGAATAAAACCTACAGTAACATCGGGATAGATACCATGTTGAAAAATATCAACCCAACGCAAACACAAGCGTGGAAAGCTCTAACTGCACATTTTGAGTCTGCTCAAGATATGGATATGAAAGAGCTATTTGCTCAAGATGCAAAGCGTTTCGAGAGCTTTTCTACTCGCTTCGGTTCAGACATCTTAGTGGATTACTCTAAGAACCTAATCGACGCTGAGACTATGCAGCACCTATTTGCTCTTGCAAACGAGACTGAAGTTAAGTCTGCAATTGAAGCGATGTTTGGCGGTGATGCAATCAACAAGACTGAAGGCCGTTCAGTACTTCACACAGCTCTGCGTAACCGTAGCGACAACCCAGTAATGGTTGATGGCAAAGACGTAATGCCAGCTGTTAACGCTGTACTAGCAAAAATGGAACTGTTCACGCACCGCATCGTTTCTGGTGAGTGGAAAGGTTACACAGGTAAAGAGATCACTGATGTAGTAAACATCGGTATCGGCGGTTCGGACCTTGGTCCATACATGGTGACTGAAGCGCTAACACCATACAAAACTCGCCTAAACATGCACTTCGTTTCTAACGTAGATGGCACTCACATTGTTGAGACACTTAAGCCTCTAAACCCAGAAACAACGTTATTCCTAGTTGCATCTAAAACATTCACTACTCAAGAAACAATGACGAACGCGCACTCTGCACGTGATTGGTTCTTGGCTGAAGCGGGTGACAACGCACACGTTGCTAAACACTTCGCAGCACTGTCAACTAACGCAACTGCGGTAGCTGAGTTTGGTATCGATACTGACAACATGTTCGAATTCTGGGACTGGGTTGGTGGTCGCTACTCACTATGGTCTGCGATCGGTCTTTCTATTTCTCTTTCTGTAGGCTTCGATAACTTCGTTGAGCTACTAGAAGGTGCTCACGAGATGGATAACCACTTTGCTTCAACTGAGTTTGAAAGCAACATTCCAGTAATCCTTGCGCTTATCGGTATTTGGTACAACAACTTCCACGGCGCTGAGTCGGAAGCAATTCTACCTTACGACCAATACATGCATCGTTTCGCTGCGTACTTCCAGCAAGGCAACATGGAGTCGAACGGTAAGTTTGTAGACCGTGAAGGCAACCCAGTAGAGTACCAAACAGGTCCTATCATCTGGGGTGAACCAGGTACAAACGGCCAGCACGCTTTCTACCAACTGATTCACCAAGGCACTAAGCTGATCCCATCAGACTTCATCGCGCCTGCTATCAGCCACAACCCAGCGTCTGATCACCACCAGAAGCTGATGTCTAACTTCTTTGCTCAAACTGAAGCACTTGCTTTCGGTAAGACAAAAGAGACAGTAGAAGCTGAATTCCTAGCGGCGGGCAAAACAGCTGAAGAAGTAGCTGAGCTAGTACCTTTCAAAGTATTTGAAGGTAACCGCCCAACTAACTCAATTCTTGTTAAGCAAATCAACCCTCGCTCTTTAGGTAATCTAATTGCGATGTACGAGCACAAGATCTTTGTTCAAGGCGTTATCTGGAACATCTTTAGTTTCGACCAATGGGGCGTAGAACTTGGTAAGCAACTAGCAAACCAAATTCTTCCAGAGCTTGCTGACGACGCACAAGTAACGTCTCACGACAGCTCAACTAACGGTCTAATCAACGCATTTAAAGCACTTAAAGCTTAATTGAGTTGATAGACTAAAAAGAAACGCCAACCTTCGGGTTGGCGTTTTTGTATCTGTAGAGTAAGCAAGGGTTGAATCTCAGGTAATAAAAAAGCTGACATACCTGTCAGCCTCTTAAATACAGCGTCAGCCTTCTAAATATTCGTAGTGGCGACTTTTATTCGAAGCAGATCTCGATGAAGGCATTACCCCATTGAGATGAGAAAGGCATGATGATGATTGCCCCATCACACTTGTGACGAATCGTGTGGCCTTTACCTGAAACCACGATTGGCGTTGCCATGTCGAAGTCAAAACCGCTTTCTGCAAGAATACGTTTTGCACCGCCTGTTACCATGTTAGTGATTTCACCCACCATATCGGTCACTTCTTCGTTGAGGCCGTTTGGTCGTTCACCTAGCATGTTTTCCATGATTTCGAGAGCGAGACCTTCATCAAAGGTGATCGACATCGAACCACGAGACTGTGTACCCACCATACCGATCAGGCCAGATACATCACCACGAGCGATTTCATCTTTCTTCACTCTTGGTTTTTGTGGCTTCAATTCTAGAGAAGCCATCGTTTTTAATACGTTCATCAAAGAAGCTAAAAACGGGTTTACAAATTCAGCGCGCATAATGTTCTTCTATAATCTTATTCTTTCATCTCAGAGGAGCAGCTTTGGCAAATGCCATGTGATTCAATGACATGATTGGTCAATTGAAAGCCATGCTTCTCAGCGTTACTCGCGAGTAGAGTGACAAGCGCATCGTCTTGCAGTTCTATCACAGTGCCACATTTATCGCAGATCAGTAGTTGAGAGAAATGTTTGTCGGCATTGCAAGAACAGCAGCATATAAAGCTATTGGTTGACTCAACTCGGTGAATGAAACCTTGTTCTAACAAGAAATCTAAAGCGCGATAAACCGTAGGTGGTTTGGCTTGTGGTTCACTGACTTTCAACTGCTCTAACAATTCATAAGCACTGGAGGCTTTTTTATTAGAGAGAATGAGCTCAAACACTCGCTTTCTCTGAGGCGTTAATCTAACACCTCGCGATGCGCATATCCCTTCAACTTGCTCTATTAATGTGTGGTCCAAATTTTTCACCATTCAATCGGCCATCCCTATTCAAACTCTATTTCTAGGTTACTACGTTTTGGGGACCAATGATTTCTATTAAAGTCAGGTACAGAGCGTATTGTGACCCACGACTTTGAATAAGACAAGGTAACTCAAAATGACAGTGTGACTCAAGGCATAACTGATTAGTGAGGTTGAATTAGAGATCTGGTGAATAGGTTTATAAAAAAAGTGTGAGGCAAAGTTCATATAGCACAAACAGGGCATAGCATTTACAATAGCCGACCTTACTTTTGCTGGGTATTCCAGCATATTTTTTTGACTCGCTACTAGGGTACTTTGCCATGACACATTCATGTAGGCTGTCCGTCGCTCCAATGCTCGATTGGACTGACCGCCACTGTCGTTACTTTCACCGTTTGCTTTCTCAGCAGACTCTTCTGTACACGGAAATGGTAACAACGGGCGCGATCTTACATGGTAAGGGCGACTTCCTAGAATATAACGAGCAAGAACACCCTCTTGCACTTCAACTTGGTGGCTCTAACCCAGTTGATTTAGCTGCTTGTGCGAAACTTGCTGGTGAGCGCGGCTACGATGAAGTGAACCTAAACGTAGGTTGTCCTTCAGACCGAGTTCAAAATGGTCGCTTTGGTGCTTGTTTAATGGCTGAGCCTGAGCTGGTGGCAGATTGTGTATCAGCAATGAAAGAAGTGACCGATATTCCAATCACAGTGAAAACGCGAATTGGTATCGATGATCAAGACTCTTATGAGTTTCTAACTAAGTTTGTTTCTACTGTTTCTGAAAAAGGCGGCTGTGAGCAATTTACTATCCATGCCCGCAAAGCATGGTTGAGTGGTCTAAGCCCGAAAGAGAACCGTGAGATCCCACCTCTAGACTACGATCGTGCATACCAAATCAAGAAAGACTTCTCAGATCTAGTGATCGCAGTCAACGGCGGTATCACTACGTTAGAACAGACTAAAGAACATCTTCAGCACCTTGATGGTGTGATGATTGGTCGTGAGGCTTACCATAGTCCATTTATTCTTGCGGAAGTTGACCAACAGATCTTTGGCTTAGATACGCCAATTAAGAAACGCTCACAAGTTGTTGAAGAGATGTACCCATACATTGAGCGTGAACTTTCAAATGGTGCGAGCTTAGGACATATCTCTCGTCATATGCTTGGTTTGTTCCAAAGCATGCCAGGTGCAAGACAATGGCGTCGCTACATCAGTGAAAATGCGCATAAGAAAGGCGCGGGTATCGAAGTAATGCAGACGGCATTGGCTAAGATTCCTAAAGAGTTGAACGTATAGCATCTCTCAAACGTTAAGGTTAAATTCGCCATTAGAGGCTAAATTTACCACTTTGACTTATTGGAAAGCCACGCATGAAAATATGTGGCTTTTTATTTGCTTGATAAATAAGGGTTTTGTTGATTTTTTATGACTTGGTACAGAAGCTGCAATGTTAGAAAGTAGGAAAGATAGGTCATGAACTCATTAGGGAGACCATTATGTTTGAATTAATCTTTGTTCTTATTTTCGTAGCAACTCTGCTTGTCACTGGTATTACGTTTATGACGGTATTGGCCGCAACTGGCGTAGCACTGTTAGTCATGCTGGTCTTGGGTATGATGAGTGTCGTCTTTAAGCTGTTGCCTTGGTTGATTGTGATTGCAATCGGTGTGTGGTTTTTCAAAAACTATGTACACAGTTCTAACCAAAGACGTTACTAACGTCATGGTGCCGTCAAATCTTTATTCACCAGCGGTTTATCGTTCTAGTCTTTAAGATGTGTGATAGAATTTTCCCCAATAATCTATGAATGTGCATACACTTAGCACAACGATATGGAATTGGAGCTATCTCAAATGAATAAAATGCCATTAATTGCTTTAGTAGGAATGCTATCTTTAAGTTCGGCAGTCGCTGCTGAAGAAGAGTTTTCTTACACGGCTAAAGTCGGTGCCGATATGTGGTGGGGAAGTACCAAGCTAAACGAAGTGAGACAAGACGAAGATTCTAATTCACCTTCGGTGTATTTCGCATTTGAGCATAATGCCCCAATGCTACCAAATGCTAGCTTCCGTTATACGTCTATTGATACGGATGCGTTGGCTTTTGATAAGTACGACTACACGTTTTACTACACGCTGTTAGAACACAAGCTGATGAACTTCGATGCGGGTGTGACGTTTACTCAGTATTCAAACTCGAATTACATAGAACCAATAGCGACAGGCGCGAAAACATCAACTTTTGATGAATTTACGTGGAGCTTCTACGGCAACGCAGAGATCAACGTTCCTGATACCAACTTTGATATCATCGGTACGATGGAATTCGGTGATAGCAGCGAAATTAAGAGTACGGACTTAATGGCAGGTGTTCAGTACCGAATTCCTGTGTCAGAATCTGAAATTGCTCTGCGTGGTGGCTACCGTGTTATCGACCTAGACTCAGATGAGTTCTTTAAATCTGATCTAGGTAAAAACTTTGTCATGGTAGATGGCTGGTTTGCTGGTGCGGAAGTTCGTTTCTAAGCGATTAAAGCTTATTTTGAAAAGCATTTAGAACAAATTTTAAGAACGCCACTTTATTAAGTGGCGTTTTTTTTATATCTATTGGTTATACCCAAGCATCTTGAGGTTACTTGGGTATATATCTTTCTGGAATTAGTTAGCACATTCATCACTTTCGACCATCCTTATACAGGGAGCTGATTAGCGTCTATTCTTATAGAGTCTATGTTGTGAGGTCAAAGCAAGGGATGGAATATGACACTCAATGAATTACGAAATTTATATCGAGAAAACCTGCTAGTGGAAGCGGTCATAGAGCCCTCAATACAAGAAGGGTCTTGGGTTGTAGAGTTTCGCCATATGGGAGGCGGCTTTGTTCTGCTCACTGATGTTCATGGTGAGGAGTGCCATTATGCGGATCTAGACTTAGCATCTAAGTCGGCAATGGCGGTTGGCTTTCAGCAAGTTCGGATCGAAAACCAGTAAGTAAAATTACGTTTCAATCGGTTTTTACTTCCAAAAAGTTATAAAACATACTTTTCTATTCTTTCTTGTTATTAAAAGGAGTGGTTAATCTATCGTCACGCAATGATTAGGGATGTCGTGACCATGTCTTTAAATAAGAAAGAGTCTTCACAAAATAATAATGCACAGTCTGGGGCTAATGAGTTACCTGGACTAGCAGCACCACTTAATGACCAACAATTAGGTCATCTTCAGCAAACTGTTTCTGAACTATCTTCTCAGCAACTGGCATGGGTCAGCGGCTATCTTTGGGGTGTGAGCCAAGCTCAGCCTGTAGGTGCAGCTGCACCAATCGCTCAAGCTGCCGCTTCTGTAGCCGCTAAACCAGCGGGTAAGCTAAGTATTATCTTTGCTTCTCAAACGGGTAACGCGAAAGGTGTTGCTGAATCGCTTGAAGCAGAAGCCAAAGCCTTAGGTATTGCCGTCGAGCTTTTCGATGCCAGTGACTACAAAGGTAAGAATCTAGCGAAAGAGACACACGTCATTTTTGTAGCATCTACCAATGGTGAGGGTGAAGCGCCTGATAACGCTATTGAGTTGCACGAATTCTTACAATCGAAGAAAGCGCCAAAACTAGCAAACCTACAATATGGTGTGATTGGTTTAGGTGACTCAAGCTACGAGTTCTTCTGCCAAACCGCCAAAGACTTCGATAACTTCCTTTCTAAGCGTGGTGCTAAATCGTTTGTCGATCGTCTTGATTGCGATGTTGATTACGAAGCATCGGCAACAGAGTGGCGTGCGAAAGCGCTGTCTCAAGTTCAAGAAGCATTGTCGACGGGCGCTGAAGCGGAAGTAGTTCAACTACCAGTAGGCCAAGCGGCTGCTGGACATTCGCAATACACCAAACAAAACCCATACACAGCGACATTGCTAGCAAGCCAGAAGATCACTGGTCGTGATTCAGGTAAAGATGTTCGTCATATCGAGATTGATCTTGATGAGTCGGGTATCACTTACCAACCGGGTGACGCGTTGGGCGTGTGGTACGAAAACAGTTCAGAATTGGCGAATCAGATTCTTGCGAAGGTTGGGCTGTCTGGTATTGAGAGTGTCGATGTAGATGGTGAAAGCTTATCTATTCATAGCGCTCTAGTGAGTAAGTTCGAGATCACCACGTCAAATCCTCAACTTGTAACTAAGTTTGCTGAGTTATCTGGCAGCAAGAAGTTAATCAAGCTGGTGGAAGATAAAGACAAGCTTCGTGAATATGCAGGTAATACTCAGATCGTTGACGTACTAGCAGAGAAGAAAACCAAGTTATCGGCTGATGAGTTATTAGGCCTATTACGTAAGCTGACTCCGCGTCTCTATTCTATTGCATCGAGTCAAGCAGAAGTGGATGAAGAAGTTCACTTAACGGTTGGCTTAGTTGAATACCAAAAAGGTGAAGAGTCTCGTTTAGGTGGAGCATCAAGCTTCTTGGCTCAGCGCCTTGAAGAAGGTGGCGAAGTTAAGGTGTTTGTAGAGAACAACAATAACTTTAAGTTACCACAAGACGACAACACGCCAATCATCATGGTCGGCCCAGGCACTGGTATCGCACCTTTCCGCAGCTTTGTTCAAGAGCGTGAAAACAATGATGCTCAAGGTAAGAGCTGGTTGTTCTTCGGCGACCGTACCTTTACTCAAGATTTCTTATACCAAGTTGAATGGCAGAAATACCTCAAGTCTGGTGCGCTAACCAGGTTGGATGTTGCCTTTAGCCGCGACCAAAAAGAAAAAGTTTATGTTCAAGACCGTTTAATCGAACAGGCAGAGCAGCTTTGGCAATGGCTGCAAGAGGGCGCGTACCTTTATGTTTGTGGTGATGCGACTCGAATGGCGAAAGATGTTCATGAAGCATTAGTTACTATTGCGGAAAAACATGGCAACCAGAGCCGTGAGCAAGCTGAACAATATATTAATGATTTACGTAAAGCGAAACGTTACCAAAGGGATGTGTACTAATGAGCAAGCAAGTAATAGAGCAAGAAGTGCTAGGTCAAGTACTTGGACCTTTGGCTGACAATGAGCGTTTGAAGCGTGAAAGTAAGAATCTACGCGGTACGATTGAACAAGATCTTCAAGACCGTATAACTGGTGGTTTTACCGCAGACAACTTTCAGCTGATCCGCTTCCATGGTATGTATCAACAAGATGACCGTGATATCCGCAACGAGCGTGCAAAACAAAAGTTAGAACCTTTACATAATGTCATGCTTCGTGCGCGTATGCCAGGTGGCATCATTACTCCTAAGCAGTGGTTAGCAATAGATAAGTTTGCCGATGAAAGCACGTCTTATGGTTCAATCCGTTTAACGACTCGTCAAACGTTTCAGTTTCACGGCGTGTTAAAGCCAAATATCAAGCTGATGCACCAAACGCTAAACAGTATTGGCATTGATTCAATTGCGACAGCAGGTGACGTAAACCGGAATGTTCTGTGTACAACAAACCCGGTTGAATCTGAGCTTCATCAAGAAGCGTATGAGTGGGCGAAAAAGATCAGTGAACATCTATTACCTAAGACTCGCGCTTATGCAGAAATCTGGTTGGATGGTGAGAAGTTAGAAACAACGGATGAAGAACCTATCTTAGGTAGCAACTACCTACCGCGTAAGTTCAAGACGACGGTTGTGATCCCTCCACAGAATGACGTAGATGTTCATGCCAATGATCTTAACTTTGTTGCGATTGCTAAAGACGGAAAGCTGGTGGGCTTTAACGTGTTAGTGGGTGGTGGTTTAGCAATGACGCACGGCGATACCTCTACTTATGCACGTAAAGCTGACGACTTTGGTTTTGTACCATTAGAGAAGACATTAGATGTAGCAGCAGCCGTTGTGACTACACAGCGTGATTGGGGTAACCGTTCAAACCGTAAGAACGCAAAAACCAAATACACACTAGACCGTGTTGGCATTGATGTATTCAAAGCGGAAGTCGAAAAGCGTGCAGGCGTCGAGTTCTCTGAAAGCCGTCCTTATGAGTTTACTGGCCGTGGTGACCGTATCGGTTGGGCGGAAGGTATTGACGGCAAACACCACTTAGCACTGTTTATTGAAAATGGTCGTTTACTTGATTCCCCAGGTAAGGCTTTGAAAACGGGTGTGGCTGAAATTGCGAAAGTCCACAAAGGTGATTTCCGCATGACTGCAAACCAAAACTTAATTGTTGCAGGTGTCCCTAAAAGCCAGAAGGCTAAAATTGAGAAACTGGCTCGTCAATACGGCTTGATGGATGACGCGGTAAGCGAGCAACGCAAAAATTCAATGGCGTGTGTGGCATTCCCAACATGTCCTCTAGCAATGGCAGAAGCCGAACGTTTTCTTCCTGAGTTCGTGACAGATGTTGAAGACATTCTCAATAAACATGGATTACCAGAAGAAGATAACATTATCCTTCGAATCACTGGTTGTCCAAATGGTTGTGGTCGCGCGATGTTGGCTGAACTTGGTTTAGTGGGTAAAGCACCAGGTCGTTACAATATGCACTTAGGTGGGAACAAAGCAGGTACTCGTATTCCTAAGATGTATAAAGAGAACATCACATCAGCTCAGATCTTAGAAGAGATTGATTCGCTGGTAGGGCGCTGGGCTACAGAACGACAAGACAATGAAGGCTTTGGCGATTTTACCATCCGAGCTGGCATCATCGAAGAGGTGATCATTTCAAAGAGGGATCTGCATGCATAATTCTGTCGCTTCAAAGCTGAAGTTAGCAGAACTACTCGCATTGACTAAGACGGAGCAAATACTTCGTCTTGGACAAATTAATGCTGAGTTAGAGCAGCTAACAGCATTAGAAAGAGTTAAGTGGGCGCTAGAAAACTTGGAAGGAACACATGTGGTGTC
Organism: Vibrio sp. Isolate33; assembly: GCF_022397895.1. Lineage (NCBI taxonomy): Bacteria > Pseudomonadati > Pseudomonadota > Gammaproteobacteria > Vibrionales > Vibrionaceae > Vibrio > Vibrio sp. Isolate33. The sequence goes on from NZ_JAKEUP010000006.1 coordinate 214,078, forward strand.
TTCAAGTTTCGGCATTCAAGCCGCGTTAATGCTTCATTTGGTCACACAAGCAAAACCGGATATTCCCGTTATCTTGACGGATACAGGTTACCTATTCCCTGAAACGTATCGTTTTATAGATGAGTTAAGTCAGAAACTGACTCTAAACCTTCAAGTCTTTCGCGCGCAGCAGAGCCCTAATTGGCAAGAAGCGCAATATGGCAAACTTTGGGACCAAGGTATCGAAGGGATAGAGAAGTACAACAAGCTTAATAAAGTAGAACCGATGAGACGTGCGCTAGATGAGCTTGAGGCTGGGACATGGTTTTCCGGTTTAAGAAGGGAGCAATCTCAATCGCGTGCAAATCTGCCAATCTTATCTATCCAAAATGGTGTGTTTAAATTCTTGCCGGTAATCGATTGGACGAATAAAGATGTTCACTACTACCTAGAAGAACATGGCCTGAGTTATCACCCGCTTCGAGATCAGGGTTACCTTTCTGTTGGAGATACACATACGACTAAGAAATGGGAACCGGGTATGACGGAAGAAGAAACCCGCTTTAATGGATTAAAACGAGAATGTGGGCTTCATGAGGATGATGGAGAGCAATATGGCTCTGGAATTTAAACTCCTTTCTATTTAAAGGCTGACATAAGGCAGCTTTTTTGTTTCTAGGGGATAAAATTAAAGCAATTGTGGATAAGTCTGTGGTTATTTTGTAGGTACTTTGTAGTTAAAGTTGCATAAATAAGGCTTTGGGTGTTTATTCGTCATGTAGTCGTTATTTTTGCATTTTTCTTTAATAAACACTTGCCAATGTGATGAACATCTCTATAATGCCGCCTCACTGACACGGCAGACGCCACAAGGCTTCAGCGAAGAATGTTAGTGAGGCAACTAGCTTTAAGCGATTATTCGCTTCTACTTTTAGAAAGTAGAAATTAATTTTCAAAAGTGTTTGACACTGAGAATTAAATCGCTAGAATGGCCGCCTCTTCCGAAGTGATGTAAGTCACAATGAAGAGAAGCTCTTTAACAATTTAAACCTATCAATCTGTGTGGGCACTCGTTGATGAATATCAAAACGTTTTATCGTTAGATAAAACAGATTCTTCGGAATCAAAATGATTTCAATGAACTGAGTGACCAATACAAATAACCTCGGTTATTTGGCNAGCTCTTTAACAATTTAAACCTATCAATCTGTGTGGGCACTCGTTGATGAATATCAAAACGTTTTATCGTTAGATAAAACAGATTCTTCGGAATCAAAATGATTTCAATGAACTGAGTGACCAATACRAATAACYTCGGTTATTTGGCACAGTCAATTCATTACCATTCTGTTGGAATGGTAATAGCTTTARAATTACAYAGTAGTTTTGAAGTCAGTATTCGTTGAGTCRCAAAATCTTAAATTGAAGAGTTTGATCATGGCTCAGATTGAACGCTGGCGGCAGGCCTAACACATGCAAGTCGAGCGGAAACNNTGAAGTCAGTATTCGTTGAGTCRCAAAATCTTAAATTGAAGAGTTTGATCATGGCTCAGATTGAACGCTGGCGGCAGGCCTAACACATGCAAGTCGAGCGGAAACGACACTAACAATCCTTCGGGTGCGTTAATGGGCGTCGAGCGGCGGACGGGTGAGTAATGCCTAGGAAATTGCCTTGATGTGGGGGATAACCATTGGAAACGATGGCTAATACCGCATAATGCCTACGGGCCAAAGAGGGGGACCTTCGGGCCTCTCGCGTCAAGATATGCCTAGGTGGGATTAGCTAGTTGGTGAGGTAATGGCTCACCAAGGCGACGATCCCTAGCTGGTCTGAGAGGATGATCAGCCACACTGGAACTGAGACACGGTCCAGACTCCTACGGGAGGCAGCAGTGGGGAATATTGCACAATGGGCGAAAGCCTGATGCAGCCATGCCGCGTGTATGAAGAAGGCCTTCGGGTTGTAAAGTACTTTCAGTTGTGAGGAAGGGGGTAGYGTTAATAGCGCTATCTCTTGACGTTAGCAACAGAAGAAGCACCGGCTAACTCCGTGCCAGCAGCCGCGGTAATACGGAGGGTGCGAGCGTTAATCGGAATTACTGGGCGTAAAGCGCATGCAGGTGGTTCATTAAGTCAGATGTGAAAGCCCGGGGCTCAACCTCGGAACTGCATTTGAAACTGGTGAACTAGAGTACTGTAGAGGGGGGTAGAATTTCAGGTGTAGCGGTGAAATGCGTAGAGATCTGAAGGAATACCAGTGGCGAAGGCGGCCCCCTGGACAGATACTGACACTCAGATGCGAAAGCGTGGGGAGCAAACAGGATTAGATACCCTGGTAGTCCACGCCGTAAACGATGTCTACTTGGAGGTTGTGGCCTTGAGCCGTGGCTTTCGGAGCTAACGCGTTAAGTAGACCGCCTGGGGAGTACGGTCGCAAGATTAAAACTCAAATGAATTGACGGGGGCCCGCACAAGCGGTGGAGCATGTGGTTTAATTCGATGCAACGCGAAGAACCTTACCTACTCTTGACATCCAGAGAAGCCAGCGGAGACGCAGGTGTGCCTTCGGGAGCTCTGAGACAGGTGCTGCATGGCTGTCGTCAGCTCGTGTTGTGAAATGTTGGGTTAAGTCCCGCAACGAGCGCAACCCTTATCCTTGTTTGCCAGCGAGTAATGTCGGGAACTCCAGGGAGACTGCCGGTGATAAACCGGAGGAAGGTGGGGACGACGTCAAGTCATCATGGCCCTTACGAGTAGGGCTACACACGTGCTACAATGGCGCATACAGAGGGCAGCAAGCYAGCGATRGTGAGCGAATCCCAAAAAGTGCGTCGTAGTCCGGATTGGAGTCTGCAACTCGACTCCATGAAGTCGGAATCGCTAGTAATCGTAGATCAGAATGCTACGGTGAATACGTTCCCGGGCCTTGTACACACCGCCCGTCACACCATGGGAGTGGGCTGCAAAAGAAGTGGGTAGTTTAACCTTTCGGGGAGGACGCTCACCACTTTGTGGTTCATGACTGGGGTGAAGTCGTAACAAGGTAGCCCTAGGGGAACCTGGGGCTGGATCACCTCCTTATACGAAGATATTCA